>NZ_JBFAIV010000001.1:163485-495684 GCF_040654875.1 Streptomyces sp. NPDC050610 | reverse complement strand
CGCCGCGCCTGGCGCACCGCACAAGCACACCCCACCGACGAGACACCGGAAGCCAACGAGGAAACCACCCTCGTCACCGAATCCTCCTGGTCCTACCTCACCTCCGGCTACCGCCCCGGCGAAGAACTCCTAGCCGAACAGGTACGCCACGAACTGACCCACAAGCGCGACGAGATCCAGCGTCGCAAGAGCGAAGGAGAACCCTGGCTGTGACCTACCAGAGCAGGCCAACCACATTGACGCTGGACGAAGCACTCATAGAAATTCGAATGTCACGTGCGGCCTTCTATCGAATGCGGGCCACGGGCAAGGCTCCCAAGCACATGAAGCTTCCCAACGGTCAACTGCGCATCCGTCGCACCGACCTTGACGCCTGGTGGACGGAGTGCGAGGTGACCTCATGCTGACCTACGACGTGCAGATCTGGAGCATCCGCAAGCGGGCCAGCCGCCCCAAGACTCCGTACCAACTCCGCTGGCGTGTGGGCCCTTACCCCTTCTCCAAGAGCTACAAGATCAAGGCACAGGCTGACGGGCGACGGACGGAGCTGCTGACTGCCCTCCGCAAGCGGGAACAGTTCGATACGGAGACTGGCCTCCCTGCCTCGGAAGTCCTGGCCCAGAAGGTCACCACCTGGTATGCCCATGCACGTGAATACGCGGCCATGAAGTGGCCGACCGCTTCGGCCAAGCATCGTGCAGGAATAGCCGATGCGTTGGCCACCGTGACGCCTCGACTGGTGAAAGACACCCGTGGCGGCCCGGAGATGAAGGTTCTACGCGCTGCGCTCTACTCCTGGGCCTTTCGCTTCGTCCTCGACGACAAGGGAGCACTGAGGCCCCGTATAGAGGTCGTGGAACCACCAGCGGAGATCACAGCGGCGCTTGACTGGATCGCTCGCAAGTCAGTGAATATCACGGACCTCAACACCCCCTCCGTGGTGCGATCGGCACTCGACGCTCTCACACTGCGCACGGATGGCAAGGCTGCTGCCGAAAACACGGTGAAACGGAAACTCCCCGTGTTCAGTAACTGCCTGCGGTACGCGGTGGAACGAGAACTGCTGACCACGCTTCCCCTCTCGAAAGTGGACTGGGCACCCCCGGCAACCGATGTTGAGATCGACTTCCGTTTCGTTCCCGGCCCGAAGCTTGCGAAGCAGTTGATCCATGCTGTCGGAGCCCAGGGGGTACGCGGCCGGCATCTTCAGACGTTCTTCGGATGCCTCTACTACGCGGCCAATCGCCCTTCTGAGGCCGCGAATCTGCGTGATACGGACTTCGTTCTTCCTGAGGAAGGCTGGGGCGAAATTCTGCTGAGTACCAGCACACCCCGTGTGGGCTCGGGGTGGACGGACACCGGTGAATCGTTCGACACACGGGGCTTGAAGAAGCGTGCGAGGAAGGCGACTCGCTCTGTCCCCATCCCGCCCGTCCTGGTGCGCATGGTCCGTGACCACATTAAGGAGTTCGGCACTGCCGAAGACGGTCGTCTGTTCCGTGCTGTGCAGGGTGGCCACCTGCTGTCCAAGGAGTACGGGGAAATCTGGCAAGCTGCTCGGCTCGCCGTGCTCACCGACGCGGAAGTTGCCTCGCCCCTGGCTGAGGTGCCCTACTCGGCACGGCATGCCGGTGTGTCGCTCTGGCTTGACTCCGGAGTCTCCCCCGCAGAAGTCGCGCGCCGCGCGGGCCACAGCGTTGCTGTCCTCTACCGCTTCTACGCCAAGGCGATTCACCGTGGCCAGCACCACTCCAACCAGCAAATCGAGCGGGCGTTGGCAGAAGCAGAAGAGGACTGATCCACCCACAGCCGCCGCAGCACTGCGGTGAACGATCAAGGACGTCGTCCCCCTTCAATGGTGGGGCGGCGTCCTTCTCGTTGCTGAGAGGGTCGGTCCATCCAAGTGGCCGGGGTGCCGACGTGACCTGCGCTTTCTCGGGTCCACTCGGTCAAATCCTGGTCCACGCCTGGTCCACAAACACTGGTCAACGGCGTGACAGGGGCGGATCAGGGTGAGACAGGGCCCATGCGAAAGGGGCACCCCTTAGACCGGGGCACCCCTTCTGACCAGTGCTTACGCTGACCTCGGCGGAGGCTGAGGGATTTGAACCCTCGGTGACATCGCTGCCACGACGGTTTTCAAGACCGTTCCCTTAGGCCGCTCGGGCAAGCCTCCCCGCCCCGCCTACCTGCTGCGGAGCGGTTACAGCCTAGCGGTTCGGGGATTCCGGTAGGTGCGCCGGGGGCCGAGGGGCCGTCAGCTGTCGCCCGAGCGTTCGCCGAGGGTGACTTGGGCCGTCGACTGCTTGCCGTCGCGGGTGTAGGTGAGGGCGACCTTGTCGCCGGGGTGGTGGGTCCAGATCTCGCTGATGAGGGTGGGACCGCTGTCGATGATCGTGTCGTCCATCTTCGTGATGGTGTCGCCGGGCTTGAGGCCGGCCTTGTCGGCCGGGCCGCCGGGGGTGATGGCGGGGTCGCCGCTGAGTCCGTTGGCGGCGATCGTCGCGCCGTTGCCGGTGTTCTTCATGTTCACCGTGGCCTCGATGACCGGGTAGACCGGCTTGCCGGTCTTGATCAGCTGGTCCGCCACGGTCTTCGCCTGGTTGATCGGGATCGCGAAGCCGAGGCCGATGCTGCCGGACTGCTGCTCGCCGCCGCCGAAGCCGCCGCCACCGCCGCCGCCCGCGGGCTGTATGGCGGAGTTGATGCCGATCACCGCGCCCTGGCTGTTGAGCAGCGGGCCGCCGGAGTTGCCGGGGTTGATCGAGGCGTCCGTCTGGAGGGCGCTCATGTACGAGGCGGAGGCGTTGCCGCCGCCCGCGCCGCCGCCCTCGCTGGAGGAGACCGGGCGGTTCTTGGCGCTCACGATGCCGGTGGTGACCGTGCCCGAGAGGCCGAAGGGCGCGCCGATGGCTACCGTCGCGTCGCCGACCGCGGCCTTCTCCGAGTCGCCGAGCGGCAGCGGGGTGAGCTTGGCGTCGGAGGGGTTCTTCAGCTTGATGACGGCGACGTCATAACCCTTGGCCCGACCGACGACCGTCGCGTCGTACTTCTTGCCGTTGGAGAACGTCACCGAGAGCTTGCCGCCCTCGGCGGCCGTGGCGACCACGTGGTTGTTCGTGAGGATGTGGCCCTGCTTGTCGTAGACGAAGCCCGTGCCCGTGCTGCCGTCGCCGCCCTGGCCCTGGGCCTCTATCGTCACGACGCTCGGCAGGGCCTTGTTCGCGATGCCGGCCACGGAACCGGGCGCCCGACTGTCCGTCTTGGCGTCCCCGCTCGACGCCACCGTCGTGGAACCGGAGCTGTCCCTGTCGTTCGCCGCCCAGAAACCGACCCCGCCGCCGACGCCGCCCGCGATCAGGGCCGCCGCCAGCACGGCGGCCACGAGACCGCCGCGCCGACGTCGGGGCGGCGGCACGGGCCCGCCGCCCCATGGCGCCCCGGGCTCACCCGGACCGCCCGCACCACCGGCACCGCTCTGCGCCCACCAGCCGCCTGCCCCACCAGGAACACCGGCACCGCCCGCGCCGCCCGCACCGCCACCGGGAGCGCCAGGAGCGCCCGCCCCCGGATGCCCGTACTCCGCCATGGCCGACGGCGGTACAGGCTGCTGGTACTGCCCGGCAGGGGCGTCGTACGGAGGCCCGGCCTGAGCCTCCGCCCGATAACCGAGCGGAGCCTCCGCGGGATATCCGACCGGAGCCTCCGCCGGAGGCCCTACCGGAGCCTGAGGCTGCGGCTGGGCCGGTGTCTGCGGCTGGGCCAGTGCCTGCGGCTGAGGCTGCGGCTGTGTTTGGGCCTGGTGCCCGGTCTGCACCTGGGCCAGCTGCTCCGTACGATCCGGCGGCACCTGAGCCAGTTGCTCCGTACGATCCGCCGGAGCCGCATCCCGCGCGTCATCCCGCGCGTCCGCCGAAGCCGCCGGTTCCGTCGCCTTCGCCAGGTCCGGCGCCGCCGGTGTCGGCGGCGCGGGCGGGGCAGGCGGCGCTACGGGAGCCGGCGGCGCGGCCGGGGTCTCGGGAGCGGTGTGCGCCGACGCGGTGTCCGGCGCCGGAGGTGCCGTACGCGGCGTCGCCGCAGGCGTAGCGGCAGCGCCCTCGTTCTCGGTGCTCACAGCTCTCTCCTCAGGTGCACGTCAGTGGTCATCATGGCCTCGGCCCACGCGTTCGAGCGTCCGTCTACAGCCTTTCCCATCAGGCGTCAGACCGCCGTAAACGGAGACTGTGCCTTTCGCGGACGTCCTTCGTCTTCCTTTATGTCTACCCACCCCGGACCAGCCGGACAAAAGGGTCCGCATGCGCGACTACGCCTCGCGATGGCACCATAACTCGGTGACCTACGCACGCCCGGCCAGGGACATCGGCCCCGAGCGACAGCCCCTCTCCGTAGTAGCCCACCGCGGAGCCTCCGAGGAAGCCCCCGAGCACACGCTCGCCGCCTACCGAAGAGCGATCGAGGACGGCGCGGACGCCTTGGAGTGCGATGTCCGGCTCACCGCCGACGGCCACCTCGTCTGCGTCCACGACCGCCGCGTCAACCGCACCTCCAACGGCCGCGGCGCCGTCTCCGCCCTGGAACTGTCCGACCTCGCCGCCCTCGACTTCGGCTCCTGGAAGGGCCAGGCCGCCGACCACGAGGCCCCTGACCGGGACAGCACCTCCG
Source organism: Streptomyces sp. NPDC050610 (assembly GCF_040654875.1). NCBI lineage: Bacteria > Bacillati > Actinomycetota > Actinomycetes > Kitasatosporales > Streptomycetaceae > Streptomyces > Streptomyces sp. NPDC050610. Next base: position 491,022 of record NZ_JBFAIV010000001.1, on the reverse strand, counting down.
TGCTCACCCTGGAGCGACTGCTCGAACTCGTCGCCGACGCCGACCGCCGCATCGAGCTCGCCATCGAGACCAAGCACCCCACCCGCTGGGCGGGCCAGGTCGAGGAGAAGCTCCTCGACCTCCTCGGCCGCTTCGGCCTCACCGGGCCGCTGAAAGAAGGCGACCCGCCCTCCCCGGTCCGCGTCATGAGTTTCTCCGCGCGCTCCCTGCACCGGGTACGGGCCGCCGCGCCCGCCATCCCCACCGTCTATCTGATGCAGTTCATTTCCCCGCGCCACCGCGACGGGCGGCTCCCCGCGGGCGTACGGATCGCCGGGCCGAGCATTCGTATCGTGCGCAACCACCCCGATTACGTGCGCCGGCTGCACCGCGCCGGACACCGCGTGCACGTATGGACGGTGAACGATCCGGCCGACGTCGAATTGTGCGCGGACCTCGGCGTGGATGCCGTGATCACAAATCGCCCCAAGCAGGTGCTGTCACAACTCGATCGCCTATAGGAACCATTACAGGGTGTGCACCGGCGCGTTCGTTGCGCATTCGTTCCTTATGAGTGCCTCCCCGGATCGCAGTTGGCCGGTTTCCGGTCCAGTCCATTGGGGCATTCATCCCCTGGCGTGGGGCGAAGGAGGTCTCGGGGGTGGCGTTGGTGGTGGCACAGGAGGTGCCCACGTCGTCGGTCATGGCCGTACCCCATGGTCCGTCGGCCGTGGGGGTAGCGAGGCACCGCATGCGTGAGGATCTGCGCATGAGCGGGGTGGCGGATTCGGTCATCGACGACGCTGTACTGATCCTTTCTGAACTGCTCAGCAACGCGTGCCGGCACGGCCGCCCGCTGAGCGCCGAAGACAGGCGCAACGGCAGCAGCAACGGCCACAACGGCCACATCAGCAGCGGCAATGGGGACGGCAGGGGCCCCGACGGCGACGGCACCATACTCGCGGCCTGGCACGTGGACGAGCGGGGCCGGCTGACCGTGGAAGTCACCGACGGCGGCGGTCCGACCCGACCACTTCCGGCCACTCCGTCCGTCACGGCGCGCGGGGGGCGCGGCCTCAACATCATCCGGGCGCTGTCCCAGGAGTGGGGCGTCCGGGACGCCTCCGGCGAAGTGACCGTATGGGCCGCTCTTTCCGCACGTGAGAGCTTCGCTACGCGCGTCGCTCTCGGCCCCGTCGCACCGTCCCGGACCGCCCCGGTGCCCTCGATCGCCGCCATGCCGGCGGCTTTCGCCGACATCGACGAGCTGCGGTAGCCCCAGGGCGGGCCGGGGCGGATCAGAGCGGATCAGGGCAGCGCAGCCAGGCGGGGGCGGCCAGGCGGGGCGGTCGGACCGTGCGCCCCGCCTGCGCGTACGGGCCGGGGCGCGCACAGGCCCGTACCTGAAGGCCGAAGTGCGGGCCAGAGCGTCGGCCGTATGCCCAGGCCGCCATGTGTGCGCACCCGGTCCGTATGCCTATGCGTATCCGTATTCGTACCCGTATGCGCCCAGGAGACAGTGCCCCGGCAGGCGCAGGCCCGCGCCCGGGGGACGGGTACGCCCGGCACACCCACGCCCAGGCGAGCCCGCCCCCCGGCGCGTACGCCCATGCCCGGGCAAGCCCGCCCCCGGCGCGTACGCCCCGCCCAGGCGCGCCATGCGCCCATACGCGGCGGACCGTGCGCCCAACCGCCCCCGCTCCCCCGACCGCTAGGCTCGCGCCCGTACGAGCCGGACCGATCGGGAGACACGCACGCCATGGCCAAGAAGCGCCGCCCCCAGACGAAGGCCGCCCGGCCGCAGGCCGCCGACGCGCAGATCGCGGCCGTCGGCGCCCGCGAGCCCTGCCCCTGCGGCTCCGGCCGCCGCTACAAGGCCTGCCACGGCCGCCAGGCCGCCCAGGCCGTCACCGAGCTGGTGCAGCGCCCCTTCGAGGGGCTGCCGGGCGAGGGGGACTGGGTGGCGCTGCGCGAGCTGGTGCCCGCCGCCACCGTCGAGCTGCACCTCAAGGGCGGGCTTCCCGAGGGCGTGCCCTCGGTGACGCTCGCGACCGTGTTGCCGATGGCCTGGCCCGCGCTGCGCCGCGACAACGGGGCCGTGCTGCTCGGGCTCCAGAACGACACCGCCTCCGGCGACATCAGCCGCGACCTGGCCGACACGCTCCGGCGCGCGCTGGCCGCCGAGCCGGGCAATCCGGTCGCCGCCGAGCGGGTGCCCGCCGACGGGCCGCGCCTCCAGGACCTGCTCGACCCCGCGCAGCCCTTCACGCCGGTCGTCCACGAGGGGTTCGAGTTCTGGATCGAGGACGCGGAGAACGCGACGGGCGAGGTCGCCGCGTCCCTGGAGCGCGCCAACGAGGCCGCGATCCCCACCGCCCGGCTGGCGGGCGTCGAGGCCGCGTACTGGTGCGAGACGCCGGAGAAGAACCACCTGCGCTGGGTCATGACGCACCCCGAGGAGCAGTTGCTGGACGCCCTGGCCCGGCTGCACGCCGCGGGCGCGTCGTCGCTCGGCGAGGGGACCCGGCTGGTCGGCTCGTTCCGCGCGCACGGTCTGACCGTGCCGGTGTGGGACCTGCCGGTCGCGATGCGCGCCGCGGACGTCGAGAAGCCCGCCGCCGCCTTCGCGGAGCGGCTGACCGAGGCGCTCGCGACGGACGCCCCGCTGACCCCGGAGGAGCGGCGGGCGCGCGGCGGCCTCACCAACCGTCAGGTGACCCTGAGCTGACCCCGGCCTCGGCGGCCCATCGACGTGACTCCCGTCACAACTCCCGCTCCTGGCCTGGAAACCAGGAAATTAAGCGACCGGATTTCCGCGATGGAATTTGCGAACCGCCGATCTCTTGTTACCGTTCTAGGAGCCCGGTCGCTGGTGCATCCCCCGTCGCCAGCGACCGGGCGTTTCCATGCCCCGGAATAATTGAATCCCGGGCTTCCTGCTTCGGCCCCGTCCGGCCGGCCGGCGTCGGCCCCGCGGCCAATCCGCCCCGCGCATCGCGGCCAATCCCTCCGCACGCACCACGGCCAATCCGCCCGGTGCGCCCCGGTCAATCCCTCCGCGCGCACCGCGCTCAATCCGCCACGCGCCCGCGGCGAATCCGCTCCGCGCACCGGCGGCCAATGCTCCGCGCCCGCCGCTAATCCTCCGCGCGTTCCGGAGAGTTGCTGCCGGAGCGGAGCAGCAGCCTCCCGTCCGCCGAGGCGATCTCCGAAACGGCCGTGTAGCCGTCGTGCGTGCCGCGGCCCCCGTATCCCCGCACCGTCCGCTCGCGCGGCGTCTGGCAGGACCCGCGGCCTGCGCCGGCCACCGCGCAGTGCGCCTGCAGCGTCCGCCCGTCCGGCTGCATCAGGGTCAGTACGGCCTTCAGCGGCCCGCCTGTGAGGTTGCGGTAGTAGAGCCGGGACCAGGTGTCGCGGCCCTGCGCCAGGACGCATGTCTGCGCCTCGACGCGTCCGGGTGCGGAGAGTTCGGGGCCGCAGCGCGCGGTATCGCGGGCCTCTCCCGGCCGCTCGGCGAGTCCGAGCCCCGACAGCACCCCGCGCGCGCCGTCGGCGGCGGGCCGCTCGCCCACGGTCTCCGCGCCGTGCCGGGAGTCCGCGTCGCCCGCAGGACCGTCGGCGTCGCCGCGCCCCGTGCTCTCGCGGGCGCTCTCCCCGGTCCGTTCGGCGACCGCCGCGTCCAGGCGGCCCGCGGGCCCCGCCACGGCGACGGCGAGCGGCAGCACGATGGCCAGCGCCACCGCGCTCGCGAGCGCGACCACCCGAAGGTTTGCGGCGCGGGGCTGGGGCGCTCGTTCCATGGAACCCACCTGCGATTCGCCGGGGAAGCTTGATCGGTTGATCGGTACGCCGAACATAACCGCCGGAGTGGTGGCTTCCCGGTGCCAGCAGGCCCATTTCCCGTACAACTCGGGCCCGCTTACACCCGTACGAGTGAGGGCGCGTGCGGCTCCCGCCCGTACGCGCCCCTCTGCCTCGATCCGCCGCGCTGCGCCGCAACGCGCTTCCGGCCCGCTCGCCGGCCTCCCGGCCGCGCTCGTCCGCCGCGGGCCTCCCGGCGCTCGTGGGCGCTCAATACGCCAACCGGCTCCCGCCGCCCGGCGTCCCCGCGCTCTCCTCCACCAGAACGTCCACCACGGTGGCGACGTCCGGCAGCCACGGCGTCCCGGCCCCCGCGCCGGCCGCCGCCGGCCGAGGGGCCCGCTCCCATCGGACTCGGCCCGCTCCCGTGCGCGACGGCGGCAGCGCCACATAGCCGCCGTCGCCGTGGAACCGCAGCGACCCCGGCACCCAGTCCTGGCTGTGCAGCAACTCGCCGAGCACTTCGAGGGAGTACGGGGCCACCAGCAGCGACCACCGGGTGGGCGTGGCGACCACGGGACCGAGCCGCACGCCCTGCCGGTCGAAGGCGGCCAGCGCCCGCGCGCCCGCCACCGCGGGCAGGCTCACCGCGCAGGGCGCGGCGCCGCCCGTGGCGAGCACGACCGGCGCGTCCGGCCGGTTGGTCCACCACCAGCGGATCATGCGGGCGTCCGTGGTGGCCGCCAGCAGACCCGGGTCGAAGGGGTGGGCGCCGGGCACCACGCAGTCGGGGTGCGGGCAGCCGCACTCCGGTTCCTGGCCGTGGCCGGGCCGTAGCCCCACGCCCGGGAGCACGGGCCACTTCCATTCGGTGGCGCAGGTCAGAGCTGCGGCGAGCAGCGTCGACCGCCCGCTGCGACGCCGAGGGGAGAGCTTGCGTCGCCTTCCGAGGAAATCGCGCATGAGCGCTCGTTCCTTTCCGTGAACGCCGAGGGCCGGGGTCCGCCCGCCGGAGGCAGGGGACGTGTCCATCGCACTACATGTCCATCGCACTACAGGGCACTTCGCATGGCACTTCGCGGCGGTCCGGTGCGCTCCGTGGCACTACGGAGCCCCTCACACCACGTGGATCACAAGTCACAGCGCGTACTAGGCAGCGCATCACGCCGCAGGCCGAGCGTGGAACGTGGCGAGGGGTGGCGCGTTGATGGCGCTTCGCGCTTTGCCCAGTGCTCCCATGACTTCGCCAGGGGAACCCCGCCGCCACTCGGGGATGGGGCACGGCCGTCGCCGAGTAAGACGCAATGGCCGCGCGCCGGGTTCCGGGGCGATCTCAACTGCCCCTGCCCTTCTCCGAGTACGTACCCACCTCGGTGGATATGACGCGTTGTCGAATGACGTCAGTCGACCTCTACCGGACACTCTCATGGTCATTTTCCGGCCAACTTCGAATCCCCACAGACACCATCAATCCCAATAGTCCAATGCTGGACATCCCCTTACTCGGGCGTGTACATGTGGAGACATTGATAGCGGCGCAACATGACATGGGGGTTTGCGATGCTATTGAACAAAACACAGAGGCCGGACGGCCGGGCAAAGGTGCTCGCCAGTACGCCGGACACCGCCTTCGAGCCCATACTCACCTGCGACGACGCGCGGACCGAGCCAGGCAGTCGGCCATGACCGCACCACAGTTGCCGAAAGTGGCCGGAATCAATCCCTCGCTCCCCGCTCCGGCGCACACTCCAGCGCCCGACGACGCTGACGGCCCCGCCGCCCCGGACGTCTCCGGCGCCCCGGACGCCCCCGCCGACGCCCCGCCGCCCACCGCTCCCGGCGCGGTGCTCCAGGACCGCCTCGCGGGCTGGGTCTCCGACCTCACCACCCTCCACGAACTCACCGAGCGGATCGCCCGGGCGGCCACCCTCGACGCCGCCCTGCACGAACTGCTGCGCGGCGGATCCGCCCTCGTCGGCGCCCGGCGCGGCCTGATCACCCTCCAGCCCGCCGACGGCCTCGGCCCCGTCACCACCGTCGGCCTCGGCCTCGGCCGCGCCGACCTCGGCCACATAGAGACCATCCCCCGCGCTTCCCTCGCCTACGGACGGCTCCTCGACGGCCTGCCCGAACCCGGCGCCACGGGCGAACCGGAGCCCGGAACGGAGCCCGGAACGGAGTCCGGAGCGGAACCGCCCGCCGGCCCCTGCCCGGACCCCGGCGCCCAGCCGTCCGTACGGCCCGGCATCGCCCACCCCGACATCGCCGGCGAACCGGGCAGCGACCCCCGCCACCGCGAGGTCGCCGCCCGCCTCGGCTACGCCGCCAGCTACGCCGTGCCGCTGGCCACCGACGCCACCGGCCGGCTCGGCGCCGCCGTCTGGCTCTACGACGAACCGGCCGAGCCCACCGGGCGCCAGCGCCACCTCATCGGCCTCTACTGCGCGTACGCCGCCGAACACCTCGCCCGCCACCTCGAACTCGACCGCGCCCGCGCCACGGTGGCCACCCTCCGCGAAGAGCTGCTGCCCAGCCGGCTGCCGCGCGTCACCGGGGTCCGGCTCGCCGTCCGGCACCGCACCGGGCCGCACGGCGGCGGCGACTGGTACGACGCGCTGCCGCTGCCCGAGGGCGCGCTCGGCCTCGCCGTCGGCGGCGTCACCGGCTCCGGCCCCAGCGCCGTCGCCGCGATGGGCCGGCTGCGGGCGTCCCTGCGCGCGTACGCCGTGATGGAGGGCGAGGACCCCGTCGCGGTCCTCTCCGACCTCGAACTCCTGCTCCGCCTCACCGAACCCGCCCGCTCCGCCACCGCCCTCTTCGCGTACTGCGAGCCGGCCCTCGTCCCCCGGCCGGACGGCACCCCCGCGCACAAGATCGTGCTGGCCGGGGCCGGCCACTGCCCGCCGCTGATCATCGGCGACGACCGCGCCGAGTACGTGGAGACGTCCCTCTCCGCGCCGCTGGGCATGCTCTCGTGCTGGGAGGCGCCAAGCGTCGAGCTGGAGCCCGGTTCCGGCGAAACGCTCCTGCTCTACAGCGACGGGCTGCTGCACCGCACCGGCGACTCGCTGGACCGCGCGTTCGCCCGGCTGCACGCCGCCGCCGCGAGCGTCCCCACCGCGCTGCGCGGCGACCCCGAGGCGGTCGTGGACCACGTGCTGCGCACGGTCCTGCCGGACGGTCTCGACGAGGCCGACAGCGACGAGGACGTGATACTTCTCGCGGCCCGCTTCGACTGAGCCGCCGCCCGCCCCGCCGTGGCCCGGCGCCCGTGCCGCGGGGCGCCTAACGGGTAGGTCACACCCCCCTCGGCCGCCCGCCACCCGCACATACGATGGAAGGCGGTCCAGATCGAGGAGGATGTCGTGACCGAGGAGCCCACCCCGGAGACCCCGGCGGCCGAGGAGCCCATCAAGCAGCGGAAGAACGGTCTGTACCCAGCCGTGTCGGACGAACTCGCAGAGAACATGAAGTCGGACTGGGCAGACACCGAGCTGCGCGATCTCGCGCCGATCGCCCAGGCCCCCGACACCGCCCGCCGCCGCGCCGCGCTCTCCGCGCGCTTCCCCGGCGAACGGCTGGTGATCCCGGCCGGCAACCTGCGCACCCGCTCGAACGACACGGAGTACGCCTTCCGCGCGTCCACCGAGTACGCGTACCTCACCGGCGACCAGACGCAGGACGGCGCCCTCGTGCTGGAGCCCGCGGCGGACGGCGGCCACGACGCCACCCTCTACCTGCTGCCGCGCTCCGACCGCGCCAACGGCGAGTTCTGGCTCGACGGCCAGGGCGAGCTGTGGGTCGGCCGCCGGCACAGCCTCGCCGAGGCCGAGCAGCTGCTGGGCATCCCCGCCGAGGACGTCCGCGACCTCCCCGGCCTGCTGCGCGCCGCCGCCGGCCCCGCCCGCGCCGTGCGCGGCCACGACGCGGGCGTCGAGGAGGCTCTGCGGGACAAGGTCACCGCCGAGCGCGACGAGGAGCTGCGCGTCTTCATCAGCGAGCAGCGCCTCGTCAAGGACGCCTTCGAGGTCGGCGAGCTCCAGAAGGCCGTGGACGCCACCGCGCGCGGCTTCGAGGACGTCGTGAAGGTGCTCGACAAGGCGGAGGCCACCTCGGAGCGGTACATCGAGGGAACGTTCTTCCTGCGCGCCCGCGTCGACGGCAACGACATCGGCTACGGCTCCATCTGCGCCGCCGGCCCGCACGCCACCACCCTGCACTGGGTGCGCAACGACGGCCCGGTCCGCTCCGGCGAGCTGCTGCTCCTGGACGCCGGCGTGGAGACCCACACCCTCTACACCGCCGACGTCACCCGCACGCTGCCGATCAACGGCACGTACAACGACCTCCAGCGCAAGATCTACGACGCCGTGTACGAGGCCCAGGAGGCGGGCATAGCGGCGGTCCGGCCCGGCGCGAAGTTCCGCGACTTCCACGACGCCTCGCAGCGCGTGCTCGCCGAGAAGCTCGTGGAGTGGGGCCTCGTCGAGGGCCCGGTCGAGCGCGTCCTGGAGCTCGGCCTCCAGCGCCGCTGGACCCTGCACGGCACCGGCCACATGCTCGGCATGGACGTCCACGACTGCGCGGTCGCCCGCACCGAGGCGTACGTGAACGGCACGCTGGAGCCCGGCATGGTGCTGACCGTCGAGCCCGGCCTGTACTTCCAGGCCGACGACCTGTCGGTGCCCGAGGAGTACCGCGGCATCGGCGTCCGCATCGAGGACGACATCCTCGTCACCGAGGACGGCAACCGGAACCTGTCCGCCGCGCTGCCGCGCACGGCCTCTGACGTCGAGGCGTGGATGGCCCGCGTCAAGGGCTGACCGGAGCCGCGCCCGTACGGCCGTACGGGTCGTACGGGCAGTCAGGGCCGTCAGGGCCGTACGGACATCAGTGGGCCCCGCCCCCTCGCGAAGGGGGCGGGGCCCACTGCCGTAGGGACGGCAGAACGCTCGGGACATCCGCCGTACGGGGCAGGGCGCTCAGGACGCCCGCCGTACAGGGATCGCGTTCAGGACATCCGCGCGAGCGCCTCTTCCAGCGTGGGCGCCGGGCGCAGCGGCTCGTCCAGGCCGACGATGCGCAGCATCCGCAGTGTCAGCGGCTGGTCGCAGACCAGATACAGCCGGCCGCCGCGCTCCGTCACCCGGGTGTGGAGGCGGGACAGCAGCGACAGGCCCGCGCAGTCGAAGAAGGTGGTGGCGTGCAGGTCGACGGCGAGCGTCGGGGCCGGCCCGCTGCTGACGGCGTCCAGCAGCGGACGCACTTCGGCCGCCGTCGCGATGTCGATCTCCCCTAGCGGTTCGGCCACGGTGAAGCCGTACGTGGCGTGGGTGCGCAGCCGAAGGTGGCTGCCGGCCCGGTACTCAAGGCCGCCGGCCGGCGCCGTCGTGAATCCGTCGTGAAATCCCCCGCCCATGGCGGCACCCCCTGGAGCAGTGCGCCCCTGTCCCTCACATGCGAGAACCTCGCGTTCAGGGACCGGGACCAGCGACAGTAACGATGTGCGGGTCATCGGGGCTGGGATGACACCCGGTCACCGTAGCGGCGTGGTGGTCGCCCGCGAGTTGCATGAACGATTCATACCCTCCACCAACCACTCGGTCGAGTGAATTACCGGAATTCTGCTTGAAATTAAGCGTGCCGGAGGATTTCCTCGCACCCACTCGGGCGGATCCCGGGGCCCGCACCCGGCCCGCGACACGGGCCGTCGGGCCGTTGCGAGGGGTACGACCGGCTGCCTACCCTCGCCCTATGAGCGGCCCATCGCGCGAGGAGCGGTTGTCACAGGCGTTCGTCGAGCTCACGGACACCCTGGTCGACGACTTCGACGTGGTCGACCTGCTGACGACGCTGGCCCTGCACTGCGTGGACCTGCTGGACGTGCGCTCCAGCGGCGTCATGCTCAGCGACCCGGACGGCAACCTGCGCGTCATCGGCGCGTCCAGCGAGGAGAGCCACGATCTGGACATCCGGGAGATCCAGTCCGACCAGGGCCCCTGCCTCGACTGCTACCGCACGGGCCGCATCCAGTCCGCGCCCGACCTGGACACCGAAACGCGCTGGCGCCGGTTCGTCCCCATGGCGCGCGCCCTCGGCTACCGGTCCATCCACGCCATCCCGCTGCGCCTGCGCGGCAGCGTCATCGGGGCGCTCAATCTGATGCGCACCGTCCCCGGCCACCTGCCCGACAGCGAACTGCGCACCGCTCAGGCCCTCGCCGACATCGCCACCGTGGGGCTGTTCTCGCACCGCCGGGCGGCCACCGCCGACCTCCTGACGGACCAGGTCCTCGCCGTCCGTACGAGCCGCTCGCACGTCGAACGGGCGGTGGGCATCGTCGCCGAGCACGGGCGGGTCGGCACCGCCGTCGCCTTCAGAGCCCTGCGGGAGCGTGCCCGCCAGGACGGCGTCCGCATGAGCGAACTCGCGCGCGACATCACCCTCGGCGCCTTCGACGTCGCCGCGCTCGACAGCCTGCTCGACGGCCTGCTCGACGAGCGCGACCAGGAGACCGGCTGACCCGGACGCCCCCTCCGGCGAAGCCCCCTCCGGCGTCGGCTCCGTACCCCGCTCGTTCCTCCTGTCGGTCCGGCTATAGCTGACGGCCCGTCAGGTGCCGGACCCCGGCGACCGCTCCGGCGGCGGGCCCGTCAAGCCGTCCGGGGTGTCGCCGGCGATGATCTGCCCGGCCAGCATGGAGATCTGCTCGCCGTGCCCGCGCGCGTAGGAGCGGATGGCGGTGAAGGCGCGGTCGGGCGAGGTGTCCCAGCGCTCGGCGAGGATGCCCTTCGCCTGCTCGATGACGATGCGGCTGGTCAGCGCGGCCTGGAGCTGGGTGCGCTCGGTCTGGGACCGCTCCAGCGTGCGCTGCTGGAGGATCCCGATCGTGGCGATGTCGGCCAGCGCCTGGGCGAGCGCCGTGTCGTCCTCGCCCAGCAGCACGCGATCGGTGTGGAAGAGGTTCATCGCGCCCACGACGCGCTGGCGCAGCCGCAGCGGGAACGCGTGGGTGGTGGCGAACCCGGTCTCCCGCGCTCGGGCGGCGAACGGCGTCCAGTTCGCCGTGTCCGTGGGGCTGGCGAGGTCGATGTTGATACGGGCGGCTCCCCGCGTGTAGCACTCCACACAGGGGCCCTGGTCGTGCTGGAGGGCGAACAGCTCCAGCAACCGGGTGTGCTCGTCGGACGCGGCGATGGTCTGCAGCGTGCCGTGCGGGTCCGCCAGCAGAATCCCGGCCGCCGCGACGTCCAGCAGGTCGACGCAGCGGGCGGAGAGTTTCTGGAGGAAGTCGATGATGTCGAACTCGTCGACGAGGGTGTCCGCCAGCTCGACGAACACCTCGGAGACCTGTTGTTGGCGGGACATACTCGTCATCCCCTGTTCCCTTCGGACCCCTGCGGCCCGTTCGTAGGTTCGCTGAAGCGGAGCCGACGTGCCACCACGTCCCGGGACAGTTCCACGATCGGCTGGTCGCGGCTGAAGGCCATCGCGCGCATCCGGAGCAGCGCCTCCCCCAAGGACACCGACAGCTGCACGCTGACCATGCCCGTCGCCTGGTGCACCACGGCCTGATGCCACTGCCCCGGGGACTCCGCCGACAGCGATCCGACCGACATGGCGGTGTGGCCGTCTTCGAGCGCGATCGCGGTGAGCGCGGAGGCCAGGGCGAGGCAGTCGTCCAGTTGCTCGCCGGTCAGCGGGCCCGGCCGGGAGCGCAGCAGCGTCAGCGCCCCGACCTGGATCGCGCCGACGCCGAGGGGAAAACTGAACACGGCCCCCACCGGCAGCGCGCTCGCGGCGGGCAGCAGCAGCGGCCACCGGTCCGCGCGGACGGCGTCGAGATCCGGCACCAGCACGGCGCTGCCGTCGCGCATCGCGTCGGGTTCGGGCCCCTCGCCGAGGGCGGCCTGGAGGTCGGTGAACGCGGTCGCGATGTCGCCGTGGGCCCACAGCCGCTCGGTGTGCCGCGTGACTCCGGTGTCCACGGTCATGGTCACCGTCACGCCGTCGGCTCCCAGCGCCTCGGCGAACAGCTCCGTCGGATCGTCGAAGTCCGCCGCACGCAACACGCTCAGGACCCGGGCCATCTGGTCGCTGATCATGCCCTTGCTCCGCTCCGAGTTCCGCAAAGCTTCCGGACGCCGCGCCGGTACCGCACGGCCAACATTAGCCGTACCCCGCGAGGGCCGACAGTTGTCACGAATCCGGCTCCCATCGCCGCACACCGCCGCACGAAATGCCGCACGTTCACGCATGAAACGCGCACTGCCGCACGGAATGCCGCACGCTCACGCGCGGAGCGCCGCGCTCCCCCGCACGGAATGCCGTACGCGCCGTCAAGCCCCTCACCACACGGCGACCCGAGGGCTACTGTGAGGACAGCTGCCCCGGACCCCGGCCGCGTACGGGCGCGAGGAACGCCCACCGGACTCCCGGACGCTCGCGCGACGGCCCTTCCGCGCCCCCGGCGCCCTACCGCTCCACACCACCCAGTACGTGGAGAACCGTCATGATCGTCTTCGTCGTCACGCTCTTCGCGGCGCTCGTCGCCCTGGGCTTCGCCTACCCCCTTCTGTGGGTGGCGGCGGCCCTGCTGCTCTTCGCCTTCACCCGGTACGGCACCCTCAGCGGACTGCGCCTACGCGACGACCCGGGGTACCGGGAGTACCGCGAACGCCGCGTCCGGCAGGACCGCTACGACCGCCGCTACCGCCGCGAACAGGCCCGCTGGGGCCGCCGGGCCGACGGCCGGCTCAAGGAACCGGCCGGGTCTTCGGACCGGAACACGGGCCCCCAGGGCAAGGACAAGTCCCAAGGGGCCGAGGGGTCCGAGGAGTCCAAGGAGTCCAAGGGGCAGAGCCGGGCCGAGGGCGGCAGCCGGGCCCGGTAGCGGGCTCGCGGCGGTCCGCCGCCCCGTACCGGTCGCTGTACCGGCCGTACCGGTCGCTGTACCGGCCGCCCAACAAGGACGGCGCCCCGGTCACGAAGCTCTCAGCAGCGCGCCCTCCCGCCACTTGAGGATCTTGTCGAAACTCACCACCACCCCCGGGTGCCCGGAGCGGTTCCGGACCCGGACATGGTCGGTGAGGGACTCGATGAGAAACAGCCCCCGGCCGTGTTCAGCACGGTCAGGGGCCGGTTGGTGCGGTCGCGTGGACGTGCGGCGACCGCGGGCCCGGAGCTTGTCGGCTACACCTGGACCGGAGTCGATGACCTCGATACGGCATGTGTCGCCGTCGATGCGGGCGGTGACGCGGTAATCCTCGGCGGAATCGTCACCCCCGTGCTCGACCGCGTTGGCACACGCCTCGCTGAGGGCCACCGACAGGTCGTAGGAGATGTCCGGATCGACCCCGGCCGTCTCCATGGTGCCGAGCAGAAGCCGCCGGGCGAGCGGAACGCTCGCAGCTTCGCGCCGCAAATGGAGTGACCACCAGATGCTCATGCTTCAGCCTCCTGGCTGCGGCTCGACATACCGATACGTATAGCCAGCCGCAAGGGTCCGTAAGCGTACGGGTGGTGTGAGACCGCTCATTCGGCGGATGTGAAAAATTGGCGCGCCAGTGTATGGCGGCGAGCCCGCGTGCGCCGGTGGACCCCGACGCGTCCGCCCCCTGCCGTAGGACGGCGGTGAGCGCGGTGGGATGATGACGCAGCCATGTCTGCCTCCGCCACCGTCCCCGTCGCGCGCGCCGGCGCCGATCTGCGGCTGCTGCGGACCGCGGTGTTCACCGCGGTCTGCGTCCTGCTGTCCGCGGGCGGGCACGCGATGGCGTCCTGCGCGAGCGTCCCGGCGTGGACCCTCGCCGCCGGATTCGCGGTGCTCTTCGCGGTCGTCGCGCCGCTCGCCGGGCGGGAGCGCTCGCTGCCCGGCATCGCGGCCGTCCTCACCGTCGGACAACTCGGCCTGCACGCCCTCTTCGGGCTCGGGCAGGGCGCGCTCGCCATGGCCGCGCCGACACCGGCGTCAGACGGCTCCGAGGGCCGGCTGATCGCGTTCGCCGCGCAGCTGATCTGCAACCACCCCGGCCGGCTGACCGCCGCCGAAGCGCACCGCCTGGTGGCGGACTCCGGCATCAGCCCGTCCACCGTCCACTCCATGACCGGCGCGGCCGGCATGCCGGCGGACGCCGCGGGGCTGTCGCATCTCGCCCTGCTCCAGAGCCTGCTGCCCACCCTCCCCATGGTCCTCGGCCACCTCCTCGCCGGGCTCGCCGCGGGCTGGCTGCTGCGCCGCGGCGAGGCCGCGCTGTGGCGGGCGGTCCGGCTCTCCGCGCAGGCCGCGCACCTGATCGCGGACACCGCGCTCGTCCTGGCCCTGCGCGCCGCGCTGCGCCTCGTACGGGCCGCCCTGCGCGCCGGAGCGGACGAGGAGGCGGCCGCGGCCACCGTACGCAGGCCCGTCCGCCGCTCGTACGAGAACGACGAAGCCGCTCCGCGGGAGCCCGTCCTCACCCACAGTGTGGTCCGGCGGGGGCCGCCGCACTGCGCCTTGGCGGCCTGACACACGCGACGCGTTCCCGGCGACCGGCCGGGTGGGCGCTCGCGCGGCCGCCGTACGCGCACGCGCCCCACCCACCCCGTCGTCCCCTGTGAAGGGTTCACCGTCATGACCACCACGCGCCCCGCACGCCGCGCCGCGCTCCGCCGTCTCCCCCTCGTCTCCGCCCTCGCCGGCGGTACCGTGCTGCTGCTCGCCGGACCCGCCTTTGCGCACGTCAGCGTGCAGCCGGGGACCGCCGAGAAGGGCGGCTACACCACCGTCGCCTTCAAGGTCCCGAACGAGAAGGACAACGCCTCGACGGTCAAGCTCGAAGTGACCCTCGACCCCAAGCACCCCCTGCCGTCGGTCTCCACGCAGCCCGTGCCCGGCTGGGACGTCAAGGTGGACAAGACCAAGCTGGACAAGCCCATCAAGACGGCCGACGGCATGGTCAACGAGGCCGTCACCAAGATCACTTGGACCGGCGGGAAGATCGAGCCGGGCAGCTTCCAGCAGTTCCCCGTCTCGCTGGGCCCGCTGCCCAAGGACGCCGACCAGGTCGTCTTCAAGGCGCTCCAGACCTACTCCGACAACGACGTCGTGCGCTGGATCGACGCCAGCACCCCCGGCGGCGAGGAGCCCGACCACCCCGCGCCCGTCCTGAAGCTCACCGCGCCCGCCGCCGACAAGGGCAGCGGCCACGACAGCAAGGACGGCCGGTCCGACACGGCCGCGACCGCCGGCTCGAAGACCTCCGGCGACGGCGGCTCCGACACCACCGCCCGCGTCCTCGGCATCGTCGGCATCGTCGTCGGCGTGGCCGGCGTCGCCTACGCCGTGTTCACCGGCCGCCGACGCTCCCGCGCCTGACCGCCGGGAACGGGCCCCGGACCGGCCGCCGACGGCACGCGGGCACCGGCTGACCGCCCGCGCCGGGCCCCCGGCATACGGTCCGAACGGGGCGGCGGAACCGACCTCCGCCGCCCCGCCACCCCATCCGACACACCTTCACGCTTACGGAGAAGAACTCCATGCGCACCAAGATCCTGGGCGCGGCACTCGCCGCCACCGCCGCGCTCTCCCTCACCGCCTGCGGCTCCGACTCCGGCTCCGACGGCTCGAAGGGCGACAAGCCCGCGATGTCCGTCTCCGGGGCCGACAAGAGCACCGGCGCGCTCACCCTCGACACCACCAAGGCCAAGCCCGACCTGGTCGTGACCGACACGGACGACAAGAAGTACGACCTGATCAAGGAGACCAAGGGCCGCCCCGTCCTCCTCTACTTCGGCTACACCTACTGCCCCGACGTCTGCTCCACCATCGTCGCCGACATGGCCGCCGCCGCGAAGAAGCTCCCCAAGGCCGAGCAGGACAAGCTCCAGATGGTCTTCGTGACCACCGACCCCGCCCGCGACACCCCCAAGCGGATGCGCGCATGGCTCGACGCCCAGGGCGGCCAGAAGGTCATCGGCCTCACCAGCGACTTCGCCACCATCCAGGCCGCCGCCAAACCGCTGGGCATCTTCGTCGACAAGCCGAAGAAGCAGAAGGACGGCTCCATCACCGTCAGCCACGGCGCCGAGGTCGTCGCCTACTCCCCCAAGGACGACAAGGCGCACTGGATCTACACCGCCAAGAGCACCGCCGCGGACTACACCCGCGAGCTCCCGAAGATCGTCAAGGGGGAGAACCCCTGATGCGCAAGGCCACCGTCGCCACCGCCGCCGGCCTCCCCCTCGTCGTGGCCGCCGCTCTCGTCGCCGTCGCCGGCTGCGACTCCGGCGACTCGTCCAAGCCGGACCGCGCCGAACTGTCCGTCAGCGGCGGCTACGTGCCCAAGCCCGCGATGGCCGACATGGCCGCCGCGTACTTCACCGTCAAGAACGACGGCGGCAAGGCCGACCGGCTCACCTCCGTCAGCAGCCCCCTCTCCCCCGACGTCACCATGCACGTCACCGAGGGCTCGCAGATGAAGGAGGCCAAGTCGCTCGACGTCCCGGCGGGCGGCGCCCTCACCCTGGCCCGCGGCGGGAACCACCTGATGCTCGGCAAGCTCGGCCATCTGCCCAAGGTCGGCGAGAAGGTCGAATTCACGCTGCACTTCGCCGACTCCAAGTCCATCAAGGTCAAGTTCCCGGTCGAACCTCCGACGTACCGCCCCGAGGACTGACGCGCGATGCCCCTGCCCACCGCCCGCCGGCTGCTGCCGATACTCGGGGCCCTCCTCGCCGCGCTGCTGTGCGCGCTGACCCTCGGCGCGTCACCGGCCGCCGCGCACGCCGCGCTCACCGCCACCGACCCCGCCGACGGATCGGTCGTCAAGACCGCGCCCCAGCGGGTCAAGCTCACCTTCTCCGAAGGGGTGCTGCTCAGCGCCGACTCCCTGCGGGTCCTCGACCCGCAGGGCAAACGCGTCGAGGAGGGCAGGGCCGCCCACGCGGACGGCGCGTCCGACACCGCCGCCGTCGCCCTGCGCGGCGGGCTCGCCGACGGTACGTACACCGTCGCCTGGCAGGCGGTCTCCGCCGACAGCCACCCGGTGGGCGGGGCCTTCACCTTCTCCGTCGGCGCCCCGTCCAAGACCACCGTCAAGGCCCCCGCCGCCGACGTCGACCCGACCGTCGAAGCCCTCTACGGCATCGGCCGCTACGCCGCCTACGCCGGCTTCGTCCTCCTCGTCGGCGGCTGCGTCTTCGCGGGCGTCAGCCGCTCCTCGCGGGCCGTGCAGAAGATCGCCGTCGGCGGCTGGGTCACCCTGTTCGCCTCGACCACCGCGCTGCTGCTGCTCCGCGGGGCCTATACGAACACCAAGGGGCTCGGCTCCGTACTCGACTTCTCGCTGCTCGGCGGGGTGCTCTCCACCAAGCCCGGCGCGGCCCTGCTGTCCCGGCTGCTGCTGCTCAGCGCCGCCGCCGTCTTCCTCGCCGTGCTCTTCGGCTCGTACGCGCCCGGGGACGCGGGGGACGCGGCTTCGCGTGAGCGGGAGCGCAAGGGGGACGCCGGGGCCGACCGGCGCGGTCTCGCCTACGGGCTCGCCATCGGCGGCGCCGTCGTCGCCACCGGGCTCGCCGCCACCTGGTCCCTCGCCGAACACGCCTCCGTCGGCATCCAGCCCTACCTCGCGATGCCCGTCGACATCCTCCACCTGCTCGCCGTCGGCGTCTGGCTCGGCGGGCTCGTCGCCCTCCTGGTCACCCTCCGCTCCGACACGCCCATCCGGCGCGCGGCCGTCCAGCGCTTCTCCCGGCTCGCTTTCGCGTCCGTCTGCGTGCTGGCCGCCACCGGTACGTACCAGGCGTGGCGGCAGGTCGGCACATGGGGCGCGCTGACCGGCACCGCTTACGGCCGGTGGCTGCTCATCAAGATCGGCCTCGTCGCCGTCGTGGTCGGCCTGGCCTACTTCTCCCGGCGCTGGACCAACCGCCTCGCGGACGGCGCGGATGTCCGTAAGAAGACGAAGACGTCTTCCAAGGCCGCCAAGGTCACCAAGGCCACCGAGTCCGCCAAGGCGGCTGAGAAGGCGAAGGCGGAGAAGGCGAAGGTGGGCGTCGGCGGCGGGGGCTCCGCCGAGCGCAGCGCCCAACTCGCCCGGCAGCGCGCCGCCATGGACCGGGCCGCCGGCCTGCGCCGCCGCGACGCCGACGAGAACCGCACCGGACTGCGCCGCTCCGTACTCGCCGAGACCGGCGTCGCCGTCGTCCTGCTCGCCGTCACCACCGTGCTCTCCGGCACCCAGCCCGGCCGCGCCGAGACCGAGCAGAAGCAGGCCGCCGCCGGCAGTTCACCGTCCGGGACCGCCTCCGCCGGGCCCGTGGAAGTCAAGATCCCCTACGACACCGGCGCCGCCGGCGGCCGCGGCACCGCCCACATCACCATCGACCCCGCCCGCTCCGGCGACAACACCGTCGAAGCCCACACCACCGACCCCGCCGGACGCCCCATGGACGTACCCGAGCTGGAGATCTCCCTCACCGAGAAGGAGAAGAAGATCGGCCCGCTGCACACCGCCCTCAAACGCCAGGCCGCCGGGGACTGGAAGGCCACCGGCTTCCAACTGCCCATGGCCGGCGCCTGGCAGCTCACCCTGACCGTACGAACCTCCGACATCGACCAGGTCACGGAGATCAAGAACGTGAAGATCAACTAATGACGACCGAACACCCCATCACCAGGCGGCGCCTGCTGGGAACCGCGGGCGCGGCAGGCGCCGCGGGGCTCGTCGCGGGCGGCGCGGGCGGCGCGTTCACCGCACAGGCCGTACGGTCCGACCCGCCCGCCGCCCTCACCACCGTCGGCTCCACCGCCGTGGCCTTCCACGCCGACGGCCGCGCCGCGCACCAGGCCGGCATCACCACCCCGCTCCAGGCCACCGCCCACCTCGTCGCCTTCGACCTCGCCCCCGGCGGCGACCGCAAGAGCGCCGCCGCCCTGCTGCGCCGCTGGTCGAAAGCGGCCGAGGAACTCATGGCGGGCAAGGCCCCCAAGGAGGACAGCGGCGTCGCGTACGACGCCGGCCCCTCCTCCCTCACCATCACCTTCGGCCTCGGCCGCACCTTCTTCGACCGCACCGGACTCACCGCGAAGCGGCCCGCCGCCCTGGAACCGCTGCCGCACTTCACCGCCGACGCCCTCGACGCGAAGCGCGGCGAAGGCGACCTGTGGATCCAGATCGGCGCCGACGACGCCCTCGTCGCCTTCCACGCCCTGCGCACCCTCCAGAAGGAGGCGGGCGACGCGGCGCGGCTGCGCTGGCAGATGAACGGCTTCACTCGCACCCCGGGGGCGACCGCGAAGCCGATGACCGTACGCAACCTCATGGGCCAGGTCGACGGCACCAACAACCCGCACCCCTCCGACAAGGACTTCGACGCCCGCGTCTTCGTCCCCTCCTCCGGCGGCCCCGAGGCGGAGGCGTGGATGGCCGGCGGTTCGTACGCCGTCGTCCGGCGCATCCGGATGCTGCTCGACGACTGGGACCACCTCTCGCGGGAACGCCAGGAACGGGTCATAGGGCGTCGCAAGTCGGACGGCGCGCCCCTGTCGGGCGGTACGGAGACGACGCCGGTCGACCTCGACAAGTTCAACAAGGACGGGTCCATCGCCATCGCGGGCGACGCCCATATCCGGGTCGCGGCGCCGGAGTCCAACCACGGGGCGGCGATGCTGCGGCGCCCCTTCTCGTACCACGACGGGTTCCTCGACGACGGGGCGCCGGACGCGGGGCTGCTCTTCGTCTGCTGGCAGGCCGATCCGATGAAGGGGTTCGTGCCGGTGCAGCGGAAGCTGGACCGGGGGGACGGGCTCTCCCGCTTCCTGCGGCACGAGGCGAGCGGGCTGTACGCGGTGCCGCCGGCGCCGAAGCCGGGGTCGGGGTCGGGGTCGGGAGCGTATGTGGGGCAGGCGCTGCTGGAGGGGTGACGGGCTTGTGCCGTGGCTGTAGTCGTGGCCGTGGCCGTGGCCGCCCGCCTCGCTGCCCGTTGACGTCGACTGCTGGTCGTCAGCCGTCTGGTCGTAGATCGGCTGGTCGTAGGCCGCCTGGTCGTCCGACGGCCGGACGGCGGGGCGGGCGGCGCGGGGGCTGAGTATCGTGACGGGTTCCCCAGCCCGCCCGGTCCGTTCCCTTGTTTCCCTGTTGCTTCCCCCTTCTCCCCCCTTCTTCCCCTTCCCTCTCCCCCTTCCCTGTGATTCACGAGGAGCCAGCGTGATGTCGGCCAGCCGTTACACCTATCTGGGCCCCGAGGGCACGTTCACCGAAGCCGCCCTGCGAACGCTGCCGGAGTCGGCGACGCGCGAGCTCGTGCCGATGGTGTCTGTGCCGACGGCGCTGGACGCCGTGCGGGGCGGCGAGGCGGCCGCGGCCCTGGTGCCGATCGAGAACTCGGTGGAGGGCGGCGTCACCGCCACCCTCGACGAACTCGCCACCGGCGAACCGCTGATGATCTACCGCGAGGTGCTGCTGGACATCGCCTTCGCGCTGCTCGTACGGCCCGGCACCGCGCTCGGCGACATCAAGACCGTCACCGGGCACCCCGTCGCCCAGCCCCAGGTCCGCAACTGGCTCGCGGCCAACCTGCCCGACGCCCTGTGGGAGTCGGCAGCCTCGAACGCGGACGGCGCGCGGCTCGTCCAGGAGGGCCGCTACGACGCTGCGTTCGCGGGGGAGTTCGCCGCCCCGACGTACGGGCTCCAGCCGCTGGTCACCGACATCCACGACGCGCGGACCGCGCAGACCCGGTTCGTGCTGGTCGGCCGCCCGGCCCGGCCCGCGGCGCGTACGGGCGCGGACCGCACCTCGCTGGTGATCTGGCTCGGCGACGACCATCCGGGCGCGCTGCTGGAGCTGTTGCAGGAGTTCGCGGCGCGCGGGGTGAACATGATGCGCATCGAATCGCGGCCGACGGGCGAGGGGATCGGGCGCTACTGCTTCTCCGTTGACTGCGAGGGGCACATCACGGACCGGCGGGTGGGCGAGGCGCTGATGGGGCTCAAGCGGATCTGCCCGAAGGTGCGGTTCCTCGGGTCGTACCCGCGCGCGGGGGTCGACGCGTCGGATGCGGCGCTGCTGGGGGAGGTACGGCCGGGGACGTCGGACAGTGAGTTCGAGGTGGCCGCGGACTGGCTGGCGCGCTGCCAGGACGGGCGGGGCTGAGCGGCGCCGGCGTGTGGTGGGCGGCGGGCCGGCGGGCTCCCGCTTCGGAGGGCTGCTGACGGGGCTGCTGGTGGGGATGTTGATGGGGGCTGTTGATGAGGGCTGTCGCCGAGTCTGTTGATGCGGGCTGTTGATGGCTCTCTGTGCACCTGTGCACAACCCTGCGAGTTATCCACAGGCCCTTCGCCATCCTGGGGACAAGTCGACACGGCGGCCCGGAATCATCGACAAATCTCTCTAGCCACCGCTCCGCCATCCACAGCCCCGCCCACCGTGACCGTCACCTCAATTCTCTCGTTCAACCCTTTTGAGCGATCCATTCCCACCCGAATGAGCGCGTGAGCCCGGTTTGAACCAGAAATTCCTCGCCTACCGCAGAACGGGCAGAACGATCACCGTCAACATCCACAGAACTTGCTCACACCCTGTGGATAAAGGAAATTCAATCCCCACGACCTGTGGACAACCGCGGCCAACTGCCGCCGCACACAAGGCGGGACGACGGTCGGCCTCTGACCCATTCACCCCTTTTCGGTCACCGTTCGGAAATTCCCCGGCCACGCTCCGTTCGCCGCATTCACTTCTTTTTGACTTCCGGCAAAACGGTCATAACGACACGCAAAGGAATATCGCTTCGCTCTGCCGGAGCGCGCGAAGGTAACCTGAGGGGGTGATTGACCTTCGCCTGCTCCGTGAGGACCCCGACCGTGTCCGCGCCTCCCAGCGCGCCCGTGGAGAGGACGTCGCGCTCGTCGACTCACTCCTCTCCGCCGATGAGCGGCGCAGGTCGTCCAGCGTGCGCTTCGACGAGCTGCGCTCCGAGCAGAAGTCGATCGGCAAGCTCGTCCCCAAGGCCGCCGGCGACGAGAAGGCCGAGCTGCTGAAGAAGGCCGGCGAGCTGTCCGCCGCCGTCAAGGCCGCCGACGCCGAACAGGGCGAGGCCGCCGAGGAGACCCAGCGCCTGCTGCGGCAGCTCGGCAACCTCGTCCACCCGGACGTGCCCGTGGGCGGCGAGGAGGACTTCACCCTCCTGGAGACCGTCGGCACGCCGCGCGACTTCGCGAGCGAGGGGTTCGAGCCCAAGGACCACCTGGAGCTCGGCCAGGCGCTCGGCGCCATCGACGTGGAGCGGGCGGCCAAGGTGTCCGGCTCGCGCTTCTACTACCTCACCGGGGTCGGCGCGCTGCTGGAGCTCGCGCTGGTCAACGCCGCCATCGCGCAGGCCACCGAGGCCGGTTTCGTACCGATGCTCACCCCCGCGCTGGTCCGCCCGCACGCCATGGAGGGCACCGGGTTCCTCGGCCAGGCCGCCGAGAACGTGTACCACCTGGAGAAGGACGACTACTACCTCGTCGGCACCTCCGAGGTGCCGCTCGCCGCGTACCACATGGACGAGATCCTCGACGCGTCGCAGCTGCCGCTGCGCTACGCGGGCTTCTCGCCGTGTTTCCGCCGCGAGGCCGGCACGTACGGCAAGGACACCCGCGGCATCTTCCGGGTGCACCAGTTCGACAAGGTCGAGATGTTCTCGTACGTCGACCCCGACGACGCCGAGGCCGAGCACCAGCGGCTGCTGGACTGGGAGAAGCAGTGGCTGACCGGCCTGGAGCTGCCCTTCCAGGTCATCGACGTGGCCACCGGCGACCTCGGCTCCTCCGCCTCCCGCAAGTTCGACTGCGAGGCGTGGATCCCCACCCAGGGCAAGTACCGCGAGCTGACCTCCGCCTCGAACTGCAATGAGTTCCAGGCCCGCCGGCTCTCCGTCCGGATGCGCGACGGCAAGCACGTCAAGCCGCTGGCCACGCTCAACGGCACGCTGTGCGCCGTGCCGCGCACGATCGTCGCGCTCCTGGAGAACCACCAGCAGGCCGACGGAACGGTGCGGGTGCCCGAGGTGCTGCGTCCCTACCTCGGCGGGCGGGAGTTCCTGGAGCCGGTCGCCAAGTGAGCGCCGCCGCCCCGCCGCCGTACCGGCTCGTCGCGACCGACCTCGACGGCACGCTGCTGCGCGCCGACCACAGCGTCTCGGAGCGCACCCGCGAGGCCCTCGCCCTGGCCACCGGCGCCGGGGCGGCGCACATCGTGGTCACGGGCCGCGCCGTGCCGTGGACCAAGCACATACTGGACGCGCTCGACTACCAGGGACTCGCGGTGTGCGGGCAGGGCGCGCAGCTCTACCACGCGGGCGAGCAGCGGCTGCTGACCTCCGTCACCCTCGACCGGCAGCTCGCCGGGCTGGCCCTCGCCAAGATCGAGGCGGAGGTCGGCCCGCTCTACCTGGCCGCCAGCCGCGACGGCCTCGACGGCCAGGTCGTCGTCGGCCCCGGCTACCGCAGCCAGGAGGGCCCGCTGCCGGTCACCCCGCTCAAGGAACCGGCCGACCTGTGGTCCGCGCCCCTGAACAAGATCTACCTCCAGCACCCCGAGCTGTCCGACGACGCCCTCGCCGAGATCGCGCACGCCGTCGCCGGCGGCCTGGTCGGGGTCACGATGGCCGGCGCGGGCATCGTCGAGCTCCTCCCCCTCGGCCTGACCAAGGCCACCGGCCTCTCCCTCGCCGCCCGCCGCCTCGGCATGAAGGCCGCCGACACGGTCGCCTTCGGCGACATGCCCAACGACCTCCCCATGTTCGGCTGGGCCGCCCACGGCGTCGCCATGGCCAACGCCCACGACGACCTCAAGGCCGTCGCGGACGAGATCACCGCCTCGAATGAGGACGACGGGATCGCGGTGGTTTTGGAACGCCTCTTCGGCTGAGGCCGGCTGAAGGCTGGGTGACTGCTCGAAATGGCTTTCGAGGGGGACAGCTTGTCCCCCTCGAAAGGGTTTTCGAGCGAAGTTATCCACAGGCTGCCGCCCAGCTCAGGCCGGGGGCCCGGAGTGAGCGCCTCCGGATGGGATCACCTGTCCGCAGTAACCGTACGTTTGTCGGCTCGTTGTCCCTGGTGCGCGGAGGCAACTGGAGTTCGAGGCGTCGAGGGTTCGTGAAGTAGAGGAAGGCCGGTCGACAGAGCCGGTCATAGGGTTTGTGGCCACGTGAGCAGCTTCCGCTCCTGCGCCCTGGATACGGGCTTCCACCGAACCGTTCCGGACCAAGGAAGGCATCCTCATGCCACCGGAAGCTGCACTGCTGGAGTCGCGCGCGATGCGCGACAGCGTCATGGGGCACGTAGAAGTGCTCGACAAGGTGGGAGCGCTGCGGCTGCTCCCCGACGGGATCCACATCACGACGGAGGACGTGGCCGCGTTCTTCGAAATCCACAGGGAGGCTGTGCAGAAGGTCGTCCAGCGTCACCGCGACGAGCTGGAAGACAACGGCCTGCGGGTTGTTCGAGGCGATGACCTGCGAATGTTCGAGATGGACATCTTGTCCATCTCGAAGGGAAATTCGAATGAGGGTTATCCACAGGTCCGCTCAAACCTGACCCTCTTCACCCGCAGGGCCGTCCTCAACGTCGCCATGCTGCTGCGCGACAGCGCCGTCGCCCAGCGCGTGCGTACGTACCTCCTCGACGTAGAGGAGCCGTACCGCGCGAGCGGGCAGCAGGAGCCGTCGCCCGGCTACGCCTCGCTCGACCGGCGGGTGACCGCCCTTGAGACGTGCATGGCCGGCGTCGGCACGGCGCTGCGGGAGCTGGGGCCGGTCATCGGGCGGATCTCGGCGCGGTTGGACCGCATCGATCAGCGGCTCGACGGCATCGATGACCGGTTGAACGGCATCGACCACCGGCTCGACGATTTCGACCGGCGGCTGCATGCCACGAATCGCGTCGTCTGCGCGATGAGTGAGCGCTTGGCCGCGCTCACTCCGCCGCATCGGCGTCGGCGTCACCGCTGACAGCGGCGCTGCTGACGTGATGAAACCGCGGCGGCTCGGACCCGGCCTAATGGTCGGGGCCGGGCCGCCGTGCCATGGAGTGGTGGAGGCGGCGAAGTTCGGACAGCGGCAGGAAGCGCCAAGGCCGGCGGCCCCGGGTCAGCGGCCAGGCGGACAGGCCCAGCGCCAGCGAGATGGCGTGGCCGATGTCGGTGTAGCTGGCGTCCGCGAGGAGGGGGAGGGCGAAGAAGAGGACCGTGCCGGTGGCGTAGAGCCAGCGCCAGGGGCGGGGGAAGCGGTAGGTGAGGAGGCCCGCGGCGGCGGCGAGGCCGTAGGAGACGCCGATGTCGACGACGTGCTTCATCGAGTGCGGCAGGGAGTGGTCGCGGATGGCCAGGAGCAGGACTTCCTGGCTGATCAGTGTGGCCGCGATGTGGGCGATGGCGACCGTGAGGAGCCAGCGCAGGGTGCCGACCCAGCGTTCGACGTTGGCGTGGGCGACTTCGAAGAGGCCCGCGTAGAGGAGGAACGAGGACGGGCTCTCGATCCAGAATCCGCTGATGAGCAGGGACTGCGTGGGGTGTTTGTCGAGTTCGTGGATGTTGCTGCTGGTGCGGTGCAGGAGGAAGGTCTCCAGGCCCTGGCTCGCGGCGGCGATCACGAGGCTGGTGATGCCGATGATGAGCAGCCAGATGTGGGTGCCGGGGGCGGACCGTACCCAGGTGCGTACCGCCCGTGCGGCGCGTACGGCCGGCGGGAAGTCGGCGGAGACGGCCCGTGCGCCGCGGGCGAGCGGGTCGAGTTCCTGCCGCTCCGGGGCGAGCCCTTCGCGGTCGCCGCCGTTCATGGGCGGCTTCGCCGCCGTGGTGCGGCGAAGTACGGGCCCGCGGACTTGACCTGCCGGATGACCGGGGACGTCTCCATCCGCTGGACGGCCGACAGCGAGGCGACGCGCGACGTCAGGTAGGCGTACAGGGCCTGTACGTCGGCACAGATGGCGACGGCCATCAGGTTGTACGGGCCGGTGATGGCGCAGGCGAAGGCGATCTCGGGGTGGCCGGCCAGCGCCTCGCCGGTCTCGTGCACGGCGGCGGGCGGCACGGAGAGCATCAGGACGACGTGCGTGCCGTGGCCGAAGGCGCGGGGGTCGTAGTCGATGTCGAAGAACAGGACGCCCCGCGACCGGAGTTCGGCGAGGCGGCGGCGTACGGTCGACTGGGACCAGCCGGTGACGGCGCTCAGCTCGGCGAGCGGGGCGCGGCCGTCGCGGGCGAGCGCCGCGCACAGCCGCTCGTCGGCGGCGCTCAGCACGGGGGGCGGGCCCGCGCCGGGCCCGGTCTCCGGTTCGTAGGCGGTCAGCCGCTCGATCTGGTCCGGGGTCAGCGACTCGGACTTGTTGACGAGCCCCTGCGGGCCGCCGAAGAACTCGTGGATGAGGCAGTGCGCGGTGATGCCGGTCACCTGGGGCGTCCGCGGCAGTTTCTCCAGCAGCAGCGCCTCGCCGTCCCGGTCGCTGGCGACGCGCGTGACGGCGGCGATCTCGGTGCCGCCGGACAGCAGGCTCACCCAGGAGGTGTCGGGGCGGCGGGCGAGCGCCTCGGCGACGGCGGTGGCCGCGTCGGGCGTGCAGTGGACCCGTACGAGCCAGACCGTCTCGCCGAGCACGCCGGGGGCGGTGAGGCCGAGTACCTTGATCGCGCCGCTGGTGCGCAGCCGGGTGTAGCGGCGCGCGACGGTCTGGTCGGAGACGCCGAGCACCTCGGCTATCCGGCTGAAGGGGGCCCGCCCGTCGAGCTGGAGCGCGTGGACGAGCCGCAGGTCGAACTCGTCGCGGCTGTCGGTTTTCACCACATGAGGCTAACCGGTGTCGGATAACGCCGCCCCGCGGGCCGTGGCTGTGTGCAAAACCGGGTTGCGGCCGACGGTGGTGGTCACGGGGCCCGCGGCAGAGACGGGCCGCCTCTCTTCGGGAGCAACACATGCGGAACCCGCGCAGCGGTCCGGGCGGCGGCCCGGACGGCGCCGCACGCGGCAAATGGTGGCCGCTCGTCGCCATCACCCTCGGCAACTTCATGCTGCTGGTGGACGTCACCATCGTCAACACCGCCCTGCCCCAGATGGCGCACGGGCTGAACACGTCCTTCTCCTCGCTCCAGTGGGTGATGGACATCTACGCGCTGGCGCTGGCCGCGCTGCTGATGGTGGCCGGTTCCGCGGCGGATCTCTTCGGCCGTCGCCGGCTGTACGTACTGGGGCTGATCGTCTTCGCGGTGTCCTCGCTGGCCTGCGGCCTGGCGCCGGACGGGACCGTGCTGATCGTGGCGCGGGCCGTGCAGGGCGCGGGGGCGGCGGCGATGTTCGCCACCAACACTCCGCTGCTGATGGCGACGTACTCGGGCCGGGACCGCGGCGTCGCGTTCGGCGTGTGGGGCGGTACGGGCGGGGCCGCGACGGCGGTCGGACCGCTGCTGGGCGGGTTGCTGACCGAGTACGCGGACTGGCGGTGGATCTTCTGGGTCAACCTGCCGCTGACCGCCGTCGCGGTGTGGGCCACCCTCCGTTCGGTCAAGGAGTCGCGCCTGGAGCCGACCGGCCCGCGGGGGACCCGGCCGGGCATCGACTGGCCGGGCGCGATCTCGTTCACGGTGTGCGCGGGCGGCCTGACGTACGGGCTGATGCGCGGCGGCGAGCACGGCTGGTCGGACTCCGGCACCCTGGCGGCGCTGCTGGTGGCGCTCGCCGCGCTGATCGTCTTCCTGGCCGTGGAGCGCCGGGCCCGGCAGCCGCTGTTGGAGCTGAAGCTGTTCCGCCGCCCGTCGTTCGCGGTGCTGATGGCGGCGGCCCTGCTGCTTCAGGCGGCGGCGTTCCCGTACCTCACCTACGCCGGGCTGTGGTTGCAGACGGTGCTGGGGCTGTCCCCGATGCAGGCGGGGCTCGCGGTGATGCCGATGGCCGCGGTGTCGCTGGTGGTGGGCGCCGTGGGCGGCCGACTGCTGCACCGGGTCGCTCCGCAGCTGCCGCTGGGCATCGGCATGGTGTTCATCGGCGCGGGCGCGCTGACGCACTCGCTCCTGCTGTCCGCCGACTCGGGCTGGGCCGCGCTCGCGCCGGGGCTCGCCCTCGGCGGGCTCGGCGTCGGAATGTCCATGCCGGTGCTGGTCTCGGCCGCCCTCGGCGCGGCCCCGCCGGAGCGCGGCGGGATGGCGAGCGGCGCCGTGAACACCTTCCGGCAGATGGGGTACGCGCTCGGGATCGCGATCCTGGGCATGGTCTTCGCGAGCCGGGTGCGCGGCATGGTCTCGGGCAGCGACGCGCTTCCGGCGGACGCCGGGGGCCGGGCAGCCGAGGCGATCAGCGGCGGCCACTCCGGGGAGATCGTCGCCTCGGCCCCAACGGGCGCGGCGCGGCAGGGCGTCGAGTCGCTGGTCCACGAGTCGTTCGTGGCCGGGCTGGACCGCATCTGCCTGATCTCGGGCATCGTGGCGGTGGCCGCGGGGCTGGTGGTCCTGGCCGTGGTGCGCCGGAACGAGCCGGAGGCGGCTTCGGGGCCGAAGGCGGAAGCGGGCCCCGACGGCGGGGATGGCGGGGGCGGGGGCGGCGACGGCGACGGCGACGGCAACGGCAACGGCAACGGCAACGGGACTGTGGGGCGTCCGGAGTCGGAGCGGGTGGGGGCGTAAGGGGCACGTGGGGCGCGGGGTTGGCGGGCGGCTGGTGGGGGCGCTCGTATGGACCCCGCGCCCCTACCCGTACGGAGCCACGCCCCTACCCGTACGGAGCCACGCCCGTACCCGTACGAGGCCGCTCCCGTACTCGGACGGTTTCGTACGCGCGTACAGCCGCTCCGTAAGGCCGAAGGCCGTCTGTGACGTACGGCAGACCGTCGGATACGTACGGCTTCCGCCGCCTCCGGCAACGGCCGTCACGGCTCCGTCGGCGGCCGGCCCTTCCGCTCCACGGCGAGCGATCTGAACTTCCGGGCGGCGGCGGAGAGATAGATGTCGTCGCGCCAGACGAGGGACAGGGTGCGGTCGCAGTGCGGGGCGTCGAGGCGGAGGAGGGCGACGGGGGAGTGGCTGATCGCGCCGCGCGACATGGCGGGGAGGAGGCCGATGCCGAGGCCCGCGCTGATCAGCATCGGGGCCGCGCCGGGCTCGTCGCCCTCGCAGCCGATGGTGGGCACGAGCCCTTCGGCCGCGAACAGGCGGTCCAGCAGGGTGCGTTGCCAGTGGCCGGGGCGGGTGGCGATGAAGGGTTCGTCGGCGAGGGCGCGTACGCCGACGCTCTCGCGGCCGGCCAGCGGGTGGCCGAGGGGGACAGCGAGGAGCACTTCTTCGCGGAGGAGTTCGACGGAGCCGAGGGACGGGCCCGTGAGGGTCTGGGAGGCGAGGCAGAAGTCGACTTCGCGGGCGCGGAGTTGGCGGCCCATGGCCTCGGCGGTGGACTGGAAGAGGCGGACGCGGATGCCGGGGTGCCGGCTGCGGTACTCCGCGAGCAGGCCGGTGAGCGAGAGCAGCGTCTCGGAGGCGAGGGCGATCGTGCCGTGGTCGAGTCCGGCCGCGTCGGCGAGTTCGCGGCGCCCGTCGTCCAGTTCGCCCAGCGCGCGGTCGACGCGGTGCAGGAAGGCGGCGCCATACCGGTTGAGGCGCACCTGGCGGCCGTGCCGGTCGAAGAGCCGCACGCCGAGTTCGGCCTCCAGCCGGGCGATCGTGCGGCTCACGGAGGGCTGGGCGACGCGCAGTTCGGCCGCGGCCCGGCTGATGTGCTCGTGCCGCGCCACGGCCTGGAAGCAGCGCAGCGACAGGAGGTCCATGGGTGTCCTCGTCTCATGCCTTTCCGGACATGATCACATGGCGGAATTGGTCATGGAACGCATGAGGTTCGTGGCCTACCGTCGATCTCGCAGGTCATGACGGACGGTTACGCACGCACACCGCCCCGTTATCCGCATGGCGGCTCATAGCCGACTCGAAGACAACTCGCATACACCTCGTAGACAACTCGTAGCAGACAACTCGTAGAGGGGTCACAGCACATGAGCGACACCGACACCAGCGCGGACACCGACTCCGACACCGATACCGATACCGGCACCACCCCGGCGGCCTCCGCTTCCGCGTCCCCTCCCCCGCCCGGTTTCGTGAGCTATGTGGAGAGCATCCTCGCGGAGCTGGCGCGCGACCCGGGGCGCACGGTCGTGACGAAGGCGAACGGCGAGCACGTCACGGCGGGCGAGTTCCGGGACGAGACCTACCGGTTGGCGGCGGAACTGGCAGCCCGCGGCGTCGGCCGCGACTTCACCGTCGCCATGCTCGTGGGCAACCGGCCCGAGGCGCTCAGCGCGCGGTACGCGGCGAACCTGCTCGGCGCGCGCGTGGACTACCTCTATGTGGGCATGGCGCCCGAAGTGCTGGCAAGGGTCGCGGAGAGCGTCGACACGGAACTCCTGCTCGTCGATCCGGAGCTGGCCGAGGGTCCGCGGGAGCTGGTGTCCCGGCTGCCCGGAGTGCCGGTCGCGTCGTTCGGCCCGAGCGGGCTCGGCGACGACCTGCTGGCGTGCGCGGCGCGGCGGCCGGCCGACCCGGTGCCGAACGCGGCGCACCCCGAGGACGACTGGGCCATCCGGCAGACGGGCGGCACCACGGGCGTCCCCAAGGGCGTGTGCATGGCGCAGGGCCCGTACGCCGAGCACCTGAAATACCCCATTCCCGGCGCCGGCCACCCGTCCCGCTTCCTGGCCGCCACCTCGCTCGCCCACCTGTCCGGCGTGCTCGCCGACATCACGCTGGCCGGGGGCGGCTCGGTGGTGCTGCAGCGGTCCTTCGACGCCGGCCAGGTGCTCGCCGCGATCGAGCGGGAGCGGATCACCCACATCTGGCTGCTGCCCCCGCTGCTCTACGAACTCCTCGACCACCCCGACCTGGCCACCACCGACCTGTCCTCGCTCGGCCGCGTCACCTACGGCGGCTCGCCGGCCTCGCCGAGCCGGCTGCGGCAGGCCCAGGAGGCGCTGGGGCCGGTGCTCTACGGCGCGTACGGGCAGTCCGAGGCGGGCTGGATCAGCGCGGTGGGCCCCGACGAGCACGAGCTGACGGGCCACGGCGGCCAGGTCACGGTCGGCAGGCCGATGGGCGGCGTGCGGATCGAGATCCGCGACGAGGCCGGGAACGCGCTGGCGGCGGACCGCATAGGCGAGATCCACGTGGCCACCCAGATGATCATGAGCGGCTACTGGAAGCAGCCGGAGCTGACCGCCCAGACCCTGCACGACGGGTGGGTGCGCACCGGGGACGTCGGGTATCTGGACGCGGCGGGCTATCTGTACATCGTCGACCGGATCAAGGACATGATCATCGTCGTGGGCGGCCATGTGTACCCCGGCGAACTGGAGGACCTGCTCCTGACCCACCCCGCCGTCGCCCAGGTCGCCGTCTTCGGCGTGCGCGGCGCGGACGACGTGGAACAGGTGCACGCCGCGATCGTCCCCGCGCCGGGCCACAGCGTGGACCGCGACCTGATCCGGGAGTACGTGACGGAGCACAAGGGCCCGATGTACGCCCCGGCCGCCGTCCACTCACTGCCGCGCATCCCGCTGACCTCGGTGGGCAAGCCGGACAAGAAACTGCTGCGGACGACGTTGGGGGAGTGACGCCGTACGCGCCGGGCGCGCCCCTGCGGCAAGGGGGCGCGCCCGGCGACTTTCGGCCATGGGGCACGGCCGTTGGACATGGCCATTGGGCACAAGGACGGCTGCGGTTGCAGGGCGACCGCGGCTTCAGGACGACGTGCGGTTGTAGGACGACTGCGGCTGTAGAGTATCTTCAGTTGTAGGATGACTGGGCAACCGGGCCAATGGGGTCGGGTGGGCATCTCGGCGCCATGCCGCTTCGGCATGGCCTTCCGGCGTGAGGAGCGCGCGCATGGCATTGCAGGCGGCGGGGCGGCAGTCCCTGGTGGACACCGTCGTCGATCAGCTGCGCGCGCAGCTGGCGGCGGGCGAGTGGCGGGTCGGGGAGCGCATCCCCACCGAGCACGCGCTGGCCGAACAGCTCCAGGTCGGGCGGAACACCGTCCGCGAGGCGGTGCGCGTGCTCGTGCACGCCGGAATGCTGCGCTCGCGGCAGGGCGAGGGGACCTTCGTGGTCTCCATGGCCGACCCCGGCGACATCATGCGCGGCGTGCAGCGGGCCGGGGTCCGGGACGTGCTGGAGCTGCGGATCGCGCTGGAGGCGGAGGCCGCCCGGCTGGCCGCGCTGCGGCACGAGCCCGCCGACCTGAAGCGGATGGCGGCGGCGCTGGACGCGCAGACGCGGCTGCAGGACGCGGAGGGCCAGCCCGCCTCCGGGAGCCTGGAGCTGTACGCCGACCACGACGTCGAGTTCCACAAGGCCGTGGTCGAGGCCGCGCACAACGCCGCGCTGACGGCTACATACGGCTGGTTCGCCAGCTCCGTGCGGGAGGCGCTGGTCTCGTCGCTCGGGGACCGCGAGATGCCGAAGGTCATGCACGGGGACCACCGGGCCGTCCTCGACGCCATCGCGTCGGGCGACCCCGAGGCCGCCGAGCGCGCCGCCCGCGAACTGCTCGCACGCCCGAAGCAGACCGTCGAGGCGTTGCTGGCCGAGCTCTGAGCCGGCCGGGGAAGCCCGGGCCGCCGGGCAGGCGGCTGCACCCGCGTGCCGCAGATCCATCCGCCCAAATACATGCATCAACCACCTAGGTACTCAGATTCGGAGAGGCGAACCATGTCGGAGACGAGGTCCGAAGCACCACTGATCGACGCGGAGGAGGATCTGTCGCCCGCGCCACCCGTGGCCGAGGCCCGGCGTCGGCTGCGGGCCCACCCCGCGCTGGTCCTCCTCGGCATCGTGCTGGCCTCGCTCAACATGCGGGCCGCCCTCTCGGGCGTATCGCCGCTGGTCGGCGAGATCGGCGACCACTTCCACCTCACGGCCACCGTGAGCAGCCTGGTGACGACCATCCCCCTGGTCTTCATGGGCCTCGGCTCGATCGCCGCCCCCAAACTGGCCCGCCGCTGGGGCACCGAGGCGGTCCTCTTCGGCGCGCTCGCGCTGCTGTGCGGCGGCATCCTGCTGCGCATCGCACCGCCCGTCGTCGCCCTGTTCGTCGGCTGTGCGCTCGTCGGCACCGCGATAGCCCTGCTCAACGTGTTGATGCCGGGCCTGATCAAGCGGGACTTCCCGGAGAAGGCCGCGGGCATGACCGCGCTCTACTCGACCGCGATGATCCTGGGCGCGACCGCCTCGGCCGCCGCCGCCGTACCGCTGGAGAAGGCGCTCGGCGGCTGGCGCGGCTCGCTCGCCTCCTGGTCCGTACTGGCCGCGGTCGCGGCCGTCGTCTGGATACCCCAGGTGCTCATCGCCCGCCGCGGCACCAAGCACGGCGCTGCCGCCGCCACCCCGAAGCACCTCGTCGAGGACGGCCCGAACATCTCGCGCTCGCCGCTCGCGTGGCAGATCACGCTGTTCATGGGCTCGCAGTCGCTGGTCGCGTACGTCTGCATCGCCTGGATGCCGACGATCTTCACCGACAACGGCATGAGCAAGAGCCAGGCCGGACTGGTCTTCGCGTTCAACACGCTGGTGCAGATGGTCGGTTCGTTCGTCGTGCCGATGCTCGCCGGACGGATGCGCAACCAGCGGCTCCTGGCCGTAGCGGTCGTCGCCCTCATGGCGGCGGGCATCGCCGGCCTGCTGGTCGCACCGGTGGCCGGAGCCTGGGTGTGGGCGGCGCTGCTGGGCGTCGGACAGGGCGGCGCACTCGGCCTCGCACTCACGATGATGGTGCTCCGCACCCGCGACGCACACACCGCGGCCCGCCTCTCGGGCATGGCCCAGACCGGGGGCTACCTGCTGGCCGCCGTAGGCCCGCTCGCGCTCGGCGCGGTGCACCAGATCACCGACGGCTGGTCCGTACCGATCGCAATCCTCCTCGCGGTGTGCGTCGGCCTCGTCCTCCTCGGCCTGGGCGCGGGCCGCGACCGCAAGATCTGACGCCGGTGACACCAACTGACAGCTGACATCCGACAGCTGACGCCGGGCGGGCCAGCTCCCGAAGAACGCGGGACCTCCAGCCCGCCCGGCCGCATCGGCGACACAAGGGCCACCGCATTCAGCCCGTCCGGCGATTGAGGACGAGCGGTCCGCACCGGACAACGAGCCCCGGCCAAACCAGCCCGCGGGGCGCTTCAGGACGACCAACCCGCACCGGACAACGAGCCCCGGCCAAATCAGCCCGTCCGGCGATTGAGGACCGGGGTCCGGGGCGGCGCCCCGAGCCTCAGCCGGAACGGCCCGCACCCGCCCAGCGGACCCGCACCGCCCCCAGCCCGTCCGGCGCTTGAGGACAACCAGCCCGCACCGGACAACGAACCCCGGCCAAACCAGCCCGTCCGGCGATTGAGGACCGGGCCCGGGCCGGGACGGTGGCCGCCCCGAAAAAACCAAGCCCCCCCCGCCCCACCCCCGGCAGACTTCCCCCATGCCCCCGCACCCCACCATCACCGTCCCCGCCAAACTGGCCGAGCTCCACACCCGGTACCACGGCGACAGCACCGGACCCTCCTGGATCGCCGGACTGCCCCGCTTGGCCACCGAGTTCCTGGACCGCTGGCAGCTGCGTCAGGACGGCGCCCCCATGCACGGCATGGTCGCCCTCGTCCTCCCCGTGGTGCGGAGCGACGGAGCCCGCGCCGCCCTCAAGTTCCAGCCCGTGGACGAGGAGAGCGTCGGCGAGCCCGTCGCGCTGCGGGCCTGGGACGGCGACCGGGCCGTACGGCTTCTCGACCACGACGCCGAGTCCGGGACGATGCTCCTGGAACGGCTCGACGCCGGGCGCTCGCTCGCCCACGTGGCGGACGCCGAAGCGGCCCTCATGGACCTCTCCGAACTGCTCGCCCACCTCGTGGCCCGCCCCGCCCCCGCCGGGCTGCGGACTCTCGCCGACATCGCCGCCGCCATGCTCGACGACGTGCCCGAGGCGCTGCCCGCGCTGCGCGACCCGGCCGAGCGCGAGCTGCTGCGGCGGTGCGCCGAGGCCGTACGCGAGGTGCTCGACGAGCCCGGGGACCGGCTGCTGCACTGGGACCTGCACTACGAGAACGTGCTGGCCCCACCGCCCGGTTCGGGCCGGGGGGCGTGGCTGGCCATCGACCCCAAGCCGCTCGCCGGCGACGCCGGCTTCGACCTGATGCCCGCCCTCGACAACCGGTGGGACGACATCGTGGCCACCGGCGACGTGCACCGTGCCGTGCGCCGCCGCTTCGACCTGATGACCGAGGTGGTCGGCCTGGACCGGGAGCGGGCGGCGCGCTGGACGCTCGGCCGGGTGCTGCAGAACTCCCTGTGGGACGTGGAGGACGGCGAGCATGCCCTACGGCCGGAGCAGGCGGCCGTGGCCCGCGCCCTGCTGGCACGTTGAGGAACGGCCCCTCGAAGCACCGGCCCGCTGTAAGGAACCGGCCCTCAAAGCACCAAACCGTGAAGAGCCGCCCGTCAAGATCCGTAAAGACCCATCAAGATCCGTAAAGACCCGTCAGGACCCGTCAAGCCCCGGCAGGCCTCCTCAGGACTCGGCAGACCCCAGCCAGGCCAGCGCCCCCGCGGTGAACGCCGTGACCCCCGTGGTGATCGTCGGCTCGACGAGGGGGGCGAAGTACGGGGAGTGGTTGGAGGGCACGTCCTGGTCGCTGGTGCCCGCCTGCCGGGCGGCCTCGAAGGTCTTCGGGTCAATGCCTCCGAAGAGCCAGTAGCAGAGCGGGGTCCCGGCCGAGGTGGCGAGAATGCCGACGTCCTCGCTCCCGGTGATGGCCCCGGGGTCCAGGACGCTGTCCGCGCCGAGCTCCGCGCCGATGGCCGCCATGGTGCGCCGCGTCGCGTCGCCGTCATTGACGAGCACCGGGAAGGTGTCGACGGGCTCGATGTCCGGTTCGCGCTCCGCGCCGGAGGCGGCTGCCTCCGCCCGTACGATCCGCTCGACCGCCGCGAGCACCCGGGTGCGTACGGCCTCGGAGTAGCTGCGGATGTTGACCTTCAACAAGGCCTCGTCCGGGATGATGTTGTCCTTGGTGCCGGCCTGGAGGGAGCCGACCGTCACCACCGCCGTGTCGCCTCCGGCGACCTCGCGGGAGACGACTGTCTGGAGCCGCAGCACCGTGGCGGCGGCCATCACCACCGGGTCGATCGTGGTCTCCGGCCGCGAACCGTGGCCCCCGCGCCCGTACATCCGTACGCGCAGAGTGTCCGTGGCCGCGAAGGCCGGGCCGGGGTGGCAGCCGGCCATCCCGGCGGGCATCGGCACCACGTGCTGGCCGAGGACGACGTCGGGGGTGCCGAATCGCTCGTACAGGCCGTCGTCGAGCATGGCCCGCGCGCCTTGGCCGATCTCCTCGGCGGGCTGGAAGACGCCGAGGACCGTGCCGGACCAGTACGCGCGCCCCCGCGCGAGGAGTTGGAGCGTGCCGAGCAGGCAGGTGACGTGCATGTCGTGGCCGCAGGCGTGCATGACCGGGACCTCGTTGCCGTCCGGGTCGGTGCCGGTGGCGGTCGAGGCGTACGGCAGGCCGGTCCGCTCGCGCACGGGCAGGGCGTCGAAGTCGGCGCGCAGCAGCACCGTCGGGCCCTCGCCGTTGCGCAGCACCGCGACGACGCCGGTGCGGCCGACGCCGCTGGTCACCTCGTATCCGTACGAGGCGGCGCGGCGGGCGACCTCGGCGGCGGTGCGGTGTTCGGCGAAGGACAGCTCGGGGTGGGCGTGGAGATCGCGGTAGAGGTCGGCCAGGGGCTCCCTGATGCCGTCCAGACCGTCGAGAACCGTTCGTGTCGCCGTTGCCATGACGCGCTCCTCTGCTCGGTTGTCGCTCCCTGCACACTCCCCAACACAGTTGTACGCCAATGCACTGACAACGCCACCGCGTGGGTGCGGTGGCGTTGTCGGCGGCGGTGTGCGGTGCGGGAGTTCGTCGCCTCCCGGCGGCCCGTCAGTCGTCCCCGGCGACCGTCAGCGAGCGCAGTTTCTGGCCCGCGTACCAGGTGGCGACGACGGTCACGCCGATCAGCAGGATCAGCGCGAGGGGCAGCCCGACCTCCGAGGTGATCGCCCCGTCCGCGCCGATCTTCTGGGCGAGGGCCAGCGCCCACTGCTGGACGCTGAGGGTGCGCGCGCCGTCGACGACGCTGCCGAACAGGGCCTCCCACACGAGGGCGTAGACGAGGCCGACGACGACGGCGTGCCGGGTGACGGTGCCCAGCAGCAGGAAGATCGCGCTGTAGGCGATGGAGGCGACGGCCGCGGCGACGGCGTAGGCCACCGCGATCTGCTGGCTGTTGCCGTTGAGCACGAATCCGGCGAGGAGGGTCGGCACGGCGGAGAAGACGACGCTCACGCCGATCGCCACGAGCAGCTTGGTGAAGATGATCGTCGGCCGTTTGACGGGCTTGGCCAGCAGATAGACCACGGAACCGTCGTCGATCTCCGGGCCGATCGCGCCCGTACCGGCGATGACGCCGATCAGCGGGACCATGGTGGCGAGCGCGAAGCCGCCCAGGACGTCGGCGGCGGTCTGGTCGTCGGCGCCGGTCATGCCGCGGATGGCCGCCGCGATGACCAGCAGCAGCACGGGCAGCACGCACAGGATGAGGGCTCGGCGACGGCCGAGGAGGGCCCGGTAGGTGAGCCGGGCGACGGTGTGGTTGTACATCGCTTCAAGGCTCCTTTCAGGCCGCTACGAGGTAGGAGAAGACCGATTCCAGGGACTCGTCCGAGGGCGAGACCGTGAACAGCCGGATGGACCGGTCCCGGGCCACCCGGGGCAGGAACTCGGTGAACCGGGCGAAGTCCACGGCCTGGATGTGCAGGGCGCCCTCGCCGAGGTCGACCTCGATGCCCGCGGTGGAGGGGTCTGCGATGAGGGCCGCGGCGAGCGCCCGGTCGTCGCTGGAGCGGACGACGTAGCGGTGCGGGCGGTCCGTCATCAGGCGGCGGATCTTGCGGAAGTCGCCGGAGGCGGCGTGCCGGCCCGCGACGATCACCTCGATGTGCGCGGCGAGCTGCTCGACCTCTTCGAGGATGTGCGAGGAGAACAGCACCGTACGGCCGTCCGCGCCCATGTCCCGCAGGAGGTCCATCAGCTGCATGCGCTGGCGCGGGTCCATGCCGTTGAACGGCTCGTCCAGGAGGAGCACCGCGGGGTCGTGTACGAGCGCGGAGGCCATCTTCACGCGCTGCCGCATGCCCTTGCTGTACGTGGCGATCTTGCGGTCCTGGGCGTGCTCCATCTCGACCGTGGCCAGCGCCCGTTGGGCCTCCTTGGCGCCCAGGCCATGCAACTCGGCGTTGGCGACGACGAATTCGCGGCCGGTCAGGAAGTCGTACATCCCCTCGCGCTCGGGGACGATCCCGATGTGGCGGTAGATCCCCTCGTTGCGCCAGATCGTCGCGCCGTCGAGGGTGACGGTGCCGGTGGAGGGGGCCAGGAAGCCGCCCATCATGTTGATGAGGGTGGACTTCCCCGCGCCGTTGGGGCCGAGCAGACCGGTCACGCCGGGGCCCACCCGCATGGAGACGTCGTTGACGGCGACCACATTGCCGAACCAGCGCGAGACGTTGTCGATATGGATGGTCGTCATGGGCGCAGCCCGTTCCTTCGGGGGGTGGTGGTGGACGGCGGAGCGGCGGTCTCGGCGGTCACAGCCCGACCTTTCGGTAGCGGCGCATCAGCAGCCCGTACGAGCCGGCGATCAGGCCGAGGAGCACGACCACGTAGACCGCCCCCTGGCCGGCGCTGGGGCCGTAGCCGCCGGGGAAGGACGAGGAGGCGGAGAGGAACGCGGTCTGCACGCCGTCGATGATCGTGATCGGCGAGAAGAGGCCCAGCCAGCTGATGACGTCCGTGCTGCTCTGGGTGTCCGCGATGCCCTGGACGGTGGAGACCGCCCCGTAGGAGATGGTCAGCACGGCGATGACGGCGGCGACGCCGAAGCCGCGGCGCGGCGTGAGGGCCGCGACGACCAGGCCGATGCCGGCGAACAGGAACGAGAGCAGGGCCACCGAGACGAGTCCTTGCGCGAATCCCTTCGTCTGATCGACGAAGTCGAGTTTGGCGAGCAGCGAGCCGACATAGAGGATCACCAGGGGGACGGCGGTCAGCATGAAGAGGGCCGACGCCATCGCCTCGAACTTGGCGACCACGTAGTCGACGCGCTCGATGGGGCGCGAGAAGTAGAGCGGAACGCTCTTGTAGCGCAGGTCACGGGAGACGGACTGCGGGGCCTGGGCGGCCAGGAAGAGGCCGATGACGGCCTGGAGGAGGACCGCGTACCGGGTGTACTGGACGGGCAGCTTCTCCTGCTGCGTCGTGATGGTGACGGCCACGATGATGGCGGCCGGCGCGCACATCACGGCCAGCAGGATCATCGGCAGGACCTTGGACTTCGCGGAGCGGCCCAGGCCGTACGCGCCGCGCAGGCTCTGCGAGAAGAGCGAGCGGCGGGCGTACGCGCGGCCCAGGCGGGGCCCGTCGTAATTCCGGTAGCCAATGTTGTGGATGACGTCGGCGGCCGGGGCGGCCGACGCCTTGGTGCCGGACCTGGTCTCAGGCGACATGGTCGGCGGCTCCCTTCTCGTTCGCCTCGGGGCGCGCTCGGCCGCCGGTCGTCGTTTCGTGGCTGTCGCCGGCGGTGCTGTCAGCGGTAGCGCTGTCGGCGTCAGTGCTATCGCTGGCAATGCTGTCGGCGGCGGTGTCGGCGTCGCGGAAGATCTCGGCGATGTGGTGGCGGCGCTGCTCCATCCGGACCAGGCCCAGGCCCAGCCCGGCGACCGCGTCGCGCACGACGTCGTACGTCTCCTCGCCCTCGACGTCCACCAGCAGGACGTGCCCGGCGACGTACGCGCTGTCCGAGGAGCGCCCCATCGGCTTGACGGCGAGTCCGGCGTCGGCGAGGGCCTTGCCGAGCGCCTTGGTGCCGTCCGGGTGGGCGTCGGTGTCCGTGACCTCCACGGCGAGGGACGCCGTGGTCTGCGTGAAGTCGCTGGTGGAGCTGGAGCGCAGCAGCTTGCCGCCGTCGATGACCACGACGTGGTCGCAGGTGCGCTCCAGTTCGCCGAGCAGGTGCGAGGTGACCAGGACCGAGATCCCGAAGTCGGTGTGGACGCGGCGGATCAGGCCGAGCATCTCGTCCCGGCCGACCGGGTCCAGGCCGTTGGTCGGCTCGTCGAGGAGCACCAGCTGCGGGTCGTGGACGAGCGCCTGGGCCAGCTTCACGCGCTGCTTCATGCCCGTCGAGTAACCGCCGATGGGACGGTACCGCTCCTCGTAGAGACCCACATGGCGCAACGTGTCGGCGGTGCGCTCGCGGGCGGCGGTGGGCGGCAGCCCGGACATGCGCGCCATGTGGACGACGAACTCGGTCGCCGAGACGTCCGGCGGCAGGCAGTCGTGCTCGGGCATGTAGCCCACCCGCTCGCGGATGGCGCCGCCCTCCGTCGCGACGTCGAGCCCGAGCACCGCGGCACGGCCCTCGGTGGCGGGGGACAGGCCGAGCAGAATCTTGATCAGCGTCGACTTGCCGGCTCCGTTCGCGCCCACCAGGCCGGTCACACCCGGCGTGATGTCGACGGAGAGCCGGTCAAGCGCGGTCACCCGTGGGAACCGCTTGCTCAGGCTTTCGATAGCGATCACAGTCACGTCCTCGACGGTAGTGGCGCGCGCCACAGCAGGCGTCAGCCCAGATAACGGGATGCGTCTAGTCCTCGGGTCTGACCCGCCCGTAGGGGGCCGGCGGGCGCTACCCCGAGTTATCCACAGGGCAGGCACACCTCTTGACGCAGCCGCCAGGCATTGTCACATTCATCAGTGTCAAGTTACGGACTGACCCCGGGCCCTCACTGGGCGCTTCCGGGGGTCCCTGCTCACGGACCGGACGGACAGATGGCCATGACCTCAGCTGTCGACCGAGAACTCACCGCGGAGCTGCGCGGTTTCAGGCAGGTGCAACGCCTCGCGTACGAGTGCGCGGAAGCGGTCGCCGCCCAGCTCAGGCCGGGGGTGACCGAGCGGGACGCGGCCCGGATGCAGCGGGAGTGGCTGCGGGCGCGCGGGGTGCGGGACTGGTTCCACCTGCCCTTCGCCTGGTTCGGGGACCGCACGGCCTTCGTGAACTTCCGGGTGCCGCTCCAGTTCTTCCCGACCAACCGGAAGCTGGAGCCGGGGATGCCGTTCATCCTCGACATGGCCCCGGTGCACGGCGGGTTCACCGCCGATATCGGGTATTCGGGCGCGCTGGGGCTCAATCCGCTGCACGACCGGCTCCTCGACGACCTGCGGGCGCACCGCGAGCTGATCCTGGCCGAGGTGCGCGAGCGCCGGTCGCTGCGCGAGATCTACGAGGACGTGGAGCGGCTCATGGTCCGCCAGGGGTACGCCAACCGGCACCGCGCCTACCCGTTCGGCGTGATCGCGCACAAGGTGGGCCGGGTCAAGGAGCGCCGCTGGTCGCCGCACGTCTTCGGGTTCGGCACGCAGTCGCTCAAGGGGCTGGCGTCCGACGCGCTGCACGGCCACCGGGACGGCTGGTCGCCGCTGTGGAGCCCGTACTCCTTCTCCGACCACCCGCCGCGGCCGGGCCTGTGGGCGGTCGAACCCCACCTCGGCTTCCGGGGCACGGGCGCGAAGTTCGAGGAGCTCCTGGTCGTCACCGACTCCCGCGACCCCCAGGAGAGCGCCTTTTGGCTGGACGACGATCTGCCGCATGTGCGGCGACGGCAGGAGGAGAAGGTCGCATGAGCAGCGAGTTCGGAGGAGACAGCGGGAGCGGGACGTTCGGAGAGGACCGCGGGAGCGACGAGCTTCGGAGCGGGGGCGGCGGCGGCAAGCTTCGGAGCGGCGGCGGGAAGGCCGGTGGGGATGTTTCCCAGGAGCCGCGGCAGGCGCTTCCTGACGGGCTCGGCGGACTCGGCGGACTCGGCGGACTGGAGGGTGCGCGGGAGCGCTGGGTCGCCACGGGCGGCATCGAGCTGTGCGTCGCGGAGCTGGGCGACGCCGCCCGGCCGACGGTGGTGCTGGTGCACGGCTACCCGGACAGCAAGGAGGTCTGGTCCCGCGTCGCCCGGCGGCTCGCCGACCGCTTCCACGTGGTCCTCTACGACGTTCGCGGCTGCGGCCGGTCCACGGCGCCCGAGCCGCTGCGCGGCGGCTTCACGCTGGAGAAGCTGACCGACGACTTCCTGGCGGTGGCGGACGCGGTGAGCCCCGACGCGCCGGTCCATGTGGTCGGGCACGACTGGGGCTCGGTTCAGGGGTGGGAGTTCACCACCGTGCGGCGCACGGAGGGCCGTATCGCCTCCTTCACCTCCATGTCCGGGCCGTCCCTGGACCACTTCGGCCACTGGATCAAGAAGCGGATGGCGCGGCCCTCCCCCCGCCGGGTGGGCCAGCTCCTCGGCCAGGGCGCCAAATCCTGGTACGTGTACGCGCTGCACACGCCCCGAGTGCCCGAAGCGGCCTGGCGCGGTCCTCTCGGCAAGCACTGGCCGGCGATCCTGAAGCGGCTGGAGAAGGCGCCCGGCGACGGCTACCCCACGCCCTCGCTGCCGACCGACGCTGCGCATGGCGCGTGGCTGTACCGCGACAACGTACGGGCGCGGATGCGCCGGCCCCGCGCGGACGCGTACGCCCACGCGCCGGTGCAGCTGATCGTCCCGACCGGCGACATCTTCCTGTCCGAGCGGCTCTACGACGAACTGGAGCAGTGGGCGCCCGGGCTGGTGCGGCACACCCTGCCCGCCAAGCACTGGGTTCCGCGCACCCGGCCCGACCAACTGGCCGCCTGGATCTCGGAGTTCGTCACCGCGCGGGAGGAGGGCGACCCCACGAAGAGCGCCGCTTCGAAGGAGGGCAAGAGCCCGTACACGGCCCGGTTCGCCGGGCAGCTGGTCCTGGTGACCGGCGCGGCCAGCGGCATCGGCCGGGCCACCGCCTTCGCCTTCGCGGAGGCCGGGGCGCGGCTGGTGGCGGTGGACCGGGACGCGGAGGGCGCGGCCCGCACCGCCGAGCTGGCCCGGCTGATCGGCGCCCCGGCGGCCTGGGCCGAGGCGGCCGACGTCGGCGACGAGCAGGCGATGGAGAAGCTGGCCGACAGGGTCGCCGCCGAGTACGGCGTCGTGGACGTGCTGGTCAACAACGCGGGCATCGGGCTGTCCGGCTCGTTCATGAGCACGTCGGCCGAGGAGTGGAGGAAGGTCCTGGACGTCAACCTGTGGGGCGTCATCCACGGCTGCCGGGTCTTCGGCAAGCAGATGGCCGACCGCGGGCAGGGCGGGCACATCGTCAACACCGCCTCCGCGGCGGCCTACCAGCCCTCCAAGGCGCTGCCCGCGTACAGCACTTCGAAGGCCGCGGTGCTGATGCTCAGCGAGTGCCTGCGCGCCGAACTGGCCGGCCAGGGCATCGGGGTCTCGGCGATCTGCCCCGGTCTCGTCAACACCAACATCACCGCGACGACGCGCTTCACGGGCGTCTCCGAGGACGAGCAGAAGCGCCGCCAGGCCAAGTCCTCCCGGCTGTACGGGATACGCAACTACCCGCCGGAGAAGGTCGCCGACGCGATCCTCAAGGCCGTCGTCCGCAACCAGGCGGTCGTCCCGGTCACCCCGGAGGCGCGCGGCGCGCACTTCCTGTCCCGCTTCGCACCTAAGGCGCTGCGC
Source organism: Streptomyces sp. NPDC050610 (assembly GCF_040654875.1). Classification (NCBI taxonomy): domain Bacteria; kingdom Bacillati; phylum Actinomycetota; class Actinomycetes; order Kitasatosporales; family Streptomycetaceae; genus Streptomyces; species Streptomyces sp. NPDC050610. Next base: position 447,570 of record NZ_JBFAIV010000001.1, on the reverse strand, counting down.
GCCATCGCCCGCATCGAGCCGCCGCTGTGACGCCCCGCCGCCGCGACACCCCACCGGCGTACCGCCTGACCGACGCACCGCATCACCGACGCACCGCCCCACCGATATACCGCCCCGCCTACGTAACTCCCCACCTACGTACCGCCCCGCGGAAGCCACTGCCGGAGAGGAGCCGCATGTGAGCGAGCACTACGAGATATCCCCGCGGCGGGTCGCGTTCGACTGGCAGCGCACGCCGCTGCACTGGATACCGGACGAGCCCACCGCCACCCACGTCATCAATGTGCTGCACCTGCTGCTGCCCGCGGGCGAGCGGTGGTTCGTCAAGGTCTTCAAGGAGGGCCTGCCCCTGGTGCGGGACCCGGAGCTGCTCAAAGACGTCAAGGGCTTCATGGGGCAGGAGGCGACGCACAGCGTGCAGCACGCCTACGTCCTCCGCCACCTCGCCGAGCAGGACCTGGACACCGGCCCGTACACCCGGCACGTCGACTTCCTCTTCGACGTGCTGCTCGGCAAGAGCCCGCCGCGGGGCATCCCCGTCCCGGCGCAGGAGTGGCTGCGTTTCCGGCTGTCGGTCATCGCCGCGATAGAACAGTTCACGGCGGTGCTCGGCGACTGGGTGCTGCACGCCGAGGGGCTCGACCGGGCGGAGCCCGACCCGGTCATGCTCGACCTGCTGCGCTGGCACGGCGCGGAGGAGGTCGAGCACCGGGCCGTGGCCTTCGACATGTACCAGCACTGCGGCGGCACGGGGCTGCCGCGCTACGCCCGCCGCGTACTCGGCATGGCCGTCACCGCGCCCGTCCTCACCTACCTCTGGGCCTGGGGCGCGGCCTACCTCCTGCGCCACGACCCCGAACTCGCGGGCCGCACACGGTACTCGCTGCGCGAGCACAACAGGGCCGTACGCAAGGGGCTGCTCCCCTCCTGGCGCGAACTCGGCTCGGCCGTCCCGCGCTACTTCCGCCGGTCGTACCATCCATCGCAGGAGGGCTCGCTGCGCAAGGCCGTCGAATACCTGGCGACCTCGCCGGCGGCGCGGTCCGCCGCCGGCGCGATCGGCCGCGCCGCCGTCTCCTAGGAAGTCTCACGAGGGGCGAGAGCGTGTCCGAGCAGTCACCGGCGGAGTACCGGATCGAGGAGCTGGCCCACCGCAGCGGCGCCACGGTCCGTACGATCCGCGCCTACCAGGACCGCGGGCTGCTGCCGAAACCGGAGCGCCGGGGCCGCGCCAATGTGTACGGGGACTCGCATCTGGTGCGGCTGCGGCAGATCTCGGGCCTGCTGGACCGCGGCTTCACCCTGGCCTCCATCAAGGAGCTGCTGGAGGCATGGGACGCGGGCCGGGGGCTCGGCGGGGTGCTGGGCCTGGTCGCCGAGGTCGACGGGCCCTGGACGGACGAGGAGGCCGACCGGATAACGCGCGCGGAGCTGGACGCGCGGTTCGGCGGGGACCCGGACGACGAGGCCGTCGAGGACGCCGTGGAACTCGGCGTCCTGGTGCGGGTGGCCGGCGCTCGGGACGAATTCCTCGTCCCGAGCCCGCAGGAGCTGGCCGTCGCCGCCGAGCTGCACTCCGCGGGCATCCCGCTGCTCGCCATCTCCGGCCACCTGCGCGAGCTGCGCACCCAGGTCGAGCACATCGCCGGACGCTTCCTCGACTTCACCACGGAACACGTCTTCCAGCAGTACTTCGACCACACCCCGAGCGACGACGAGGCCGCGGAGGCCGCCTCCCTGGTGCGTCGGCTGCGGCCGCTCGCCCAGCAGACCGTCGACGCCGAGCTCGCCCGCGCCATGCGCACGCTGGCCACCCGCTACCTCCGACGCCAACTGAACGAAGTGACGTCCGCCGCCCCCTCCCCCACGCCCCCGTGCCCGCACCGGCCCCGGACGCACGCCGACGAAGCCGACGAAGGGGTCGCCCTGCCGACCGATCTGCTGCACGCCGTGCGCGAACTGGTCGGCGAGGAGGACGCCGCCGCCTTCGTCACGGCCGCGACCCTGCGCGAGGTGCAGGCCCGCACCATGGACGAGCTGTCCTCCCGCCGCACGGCACGCCCCTGAGCCGCTTCCCGCACGCCCCGAGCCGCTTCCCGCACGGCCCCGCGGGAAGCGGGACCCGAACATCCGTACGACTTGATGGATATACGGCATGATGGGGCGGTATGGACCGCCCGCACTTCGCCAGCACCGAGGCCGCCGTCGTCGCCGTCCGTGAATTCGCGCGCGAACACGGCCTGGCCGTGGAGGTCACCGACGACATCGGCGCCGACCGGTCCGCCCGGCGCTCCGCCGCCGGGGTGGGGGTCGTGACCGACGCGGACGGTTCCCTTCCGCACGAGGCGTTCATCGAACTCGGCGGCTCGCCCCGGATCGACATCGAGCTGTACTCCGAAGGGGACGCGAAGATCTCCGTGGACACCGTGGAGTTCCACGACGTCCCCCGCGACTCGGTGCCCGGCTTCCTGCGGTCCGTCCACGGCGGCCTCGCCCACGTGAAGGGCCGCTTCTTCCCGCCCGGCTGGCGGCTCGTGGTGCCGCTGCCGGGGGACGAGACCTACAAGGAACCCATCCTGCGCCACGCCCTGACCCCGTGGCTCAGCAGCAGGGTCCGCTGAGCCGGAACGGCGGCTCCCGCTGGGAACGGCCCTCTCACAGCCCCGGCGCGCCCCATACCGGGAACCAGCGGTTCAGCTCCTTCTCGATCCGCAGATCGTCCCCCAGCAGCCCCCGCACCTGAAGCTCCAGGCCGTTGTCGCGCTTGTCGCCGCCGGGCAGCGGCGCGAAGGGGTAGAACGTGCCCCGCTTGTAGAGGTAGACGAGCGCCAGCGAGCGCTGTTCGGCGTCCCGGAAGCCCAGCAGGGAACAGAGCAGCTGCGGGCCGAAGCCGCCGTCCTGGAGCAGCGTATTGACCGCGTGCAGGTCGTTGACCAGGCCCGCCACGTCGTCGGCCGGCTGCCGCGCGAGCAGCCACGTATAGCCGTACGAGTCCTGGCTGAACTCCACGGGCACCCCGCCGCGCTCCGTGTCCGCGTCGAGGAGCGCCCGTACGTCCTGCTGGAGCTGGGTGAAGGCGCCGCCCTCGACGCTCGCGAAGCACACCGAGCCGAGCCCGGTGGGGGTGAAGCCGGCCCCCGCCTCCAGCGTGATGGCGGCGGACGGGAGGGCGAAGAGCTGGTCCAGGTCCGGCCGGACCGGCTTGCTGCGGCCGAGGATGGCGTCGAGAAAGCCCACAGGCGGTGGCTCCTGTCCGAAGGTCGAGGGATGCCCGAAAGGTCTACGGCCTACGGGCGGCGGGGGCGCGGTTCTACGGGCGGCGGGACGGTTCTACGGGCAGTGGGGCAGGGCTACGGGCTACGGGAAGGGGCTACAGGCGACGAGGGCAGGGCGGGGCCGGCGGCGGCTCACGGGCGGCCGAGCTGGGCCGAGATCCGGCCGAGCTGGTCGAGCCGCTGCTCAAGCGTCGGGTGGGAGGAGAGCAGCCGGCTCAGGCTCTCCTTGGAGGAGAACGCGGGCGCGAAGTAGAAGGCGTTGAACGGCTCGGCCTGCCGCAGGTCGCGGGTGGGGATCTGGGACATCTGCCCCGTGACCTTGGTCAGCGCGGAGGCCAGCGCCGAGGGCCGCCCGGTGAGCAGGGCGGCCGCGCGGTCGGCGGACAGCTCGCGGTAGCGCGACAGCAGCCGGGTCAGCAGGAAGCTGATGGCGTAGACGACGGCGCTGATCAGGGGGATCAGCAGCATCGCGATGGCCGCGTTGTTGTCCCGGCCGCCGGCCCGCCGGAAGCCGCCCCACAGCCCGATGCGGGTGATGACGCCCGCCAGTACGCCCAGGAAGGAGGCGATGGTCATGACCGCCACGTCCCGGTGAGCGACGTGCGAGAGCTCGTGTGCGAGCACGCCCTCCAGCTCCTCCGGCTCCAGCCGCCGCAGCAGCCCGGTCGTCGCGCAGACCAGGGCCTTCTTCTGGCTGCGCCCGGTGGCGAAGGCGTTCGGCACGTCGCTGTCGGCTATCGCGACCCGAGGCTTGGCCATGTCGGCGAGCGCGCACAGCCGGTCCACGGCCCCGTGCAGCTCGGGCGCCTCCTCCGGGGTCACCTCCCGCGCGCCCATGCTGAAGGCCGCGATCCGGTCGCTGAACCAGAACTGCGCGATGAACAGACCGCCCGCGATGATCAGGATGATCGGCCAGGCCCCGCGCAACACCACCAGCAGCACACCGACGAAGACCACATAGAGCAGCCCGATGAAGAACATGGTGCTCACCATGCGGGTCGTCAGTCCCCGGTCCGGGGCGAATCGTGAGCGTTGCATGGGGAACCTCCAAGGCTCTCTGGACCGTGCCCCCCGCCGTGCCTCTCCCTCGATTGTCCCCCTGGAACGGCTATCAGCGGGATAAGGGACGGTGTGAGGAGCACCGCGAACCGTAAAAGGACGTCTCCGGAGAGGCACGGTCCCGAAAAGCGCCTCTCCGGAGAGGTCCGGTTCCGAGAAGCGGGTCTCCGGAGAGGCACGGTTCCCGGAAACGCGCCTCCGCGGCCTCCGCGGAAGCGCGCCGCAAAGGCGCTCCTCAGGAGAGCTGCGCCGCCGCCTCCGTCGCGATCTTCTCGAAGACGGCGGTGTCGGCCTCGAAGATGGAGTCCGCGATCGGCCAGTGCACCACGATCTCGTCGAAGCCCAGCTCCTCGTACACACCCGCGAAGTCGACGAACGCCTCGAAGGACTCCAGCGGCCGGTCCGGCGTGAAGCCGGTCAGCAGGATCTTGCGCGGGGCGGGGCCCTCGCGGCCCACGGACTCGCACGCGGCGTCCAGCCGCTCGGCCTGCCGGGCGATCGCGGCCCGGGACTCGGCCGGGGTGCCCGTCTCGAAGAGCTTCGGGTCCCCGGTGGTCACCCACGCCTGTCCGTACCGCGCGGCGAGCTCCAGGCCGCGCGGCCCGGTCGCGGCGACGGCGAAGGGCAGCCTCGGCCGCTGGACGCAACCGGGGATGTTGCGCACCTCGTGCGCCGAGTAGAACGTGCCCTCATGCGTCACGACGTCCTGGCTGAGCAGGGAGTCGAGCAGCGGCACGAACTCGCCGAAGCGGTCCGCCCGCTCGCGCGGCGTCCACGCCTCCTGGCCCAGCGCGGTCGCGTCGAACCCGGAGCCGCCCGCGCCGATGCCCAGCGTGACGCGTCCGCCCGAGATGTCGTCGAGGGAGATCAGCTCCTTGGCGAGGGTGACCGGGTGGCGGAAGTTCGGGGAGGTGACCAGGGTGCCCAGTCGCATGTCGGAGGTGACGGCGGCGGCCGCGGTCAGGGTCGGGATCGCGCCGAACCACGGCCCGTCGCGGAAGGTGCGCCACGAGAGGTGGTCGTACGTGTACGCGGTGTCGAAGCCGAACTCCTCGGCTCGCTGCCACGTCTGCCGGCCCCCGTCGGCCCAGCGTCGGTGAGGAAGGATCACAGTGCTCAGTCGCATGCTGGTGAGCGTAGGCCGTGGCACTGACAACACGCAGTGACCTGCGATGACGCACAGTGCGCGGCGTGCGCGGCCCAGGTGGGCGCCGTGGCGGACGCTTGCGCACCCGTATATGAGAATGGGCACCGTGACTTCAGCAACCGAGCAGCCAGGGCCCTCCTTCTCGCAGCCGCCGGCGGCCGCGCCCCGGCTGATCGCGACCGATCTCGACGGCACCCTGCTCCACGACGACAAGTCCGTCTCGGACCGTACGGTCGCGGCCCTCGCCGCCGCCGAGCGGGCGGGCATCGAGGTCTTCTTCGTCACCGGCCGCCCGGCCCGCTGGATGGACGTCGTCCGCGATCATGTGCACGGCCACGGCCTGGCGATCTGCGCCAACGGCGCCGCCGTCGTCGATCTGCACGGCGACGGCCGGTTCGTCGAGGTCCGGCCCCTGGAGACCGCGGACGCCGCGGCCGTCGTCGAGACGCTGCGCGCCGCCGCCCCCGGCACCTCGTTCGCCGTCGAGCGCACCAGCGGCATCGACTACGAGCCGATCTACCCGCCCTTCCACCTCGACCCGGGCGCGGTCATCGCCCCGGCCGAGGACCTCCTCACCGAGGGCTGCGGCTCCACGGGGCCCATCCTCAAGCTCCTCGCCCACCACCCCGAGCTCACCCCCGACGACTTCCTCGCCCTCGCCCGTACGGCCAGTGGTGAGCACGCCTCGTTCACCCGCTCCAGCCCGACCGCGCTGCTGGAGATCAGCGGGCTCGGCGTCAGCAAGGCCAGCACCCTGGCCCGCTGCTGCGCCGAGCGCGGCATCACGCCGCAGGAGGTGGTGGCGTTCGGGGACATGCCCAACGACCTGGAAATGCTCAGTTGGGCGGGGACCGGGTACGCGATGGCCAACGCGCACCCCGAGGTGCTGGCCGCCACGCCGCGCCACGCCGCCGCCAACAACGAGGACGGCGTGGCCGCCGTCATAGAAAGCATCATCGCCGCCTGAGACGCCCGTCTCCTCCCTCGGCCGCACCGGCCTTTCAGCCCCGCACGCCCCCGAGGCCGTACACCCGGTGCGCGTTGCGGGCGGCGATGAGCGCGGCGACCCGCTCGGCGTCCGGCGCCGACCACGCGCCCTCCTCGACCCAGCGGCCCAGCAGCGCGCGCAGCGCCGTACGGAAGAGCTCGGCGCCGACGACGTACAGCTCCGGCAGTCCGTAGCCGTCGGTGGAGAAGAGGAGCTTGCCGAACGGCGCCAGCTCCAGGAACTCGGCCAGGACCGCCTCCGCGCGCGTCCCCGTGTGGGTGAGGGAGAGCCCGACGTCGGCGTACACGTGCGGGAAGACGTGGGCGAGGTAGGCGGCCTGGCGGTGGTACGGGTAGCCGTGCAGGAGGACCAGGGCGGTGCCGGAGCCGGCCGTCGCCCGTACGAAGTCCGTGAGCAGTATCGGGTCGGCGCGGTCGAGTCGCAGATCGGGGTCGCCGAAACCGGTGTGCAGTTGCAGCGGCAGGCCGGTCGCCACCGCCAGCCACAGCAGTTGGCGCAGGAGCACCGGATCGGCGACCCGGTCGCCCGCGCGGCGGCCCGCCAGCCAGTTTCCGGCGGCTGTGTGGACCTCGTGCGGGGCGGGCGGCTCGGGGTCGAGCGCCAGCCCGTGGCGGTAGGCGGCGACCGATTTGAAGCCCACGGCCGTACGGGCCGCCGCGCGCACGGCCTCCTCGACGCCCGCGACGAAGGCGGCGGCGTCATCGGAAGAGCGTCCCCTTGAGGGTCCTCCGGACGAGCTCCCGGAGGACCCTTTGAGTATCAGGCCGTCCGCGATCCGCTCCGCCAGCGCCTCCAGGCGGACGATCTCGCGGGCCGTGCCGCCCCCGGCGCCCGCCAGCTCGTCCGGGTCCGTGAGGTCGCCGGGCAGCCCGGTGTCCACGAGGTAGGCGCCGATCCCGGTGCCCCGCAGCAGCGCCCGTCGGCTCTTGTACGGGCCCAGCTCGCGGCGGCGCGCGAGGTAGGCGGCGGGCGGGCAGTGCGCCTCCAGGCCGAGCAGCGGCGGGCACCAGCGCCGCACCGCGAAGCCCGCCTGGGTGTCGAAGAAGGTGGTTCCGGGGGCGGCGGGGGCGTCCGACTCTGTGAGGTACCCCTCGAAGGAGCGGGCGTCCAGCTCGCCCCGGGCCACTCCGTGGCAGTGGTGGTCCACCAGCGGCGGCAGCGGCAGCCAGGCCATCAGTACCGCCAGCGGGTCGTGGCCACGATCTCCTCCGGGCTGCTGCCCGCGCTCCGTTCCGCTTCCGCCCGTCGCACCGCGGCGAACGCCCCGTGGAGGACTTCTCCCATCGCGTCGCGCAGTACTTCTTGTCGCTCGAAAAGGCCGGTGGCTTCGGAGAGCGTCGTGGGCAGCCGGTCGATGGCGCGTTCCCGGCGTTCCGGTTCGCTGAGGCGCCCCGGGTCGCCGACGACCGGCGGGGGCAGTTTCGCGCCGGTGGAGACGCCGTTCAGGCCCTCGGCGATGACCGCCCCGACGAGCAGGTACGGGTTGGCCGCGGCGTCCACGCACTTGATCTCCGCGTTCCCGCCGTCCGGGTCGTCCCAGGCGCCCTGCACCAGCCGCAGCGCCGCCTCCCGGTTCTCCACACCCCAGCAGCGGTAGGCGCCCGCCCACTGGGAGGGCACGATCCGCACGTAACTGGCGGGCGAGGGCGCGCCGACGGCGGACAGGGCCGGGAGGGCGTCCAGGACGCCCCCGAGGAACGCGACGGCCGCCAGGTCGAGCCCGTATGGCGCCCCGCTCTCGCGGTGCAGGCTCCGCCCGTCGCGGTGCAGGCTGAGGTGCAGATGGCAGCCGTTGCCGACGTCCCCGGCGACGACGGAGGGCGCGAACGCGGCGCGCATGCCGTGCCGCGCGGAGACGGCCCGTACGGTCTCGCGGACGAGCACCGCATCGTCCGCGGCCCGTACCGGGTCGGCGGGGGCGGTGGACACCTCGAACTGGCCCGCCCCGTACTCGGGGTGGATCTGGAGCACCTCGATGCCCTGCGCGTCGAGGGCCTCGGCGACGGCACGGACGTAGTCGGAGAGCTCGACGACGCGCGTCATGCCGTAGCCCGGTCCCGCGCAGGCCGCGTCGAACCCGTCGTCGGGCGCCGGCCGGGACACCGCCCACTCCGTCTCGAACCCCATGCGCACCTCCAGCCCCGCCGCAGCGGCCCGGTCCGCCATCCGGCGGGCGAACTGGCGCTGGCACGCGGGGTACGGCGTCCCGTCCTGTTCGTAGCGGTCCACGGGGGCCCAGGCCCAGCCCGGCTGGGCGGCGAGCACGGTCAGCCGGCCGAGGTCGGGGAAGAGCCGCAGATCGCCGTCGGGGCCGCCGAGGTGCGGGGAGGCGGTGATGTAGTCGTCGAAGGTGTAGACGTCGAAGATGGGCGACATGCCCACGCCCCGGTGCGCCACGGCCGCGAGCCGGGCGGTCGGCACGGCCTTGACCCGGGCGATGCCCGCGTTGTCGACCCAGGTGAGCGCGATGACGTGGACGCCCTCCGCGGTGAGCCGCGCCGCCTCCTGGCGGGCGATCCGCTGCTGTTCCCCGGTACGTGCCTCCGTGGTGCTGCCGTCAGCCATGCGGTCTCCTCGTCCGGCCGGGCGCCTGCCCCGGCCGTGCCTCGTCCGTTGCCGTGCGCGGCGTCCGTGGCGCGCCGTACCGGTGTCCATGTCCCGATCGCACGCCTCTGACGCGCGTTCGGCCGGACGAACCGGCGCTCCAGCCGTACGGCGCGCCCCTCGGCAACCACCGCCGGCGCCGACCGCACCCCCTCAGCCGCCGCCCCCGTCGTAAACCACCCTCCCGCGCCGCCGTCACCGCCGTACACCACGCCTCTTCAGCCGTCCCGCCGCATACGCCACTCGCGTCCCCCGCCTCGGCTACAACCGCACGCCGCGCTCCCTCAGCCACGCCACCGGGTCGACGGCCGTCCCGTGATCGGGCCCCTTCCGTACCTCGAAGTGCAGGTGGGGGCCGGTGGAGTTGCCGGTGGAACCGGACAGCGCGATCCACTCGCCGGTACGCACCCGCTTGCCCGGCGCCACGTAGAGCGTCGAGAGGTGGGCGTACTGCGAGTACCAGCCCCCCGGGTGCCGGATCACCGCGCTGATGCCGAAGGCGTCGCCGCAGCCGACCGCGACGACCGTGCCCTCGCCGATGGCGCGTACGGGCGTGCCGACCGGCACCGCGAAGTCCTGCCCGGTGTGCCCGTTCGCCCAGTGCGAGCCCGCGCCGCCGAAGCCCGCGGACAGCTCGTACGACGCCACGGGGCGCGTCCAGCGCTCCCCGGCGGCGAGCGCGACGGCGGCTTCGTCCGCGGCCGCCGGTCGGGGCAGCGCGCCGCACCGGCCGCCGGCGGCGGCCGCCGCCGCCATCCACCGCAGGGAGCCGCGCGCCGTCTCCAGCCGCCGCTCGGCCCCCCGCTCCCGGCCGCGCAGCCGCGCGGTCCGCTGGGACAGGGCGTGCCAGGCGGCGGTCGCCGCTCGCTCCTCGGCGGCCAGCTTCACGCTCGTACGGCTCGTCTCGCCCGTCATGCGGGCCAGGCGGTCCGCGCGGCGCAGCACCACCGCCTGACGGCGCAGCAGCTCCCAGGGGCCGTTCCAGGCCGGTGTGCGGCTGTCCGTGTTCAGCGCCCTCAGGCGGCGGCGCTCACGCGCCAGCTCCGCCGTGTCCTCGCGCAGCGCCGCCGCCGTGCTCCGGCGGCCCCGCAGCATCCCCGCGAGCCGCGCGGCCCGGAGCCGCTGCGACCGCTCCGCGCGCCGCCCCTGCTCGTAGCCGGCCTTGGCCCGCTGCGCCGCCGCGCCCAGCCGCAGCACCTCGGAGCTGGCCCGCGCCATGAGCTGAGGGGCGCTCAGAGCGGCGGTGGGGCCGGACCCGGTGAGCGAGATCAGCCCGGTCAGGAACAGGCCGAGCGAGCACAGGACGCCTATGGGACGCAGCCAGCGGCGGCGGGGGCGGCTGGAGCGGCGGCGGGGACGACGGTCGGAACATCGCATGCATGGGATCGTGGCCCGGCACGCGCACGGCCGCCCGTGCAGAGGACCGATTGGCGCAACGGCCGCTCCGTAGCGGCCCCTCCGCCGCACCTCGCGTCCTCTTCTAAAGAAGAGCCCGTTTCTAAAGAAGAGCCCGCTTCTCGCTCTGAAGAAGAGCGCGGCCAGTGCGAAAGGGCGCCCCGTCCGCACAAGCGCCGGACGTCCCTAGAGGGGCGCCTCCCACACCACCCGCGAGCCGCCTCCGTCCTCGCCGATCCCGGACTCGTGCGTGCTGGAGCCGCCCAGCGACTCCGCGCGCTTGGCGAGGTTCTTCAGGCCGCTGCGCCGGCCGTTCTCGGGGATGCCCACCCCGTCGTCGGCGACCGTCAGCCGTACGCCGTCGCGCCCGTCCGGCAGCTTGGCGGTCGCGTCGACGACCACCTCGATCCGGGATGCCTGCGCGTGCCGGAACGCGTTCGACAGCGCCTCCCGCAGCGCGGCGATGAGGTTCTTGCCGGTCAGCTCGCCGACCTTCGCGTCGACCGGTCCGACGAAAGCGGCCGACGGCTGGAAGCCCAGCGGCACGGCGGCCGTCCCGATCTCGCGCAGGACGCGGGTGCGCAGCCCGGCCGGGGCCTCCGCGGGCCCCTGCTGCAACGCGAAGATCGCCGTACGGATCTCCTGGATCGTCACGTCCAGCTCGTCCACGGCCTGTCCGACCTTCACCCGCACATCGGGCACGACCGCCTTGCGCTGCGCGCTCTCCAGCATCAGCCCGGTGGCGAACAGCCGCTGGATGACCAGGTCGTGCAGGTCGCGGGCGATCCGGTCGCGGTCCTCGTAGACGGCCAGCCGCTCCCGGTCGCGCTGCGCGTCGGCCAGTACGAGCGCGAGCGCGGCCTGCGCGGCGAACTGGGCGGCGAGCGTGCGCTCGGTGTCGGTGAACTTGCGGTCGCCGCGCCGCCTGGGCGTGGCGAGGGTGCCCAGCACCCGGTCGCCGTTCTTGAGCGGCAGCAGCATGCTCGGTCCGAAGAGCGGCGCGGCGTCCGTGATCATGCGGTCGTCGGTGGCCGAGTCGTCCACGTACACCGGTTCCCCGGCGAGGAGCTGGGAGACGACGGGGCTGTGCGGCGGTATCACCGTGCCGAGGAGTCCGGCGGCGTTCTCGGCGCTGACCGCCACCATCTCCAGGCCGCCCTCGTCGTCGGGGAGCAGCACGATCCCGGCGGCCGAGTCGGCGAGGCGGCGGGCCTGCTCGGCGACGACGGCGAGGGCGTCCTCGGCGTCGCTGCCGGAGAGCAGCGCCGTGGTCACGGCCACCGAACCGTCGATCCAGCGCATCCGCTGGCGGCCCTCCTCGTAGACGCGCGCGTTGCCGATCGCGATGCCCGCCTCGGTCGCCAGCACCCGCACCATGTTCAGGTCGGCGTCGCTGAACAGGCCGCCGCCGCGCTTCTCGGCGAGGTAGAGGTTGCCGAAGGTCTCGCCCTGCACCTTGATCGGGACGCCCAGGAAGGTGCGCATCGGCGGGTGGTTCGGGGGGAAGCCGGCGTAGCGGGGGTCGGCGGTCAGGTCGGCGAGTATGACCGTCTCGGGCCGTCGGATGAGGGCTCCGAGGAGTCCGCGGCGCCCGTCGGGCAGGTCGCCGATCAGCGCGTGCTGTTCTTCGGACACGCCGTGCGTGATGAACTCCGAGAGCCCTTGGCCGGCGGCGTCGATGACGCCGATCGCCGCGTACTCGGCGTCGGCGAGCTCCGCCGCGGTCTCCGCGATCCGGTCGAGCGTGGTGCGCAGTTCGAGCCCGTTGCCGACCGACCGCATGGCCTCCAGCAGCCGCGGCACGCGGGCGGTCAGCTCCGTGGACAGGCCCTGGAGGCTGCGGTTCGCCTCGGTGGCGATATCCAGCGGGTCCAGCGGGTCCGAGGGGTCCAGCGGACCCTGAGAGTCCGGTGAGTCCTGTGGTGCTGACGTGGCTGCCATAGCCATGAGACTAGTAAGTCCCATTTGCAAGTGAAAGTCGCCTATGGCTGGTGTCCGGGTGTTCCGTCTCCCGTTCGCGCTCCAGCATCCGCCGGAACGGCCCCTCCACCGCCGCGAGCTCACCGTACGCGCCGCGCTGCACGGCCCGGCCCCGCTCCAGCACGACCACCTCGTCGACCGTGTCGAGCCCGGCCAGCCGGTGCGTGATCAGCACGGTCGTACGGCCCTCGGTGGCCGCCAGCAGATCCGCCGTCAGCGCGTCCGCCGTGGGCAGGTCCAGATGCTCGGCGGGCTCGTCCAGGACCAGCACCGGGAAGTCGGCCAGCAGCGCCCGCGCCAGGGCGAGCCGCTGGCGCTGGCCGCCGGACATCCGCGCGCCGTGCTCCCCGACCAGCGTGTCGAGCCCCTCGGGAAGACCGTCCACCCACTCCAGGAGCCGGGCGGCGCGCAGCGCGGCGCGCAACTCCGCGTCGCTCGCGCCTGTACGGGCCAGCCGCAGGTTCTCGCGCACCGAACTGTCGAAGAGGTGCGCGTCCTGCGCGCACAGCCCGACCAGCCGGCGCACCTCGTCGCCGTCCACCGAGGCCGCGTCCCGGCCCTCCGCGCCCAGCGTGTACGAGCCGGACTCGGCGTCCAGGAAGCGCAGCAGCACCTGCGCGAGCGTCGTCTTGCCCGCACCCGAGACGCCCACCACCGCGACCCGCCGCCCGGCGGTCAGCTCCAGCGAGAAACCGTCCAGCGCGGGCTCCGGCTGCCCCGCGTGGCGCGCGGTCAGGTCCTGTACGCGCAGGGGGAACGGGGACGCCGGAGCCTGCAGCGGCGCGGCGGGCTCGGCCACCGGCGCGGGCGCGTCCAGCACCTCGTACACGCGCTCCGCGGAGCGCCGCACCCGCTGCCGGTACTGCACCGCCAGCGGCAAGCCCGCGACCGCCTCGAACGCCGCCAGCGGCAGCAGCACCACCACCGCCAGCCACACCCCGCCCAGCCGGCCGTCGTGCAGCGCCTGCACGCCCGTCCAGGCCGCGGCCGCCACGGTCAGCCCGGCCGCCAGCGCGGACAGTCCGGAGCCGAGCGCCGTCGCGGCGGAGGCGCGCCGGGCGATGCCGGTCAGCTCGGCGTCGGCGGTGCGCACCGCCGCGACCCGGCCCGGCAGGGCGCCCGCGACCGTCAGCTCCGCCGTGCCGCTGAGCAGGTCGACGACCCGCGTCGACAGCGCGCCGCGCGCCGGCGACAGCCTCCGCTCCGCGCGGCGGGCCACCGCCCCGGAGACCAGCGGCACGGCCACGCCCGCCACCAGCAGCCCGGCGGCCAGCACCGCGCCCGCCTCCGGCAGCAGCCACCCGAGGAAGCCGACCGAGGCCGCGCCCACCAGGACCGCCGACCCGACGGGCAGCAGCCAGCGCAGGAAGTAGTCCTGCAACGCGTCCACGTCGGCGACCAGTCGGGAGAGCAGATCGCCGCGGCGGGCCTCGCGCAGACCGGCCGGGGCGAGCCGCTCCAGGCGCGCGTACACGGCCACCCGCAGCCCGGCCAGCACCCGCAGGACGGCGTCGTGCGAGACCAGCCGCTCGGCGTACCGGAAGACGGCGCGACCGATGCCGAAGGTCCGCGTCGCGGTGACGGCCACCATCAGATAGAGCACGGGCGGCTCCTGGGAGGCCCGCGAGATCAGCCAGCCGGAGACGGCCATCAGCCCCACCGCGCTGCCGAGCGCGAGCGCCCCGAGCAGGAGCGCGAGCGCGAACCGCCCCCGCAGCGGGCGGCCCGCCGCCCGTACGGCCGCGAGCACGCCGACTCGCCGTTCCTTCGGAACGGCCCAGGGGTCGGGCTTGAGGTCCTCTGGGGCGGCACCCTCAGCGGCCGCCCGGCCGTCGGAATCCCGCCCTTTGGAGAGAGCCGGTTCCGAAACCTCCCCGTCCGTACGTACCGAAGCGACCTCGTCCGCCCCGCCGCCGACCGTCGCCGTGCGCTCCGACGCTTCCCCGTCCGTCCTGCCGCCCGGCACCGCCGTGCGCTCGGGCCGCTCCAGGCGCACCACCCGGTCGGCGACCGCGAGCAGGGCCGGGCGGTGCACGACGAGCAGCACCGTGCGGCCCACCGCCAGCCTGCGGACCGCGTCGACGACCGACGCCTCCGTCTCGCCGTCCAGGTTCGCCGTCGGCTCGTCGAGCAGCAGCACCGGCCGGTCGGCGAGGAACGCCCGGGCCAGCGCGACGCGTTGCCGCTGCCCGGCGGAGAGCCCCGCGCCGTCCTCGCCGAGCCGGGTGTCAGTGCCGTGCGGCAGCATGGACACGAAGTCGAGGGCACCGGCCTCGCGCAGTGCGTCCCGCACCTGCGCGTCGTCGGCGTCCGGCCGCGCCAGCCGTACGTTCTCGCCGACCGTCCCGGCGAAGAGGTACGGCCGCTGCGGCACCCAGGCCACCTGGTCGTGCCAGCTTTCGGGGGAGAGCGATGAGAGGTCACTGCCGCCGACGAGCACCCGCCCGCCCGCGGGCCGCTCGAAGCCCAGCACCGCGTTCAGCAGCGTGGTCTTGCCGACCCCGCTCGGCCCGACGACCGCGACCGTCTCGCCGGGCGCGACCTCCAGGGACGTCTCGGCCAGGGACGCCCACGCGCGCCCGTCGTGCCGGACCACGAGCCGTTCCACCGTCAGCGCGGCCTCGCCCGCCCGCGGCGCGGGAGCGGTGCCGGGCGCGGCCGCCGGCTCGCTCTCCAGCACCGCGAAGACCTCGTCGGCGGCGGACAGCCCCTCCGCCGCCGCGTGGTACTGCGCGCCGACCTGCCGCAGCGGCAGATACGCCTCGGGCGCGAGCACCAGCACCATGAGGCCCGTATAGAGGTCGAGTTCGCCGCGTACGAGCCGCAGTCCGATGCCGACGGCGACCAGGGCGACGGACACGGTGGCGAGCAGTTCCAGCGCGAAGGAGGAGATGAAGGCGATCCGCAGGGTCCGCAGCGTCGCCCGCCGGTAGTCGTTCGTGATCGAACGGATCGACTCGGCCTGCGCCTTGGCGCGTCCGAAGACCTTGAGGGTGGGCAGTCCGGCGACGACGTCGAGGAAGTGCCCGGACAGCCGGGACAGCAGCCGCCACTGCCGGTCCATGGTGGACTGCGTGGCCCAGCCGATCAGGATCATGAACAGGGGGATGAGCGGCAGTGTGATGACGATGATCAGGGCCGAGACCCAGTCGGCGGTGACGATACGGGCCAGGACGGCGACGGGCACCACGATCGCGAGCCCCAACTGGGGCAGATAGCGGGCGAAGTAGTCGTCCAGCGCGTCGATGCCGCGAGTGGCGAGGGTGGTCAGCTCGCCGGTGCGCTGCCGGCTGAGCCACAAGGGGCCCAGCTTCGCGGCGTGGGCGAGCAGCCGCACCCGCAGTTCGCTCTTGACCGAGGCGCTGGCGCGGTGTGCGGCCAGTTCCGTCAGCCAGGAGACGGCGGCCCGGCCCACCGCCACCGCGCCGAGCAGCAGCAGCCGCCCTGTGATGTCGCCGGCGGTGCGGCCGTGCTGGAAGGCGCCGACCACCACGTCGGCGATGAGCATCGCCTGGGCGATGACGAGCCCGGCCCCCGCCAGCCCGAGGGCCACGGTCGCGACCAGGAAGAGGCGGGTCGCTTTCGCGTGGGTGAGCAGGCGGGGGTCGACAGGTTTCACGTGGAACCGTTCCTCGTCAGTGCGCGGCCGGGTCGGGGATGTGCTGGGTGCCGATCCGCTTGCGGAACACCCAGTACGTCCATGCCTGGTAGGCCATGACCAGCGGCGTCATGATGACCGCCACCCACGTCATGATCTTCAACGTGTACGGGCTGGACGCCGCGTTGGCGGCCGTCAGGCTCCAGTCCGGGTTGGTGGACGACGGCATCACATTGGGGAACAGGGCGAGGAAGAGCATCGCGACCGCCGCCGCGATGGTCACCCCGGACAGGGCGAACGCCCAGCCCTCGCGCCCCAGTCGGTTCATGACCAGCGCCACGACCAGCGCCACGACCGCGACGATCATGGCGGCCAGGCTGCGCCCGTTGCCGGTGTGCGCCTGCGTCCAGATCAGGAAGACGAGCGCCAGCACGGCGGTGGCCAGCCCCAGCACGGTCGCGAGCCGCCGCGCCCGTACCCGGATGTCGCCGGCCGTCTTGAGCGCGGCGAACACCGCGCCATGGAAGGTGAAGAGCACCAGCGTGACCAGGCCGCCGAGCAGGGCGTACGGGTTGAGCAGGTCGAGCACGTCGCCGGTGTAGTTCTTGTCCGGGCCGATCGGCACGCCGCGCACGATGTTGCCGAAGGCGACGCCCCACAGGAAGGCGGGGACCAGCGAGGACCAGAAGATGGCGTGCTCCCAGTTGCGCTGCCAGCGCTCCTCGGGCCGCTTCTGCCGGTACTCGAAGGCGACGCCGCGCACGATCAGGCAGACCAGGATGGCGAGCAGCGGCAGGTAGAAGCCGCTGAAGAGGGTCGCGTACCAGTCGGGGAAGGCGGCGAACGTCGCACCGCCGGCGGACAGCAGCCAGACCTCGTTGCCGTCCCAGACCGGGCCGATCGTGTTGATCAGCACCCGGCGTTCCTTGCGGTCCTTGGCGAGGACCTTGGTCAGGACGCCGATGCCGAAGTCGAAGCCTTCGAGGAAGAAGTAGCCGATCCACAGGACCGCGATCAGCAGGAACCAGAAGTCGTGAAGATGCATGGTCGTTCTCTCCCTTCCCGTGTCAGTAGGCGAATGTCATCGGCTTGTCGGCGTTCTCGGACTCGGCGCCGTCCTGCGCGCCGTCACCGCCGCTCCCGCCGGACGGGGGCCGCAGCCGGGGGTCCTTGGCGGGCGGCTGTTCGTCGAGGTCCGGCCCGGCCTTGACGTACTTGATGAGCAGCCTGGCCTCGACGACCGCGAGGATTCCGTAGAGCAGCGTGAAGACCACCATCGAGGTGATGACCTCGCCGGTGCCCACGCCGGGCGACACCGCGTCCTTGGTCTTCATCAGCCCGTAGACGACCCAGGGCTGGCGGCCCATCTCGGTGAAGATCCAGCCGAAGGAGATGCCGACGATCGGGAAGAGCATGGTGAGCATGCCGATTCGCCAGGACCACTTGGTGAAGAAGGTGCTCATCTCGACCCGCTTGGTGAGCATCAGCCGTGGCACCTCTTCGTCTCCCGTACGGAACTCCGGGGCGAGCCAGCGCTTCTTGCGGGTCGTCCACAGTCCGATCAGGCCCGCGACGAACGACGTCATGCCGACGCCGATCATCAGCCGGAAGCCCCAGAAGGCCACGAAGATGTTGGGGATGTAGTCGTCCGGCTCGCCGCCGTACTTCTCCGCCTCGGCCTTGGCGGTGTCGTGGATGCCGGGGACCGAGTCGGTGAAGTTGTCGTGGGCGAGGAAGGACAGCACTCCGGGGATCGACAGCTCGACGGTGTTGTGGCCCTTGTTGACGTTGCCGACCGCGAAGATGGAGAAGGGCGCGGGCTCCTTGGTCTCCCACAGCGCCTCGGCCGCCGCCATCTTCATCGGCTGCTGCTGGAACATGACCTTGCCGAGGGTGTCGCCGCTGATGGCCGTGCCCAGCCCGGCGATGACCGTGACGATCAGGCCGACCCGCAGCGAGCTGCGCATCGCGCCGATCTTCTTGCGCTCCTTCTCCCCGGGCGCCTCGCCGGCCGACTGCCGCCGCTTGGCCTTCCACAGGTGGTACGAGGCGACGCCGATGACGAACGCGCCGCCCGCGAGGAAGGCCGCGGTGATGGTGTGGAAGAACTGCGTCAGCGTCGTGTTCTGGGTCAGAACCCGCCAGATGTCGGTGAGCTGCGCCTTGCCCGTCGACTTGTCGATCGTGTAGCCGGTCGGGTGCTGCATCCAGGAGTTGGCGGCGAGGATGAAGTACGCGGAGAGGACCGTACCGATCGAGACAATCCAGATGCAGGCGCAGTGGATCTTCTTCGGCAGTTTGTCCCAGCCGAAGATCCACAGTCCGATGAAGGTCGACTCGAAGAAGAAGGCGATCAGCGCCTCCATCGCGAGCGGTGCGCCGAACACGTCACCGACGAAGCGCGAGTAGTCGGACCAGTTCATGCCGAACTGGAACTCCTGGACGATGCCGGTCACGACGCCCATCGCGATGTTGATGAGGAAGAGCTTTCCCCAGAACTTGGTCGCGTGGAAGTACTTCTCCTTGCCCGTACGGACCCACGCCGTCTCCAGTCCGGCGGTGATCGCCGCGAGACTGATCGTGAGTGGGACGAAGAGGAAGTGGTAGACGGTGGTGATGCCGAACTGCCATCGCGCCAGGGTCTCCGGCGCCAAAGCAAGGTTCACGTCGGACTCTCCTTCACCTCTCGTACCGCTCTCGCTCAGCCGCAGTGTGCCCTTTTTGCCCGATCACAAGTGGGATGCAAGGCGGACATAAAGGGACGCGCTTGTGAACGCGTTCACATTCACAAGCAATTATGACGCACACACTCGCGCGACCGTCGCGCGGGGGGCCGAAAAGCGACGTCCCGCGCCGGAGAACGGCGCGGGACGTCTGGAGGCAAGCCGGGAAGTCTGTTAGAGGCGGCCGGAGAAGGGGCTGTCAGAGGCGGCCGGGGAAGGAGCTGTCAGGGGCGGGCAGGGAAGGAGCTCACAGCTCCTTGCGGAACGCCGCGGCCGCCTGCACGAAGAGGTCGTTGGCCTCGGTCTCGCCGATCGTCGCCCGCATGCCCTCGCCCGGGAACGGCCGGACCACCACGCCCGCCCGCTCGCACGCCGCAGCGAACTCCGCCGTACGCTCCCCCAGCCGCAGCCACACGAAGTTGGCCTGCGACTCCGCGACCGTCCACCCCTGGCCGACCAGCGCGTCCACCACCCGGCGCCGCTCCACCACCAGCGCGTCGACCCGCTCCCGCAGCGCGTCCTCGCTGCGCAGCGAGGCGATCGCCGCGTCCTGCGCGAGCTGGCTGACGCCGAACGGCACCGCCGTCTTGCGCAGCGCCGCCGCGACCGGCTCGTGCGCGACGGCGAAGCCGATCCGCAGCCCGGCCAGCCCGTACGCCTTGGAGAAGGTGCGCAGCACGCAGACGTTGGGGCGGTCGCGGTAGAGGTCGATCCCGTCCGGCACGTCCTCGTCGCGGTTGAACTCGCGGTACGCCTCGTCCAGGACGATCAGCACGTCGGACGGGACGCGGTCCAGGAAGGACTCCAGCTCGGCCCGGCGCAGCACGGTGCCCGTGGGGTTGTTGGGGTTGCAGACGAAGATCAGCCGAGTCCGATCGGTGACCGCGGCCAGCATCGCCTCAAGGTCGTGCCCCTCGTCCTCGTCCAGCGGCACCTGCACCGACGTCGCGCCCGAGACCTGGGTGATGATCGGGTACGCCTCGAAGGACCGCCAGGCGTAGACGACCTCGTCACCGGGGCCGGCCGTCGACTGCACCAGCTGCTGGGCGACGCCGACCGATCCGGTGCCGGTGGCCAGGTGGTCGACGGGGACGTCGAAGCGCTCCGACAGCTCCGCCACCAGGTCCGTACAGGCCAAGTCCGGGTAGCGGTTGAACGTTCCGGCCGCCGTGACCGCGCTCTCCAGGACGCCGGGCAGCGGCGGGTAGGGGTTCTCGTTGGAGGACAGCTTGTAGACGACCGGACCGTCGGCCGGGGCCCGCTTGCCCGGCTTGTACGTCGGCACGCTGTCCAACGCGGCGCGCAGCCTCGGGGTCTTCTCAGTCACCGCAGGTCCTCCTCGACGTCCCGTACCACTCAATACTCCATACCTTATGAGGATTGCCCCGGGTCCCGTCCAGAGCTTTCGGTCCCGTCCAAGGGCCCGGGGCCCGCCCGGGTCCGTCGTCCCCGCTCAGCGGCCCCGCCCCGGACGGCGCCGCCGGTTCCGTACAGCGCCCGCTGTTCCGTCGGCCCGGTCGCGGCCGACCGCTCGCGCCGATGGGGGGAGCGCTCACCGCCCTGGCGCACGCCGGTGGCGAGCGCCGTGGCGCGCATCGCCCGTACAGGTGAGTTGAGACCTCTTCGAGACCTGGACCATTCGGCGGGCGTGGATATGCCAGATGCCTACGGGCCACTGTCACAACCCCCAACGACCTTGACTTCCATGGTCATTGATCGGGCACGCACATGCAGAAACGTGCCTGTCAACAGCCAAATAACGAGCCCTGCCATCCAACCAATCGCGCCCTACTATCGGCACGCCATGACAGCAGCAGGGAAGCATCAGGTGAGCCGGTCAACCGGCCGTCGGCTGGGGCGGGCGGGCATCCGCGACGTGGCCGCCGCGGCCGGCGTCTCCATCACGACCGTCTCCGACGCGCTCAACGGCAAGGGCCGGCTACCGGACGCGACCCGCCGCCACGTCCGCGAGGTCGCCGATCGGCTGGGCTACCGCCCTTCCGCGGCGGCCCGCACGCTCCGTACCGGCAAGTCCGGCCTCATCGGCCTGACCGTGACCACGTACGGGAATGAACCTTTCACCTTCACCGAATTCGCCTACTTCGCCGAGATGGCCAGGGCCGCGACCTCCGCCGCTTTAGCGCGCGGCTACGCCCTCGTCATCCTCCCCGCCACCTCCCGCCACGACGTCTGGTCCAACGTCGCGCTCGACGGCACCGTCGTCGTCGACCCCTCCGACCATGACCCCGTCGTCTCCGAACTCGTCCACCACGGCATCCCCGTCGTCTCCGACGGCCGCCCCGCGGGCGCCCTGCCCGTCACCGCCTGGGTCGACAACGACCACGAGGCCGCCGTACTCGACATCCTCGACCACCTCGCCGCCGCCGGCGCCCGCCGCATCGGCCTGCTCACCGGCACCACCACCGACACGTACACCCGCCTGTCCACCACCGCCTATCTGCACTGGTGCGAGCGGGTCGGCCAGGACCCGGTGTACGAGGAGTACCCCGCCCACGATCCGTGCGCGGGCGCCGTGGCCGCCGACCGGCTGCTCGCCCGCCCCGACCGGCCCGACGCGGTCTACGGGCTCTTCGACCCCAACGGCACCGACCTGCTCGCCGCCGCCCGCCGCTACGGACTGCGGGTCCCCGACGACCTGCTCCTCGTGTGCTGCAGCGAGTCCATGGTCTACGCCACCACCGAACCGCCCATCACCACGCTCTCCCTCAAACCCCGCCGCATCGGCACCGCGGTGGTCCAGCTCCTCATCGACGCCATCGAGGGGCTCGACACGGGCCGCCCTGTGGAACAGGTCATACCGACCGAACTGATCGTGCGCACCTCGTCACAGCGCCGCCCGCCGCGCACCACGGTCAGCCCGCCGCGCAGCCCGCGCAGCAGCGGCCCGGCGTAGCGGCCCGGCGCAACGACGGCCTCACAGCGTCGCGGCGGCCCGGCACAGCGGCGGGCCGACTGACCGCAGTACGCGGCCCGGCACAGCGCCCGTTCCGCTTCGGGCCCCGCGGCGCCCGCCGGCGATACGCGGAAACGGCGGAGACAAAGGCGACGGGGGCCGCGGCCGAGAGGACGAGAAAGACGGGAAAGACGGGAAAGGGTGTGAAGGCCCGGGCCGGGCTTCCGTGCGCCGCCCGGGCCTTCCACGCGCTCCCGCCTCGGCGGCATGAAGCCCCTATCGGAGGCAAGAACCGGGCTGGGGCAGAATGATGGGCGGGGATCGAACAGCCCAATTGGGGAGAAAAGAGCGGAGAAGTCCCGCCCTCCCCGATTGACAGCCCCCTGGTGCGTCGCACGCCGCGACGGTCATTCCTATGATGGGCGCACGACACCACGGACCGCCATCGACCAGGCAAGGTCCACAAGGTGCACGGCGGCGCGATGGTGGAGGGGTCGATGACTCAGGGGGCCGGTCTGGGACCCACGGCACGGACCACGGCGGCACTTCCGCCCTTCCCTGCGTACGCGCAGTCCGAGCCACACGAGAATCCCCCCGCACCACCCGCACCGGGCGGCGCGGAGGCGATGCCGCCCGGCTACACGCCCACCGAGCGGGACCTGCCGGTCATCGGCGCGAACCCGGACGTGCCCACCGTCGAGCTCACCCCGCTCGCCGACCCCGAGGCCCCCCTCCCCCCGAACGGGCCGGGCCCCCTGTACGTCGTCGGCGACGTCCACGGCTACCTCGACGAACTCCACGAGGCGCTCGCCGCCCAGGGGCTGATCGACGCCGACGGCAACTGGGCCGCCGGCAACGCCCGTCTCTGGTTCCTCGGCGACTTCACCGACCGCGGCCCGGACGGCATCGGCGTGATCGACCTCGTCATGCGGCTCTCCGCGGAGGCCGCGGCGGCCGGCGGCTACTGCAAGGCGCTCATGGGCAACCACGAGCTCCTCCTCCTCGGCGCCAAGCGGTTCTACGACACCCCCGTCAACTCCGGCGCGGGCACCGCCTCCTTCCAGGCCGCCTGGCTCATCAACGGCGGCCAGCGCACCGACATGGAGCGCCTCCAGGACCACCACCTGCAGTGGATGGCCCGGCTCGACGCGATGGCCGAGGAGGACGGCCATCTGCTGGTGCACTCCGACACCACCGCCTATCTCGACTACGGCGACTCGATCGAGGCCGTCAACGACGCCATCACCGAGGCGCTGCAGCGCAGCGACGCCGACGAATGCTGGGACCTGTTCCGGAAATTCACCAAGCGCTTCGCGTTCCGCGACGAAGCGGGGCCGATGGCCGCCCGGGAACTGCTGGACACCTTCGGCGGCACCCGTGTCGTACACGGCCACAGCCCGATCCCGTACCTCCTCGGCGAGGTAGGATCCGAGGACGGCGAGGACAACGGCGCGGCGGCCGTGGACGGTCCCCATGTGTACGCCGACGGCCTGGCGGTCGCGATGGACGGCGGCGTCACGATGGCCGGAAAGCTACTGGTGGTTCAACTTCCTCTGTCTGTCTGAGGATTCATTGGGCAGGGGTAGGGGCAGGTAGGAATTTCCACCGCGCGGGGGGAATTCGGGAAACAGACTGTCACCCCGTGCCAGAACGGCTCTACCATCGGCCTTATCCGTAGCAGGCTCTCCTCCGTTTCCGCCCAACTGCCCGGTGTAGGCCGGCTACAAGGCCCTACGGAGCATCGGGGGATGCACATGAACAGCGCTCCGCACCTGCTGACCGAGGATCGCCCGGAGTTCGAGCGAGTCCTCGACGAGGCGCTGCGTACCGCAGACCATGACCCGGAACTGGCCGCCCTAGGCCGGCGGCTCAACAGTGAACAGCTGCGCACCATGGCGTTGGGCGCCGTGGCCGCTATTTCGGCATGCGCGGCAGCCGAGTACCAGAACTATGTACAGGCGCGTGACGAACTGCGCGCGCCCGCGAGCGTCGCCCGGCCTCAGCCGGTCGGGGGCGGTAGCGGCGGCGGTGACCAGGGCGACGACCATGCGGCCGCCGTCGGGATCGCCACCGCCATGAGCGAGGCCGCCGAGGCCGGAGCGGGAGCGGGAGCGGTGCTCGCCGTGCTCGCCCCGGTCCTGGCGGGCATCGCGGCCCTGCTTTTCCTCGTCATCGGATATGTCCTGCGCACGGTCAGCTCCGACGCCTCCGTCGCGGGCCCGATGATCACCATCGGCTGGTGGTTCGGCGGTCTCACCGCCGCCGGGGTCCTCGTCGCCATGGGCGCCATGCTGCTGACCGCCCTGCGCAACAACGGGCCCTCGGGCCGCGAGGGGCGCGTGGCGGGCAAGCGGGCGGAGGCGGTGGCGCAGGCCAGGGAAGCCTGGCGGCAGGCGCTGCTGCACCGCGGCGTACTGCCTTTCCTGCGCGAAGCGCTCGCCGACGCGGGTCCGCCGGAGCCGCGGCCGCAGCCGACGTCCGTGCCGAGGGCTTCGGGGGTCCACCGGACACCCCACCTCGGCTACTCCCGTCCGGGCTTCTCCAGCCCGGACGCCAACAATGAGCATGTCTCCCGGCCCCGGTTCTCCAGCCCGGACTTCACCAGCCCGGACTACGGAGGCCCGGACCACCGGCCCGAGTAGCGCCGAAAGGCCGGCCCGAACGGGGCCGGCCCACCGGACCTGAGGAACATCCGGCGTCGTCCGGCCCACCGCCCGGGCCGGACGACGCCGCATGTTCGCTGGTACGTACGTACCGGCGGCACGCGTCAGCCGCGGTGCCCCAGGGTGTCGTCCAGCCAGTCGTAGACCTGCGCGTAGGCGAGCCGCTGGCCGCCGGCCTGGCAGTGGGCGTCGGCGCCCAGTTCAGGGGTGAACTCAAGGAATGTCTTCGGACCGGTCAGGTGCTCGAAGAGCTCCTCCGGCTGGCCCTCGAAGAACACGTCGGTGGTTCCGGAGCAGACCAGGACGGGGCAGGTGATCTTCTCGGCCACGCCGTCGCGCAGGTTGTAGTCGAGGAAGGTGGCGGCGAACTTGCGCGGGGTGTCGGCGCCCATGACGTACATGCCCTGTTCCATGGCCCACCGCATCTTCGGGCTGGCGGCCATGGCCTGCTCCAGGCCGGCGTCGACCTCGGGGGCGTGGTCGGCGCGCAGCAGTCGTGCGATCTCGGCGCGGTCGCCGGGGAAGGCTTCGGCCACGGCCGAGGCCAGGTCGTAGATGCCGTCGAAGGCGATGACGGCGGCGATGCGGTGCTCGAAGGCGGCGGCGCGCGGCCCGAGCATCCCGCCCATGCTGTTGCCGAACAGCGCGATACGGTCCGGGTCCACCTCGGGGCGGGTGAGGGCGTAGTCGATGACCGGGCCGACGACCGCTTCCCAGTCGGGGCGGAACACCATGCCGTGGTGGTGGCGGGTGCCCGGCTGCCCCGGCCCGTCGAAGGTCAGGACGTTGTAGCCGCGCTCGACGGCCGCGGCGCCGCCGCCGAAGTGCATCTCCTCGGCCGTGCCGTCGAACCCGTTGAACATGAGCACGGTCGGCCGGACGGCGCCCGAGTCGTCGGGCCGGTAGAAGTATCCGGGCAGGACGGTGTCCTCGTACGGGATCTCGACCAGCTCGATGGGCGGGGTGAACAGGGCGGCGGCCTCGCGGAAGCAGGCGACCGACGCGTCGTAGGCCCGCAGGATGCGGGGGTCGTCGGGGTTGCCGTGCAGGAAGAACTCGGCGCTGCGGTAGTAGTTCGAGGCCCGCAGGAAGGCATCGCGGGCGCTGACCCGGTGCCCGCCGTCCTTCGCCTTGCGGGCGACCTCCGCCACGCGCTCTCCCATGGCGAACCACTCGTCGTGCCAGCTGTCGTAGTCACCGGGGGTGATGCGCTCGGCGACGACCGCTGCCTCGCCGAAGTCGCCGCCCCCGTAGGCGCTGTGCCCGAAAACGCGCAGCGTCTCGAACCAGAACTGGCTGTTCTCCGGGAAGAAGACGGGCTTCATGGCCCCTCCTAAAAGTTGGTGGCGACTGCGTTAACCACGACGTTAGACCCATGGCGAGCACAAACGCAAGCGCTGACTGCGTTTGGCTAGAATGGGGCCATGAAGGAAGAGCAAGAGCGGGCCCGCCGCCCCGGCGGCCGCAGCGCCCGCGTCCGCACGGCGGTGCACCAGGCCGTCATGTCGCTGGTCAGCGAACGCGGATACGGCGGCTTCACCGTCGGCGAGGTCGCGGCCCGCGCCGGCGTCGCCGACACCAGCGTCTACCGCCGCTGGGGCAACCTCGAAGCCCTGACCACGGACGTGGCGATCTCCTGGCTGACCACCCAGTCACCGATCCCCGACACGGGCAGCCTCAGAGGCGACCTGCACGCCTACGCGTCCCACGTGGCCCGCGACATCACCGGCCCCGACGGCCTGGCGGTGCTCCGCCTGGTCGTGTCCCTCTCCGCGGCCGGCCAGGACGGCGAGCAGGCGCGCAACAACCTCCTCCTGGAGCGCCAGCGCCAGATGGACGCCATGCTCGACCGGGCCCACGCCCGCGGCGAACCCGCGCCGCGGTCCATGGAGGTGGTCGACCACATCCTGGCCCCGATGTACGTCCGCGTCCTCTTCGGCCTCACCGACCTCAGCCCCGACTACGTCGACGACCTGGTCGACCACCTGCTCCTCCGGCTGCCGAAGGGGACGTGAGACTGGGCGGCCGTGAAGCCGTGGCCAGGCGGGGCAGACGTCCTCGGCACGTAGGCACGTAGGCACGTAGGCACGTAGGCACGTAGGCACGTCATGCCGAAGGGCCCGAAGTCGCAAGGGCGAGTTGCGGCTTCGGGCCCGGTTCGTACGGTCGTACCGCCTCCGGCGCTTCGGTGGGCGGGGCGGCGCGTCAGTCCGCGATCGGCAGATACACGCGGTTGCCCGCCGCCGCGAACTCCCTGGACTTCTCCGCCATTCCGGCCTCGGCGTCAGCCTCGGCCTCGGAGTCGATCGACAGGTCCCCGCCGTGTTCACGGCGGATGTCCTGGGAGATCTTCATCGAGCAGAACTTCGGGCCGCACATGGAGCAGAAGTGCGCGGTCTTCGCCGGCTCGGCCGGGAGGGTCTGGTCGTGGAACTCCCGCGCCGTGTCCGGGTCGAGGGCCAGGTTGAACTGGTCCTCCCAGCGGAACTCGAACCGGGCGTCGGAGAGCGCGTCGTCCCATTCCTGGGCGCCGGGGTGCCCCTTGGCCAGGTCCGCCGCGTGGGCGGCGATCTTGTACGTGATCACGCCGGTCTTGACGTCGTCCCGGTCCGGCAGCCCGAGGTGCTCCTTGGGGGTCACGTAGCAGAGCATCGCCGTGCCCCACCAGGCGATCATCGCCGCGCCGATGCCCGAGGTGATGTGGTCGTAGGCGGGGGCGACGTCCGTGGTCAGCGGGCCGAGCGTGTAGAACGGGGCCTCCTCGCAGATCTCCTGCTGGAGGTCGATGTTCTCCTTGATCTTGTGCATCGGGACGTGCCCCGGGCCCTCGATCATGGTCTGTACGCCGTGCCGCTTGGCGATGGAGTTCAGCTCGCCGAGCGTACGCAACTCCGCGAACTGCGCCTCGTCGTTGGCGTCCGCGATACAGCCGGGGCGCAGCCCGTCCCCGAGCGAGTACGTGACGTCGTACGAGGCGAGGATCGAGCACAGCTCCTCGAAGTTCTCGTAGAGGAACGACTCCTTGTGGTGGGCCAGGCACCACGCGGCCATGATCGAACCGCCGCGCGAGACGATGCCGGTCTTGCGGCGCGCGGTCAGCGGCACGTACCGCAGGAGTACGCCCGCGTGGACCGTCATGTAGTCCACGCCCTGCTCGGCCTGTTCGACGACCGTGTCCTTGTAGATCTCCCAGGTCAGCTCCTCGGCCTTGCCGTCGACCTTCTCCAGCGCCTGGTAGAGCGGCACGGTGCCGATCGGCACGGGCGAGTTGCGCAGCACCCACTCGCGCGTGGTGTGGATGTTGCGGCCGGTGGAGAGGTCCATGACCGTGTCGGCGCCCCAGCGGGTCGCCCAGGTCATCTTCTCGACCTCCTCCTCGATGGAGGAGGTGACAGCGGAGTTGCCGATGTTGGCGTTGACCTTCACCAGGAACTTCTTGCCGATGATCATCGGCTCGATCTCCGGGTGGTTCACATTGGCCGGCAGTACGGCCCGGCCCGCCGCGATCTCCTCCCGTACGGTCTCGGGGGCCACGTTCTCGCGGATCGCGACGTACTCCATCTCGGCCGTGATCTCGCCGCGCCTGGCGTACGCGAGCTGTGTGACGGCCCGTCCGCCGTGGCCCCGGCGGGGCTGGCGCGGGCGGCCCGGGAAGACCGCGTCGAGGTTCTTGAGGCCGCCGCGCGGGGTGGTGTGCTTGAGGCCGTCGTCCTCCGGGCGCAGCGGGCGCCCGGCGTACTCCTCGGTGTCGCCGCGGCCGATGATCCAGTTCTCCCGGACCGGCGCGAGGCCGCGCCGGACGTCCGTCTCGACGGCCGGGTCGGTGTACGGGCCGGACGTGTCGTACAGCCGCACGTCCCGGCCGTTGGTGAGGTGCACCCGGCGGACCGGGACCCGCAGGTCCGGCCGCGTTCCGGTCACGTGGTCCTTGTGCCAGCCGAGCTCCGCGGAGCCATTGGCCGCCGCTGTGCCGCTGGTTTCGGGCGTGCGTGCATCCTGCTGCGAGGTCATAAGACCCAACTCCCTACGCCGGCATTACCCGGTAACAGGTTCGGCGGTCGACGCAGCGGCTTCCGTACGTACGTCCCGTACGGAGATCAGCGCCCTCTCAGCCCGGTGCTCCGAGCTCCCGCGATTGCAAAGGTGTCACTACGCTAACGGTTCGCCGCCCCCGGCGGCCAGGGGGCCTTGCGATGATCGGGCCGTGACTCGCACCCAGCCCGGTCCTCCCGCGCACGAGCAGGACCCCGCACACGAGCAGGACCCCGCGCACCAGACGGCCCGCGCGCCGCGGCTAGCCCATGGCCACTCGCACGCGCACAGCCACGGGCCCGCCGCCCCCGTCTCCCGTCAGCTGCGCAAGGTCATCGCGGCCGTGCTCATCCCGTTCGCCGTCGCCGTGGTGGCCGGGCTCGTGGTGCTGTGGCCCGGAGGGGCGCCGCCGCATCAGCACAGCGGGCTGGGGTTCGACCAGCAGACGGAATCGGGCCGGGTGGTGAAGGTCGAGGAGGTGAGCTGCGCGGCCGTGGGGGCGCAGCCGCAGGCCCCCTCGTCCGGCGGCGGAGGCGGACAAAACGGAGGGCAGGGCTCCGGAAGCGGTCAGCAACCTCCGAACGATGCGACCGGAGCCGGAGCCGGAGCCGGAGCCGGCAAAGAGTGCGAGAAAGCCACCCTGGAAGTCACCTCCGGCAAGGACAAGGGCCGGTCCTTCACCGAGATCGTCCAGCCGAGCGCCTCGCGCCGCTACTCGGTGGGTCAGAAGGTCGTCCTCGCGTACGCGCCGAAGGCCCCGAAGGACCTCCAGTACTCCGTCACCGACGTGGACCGCACACTGCCGATGGCGCTGCTCGGCGCGGTCTTCGCGATCGCCGTCGTGGTCGTCGGACGGCTGCGCGGCCTCTTCGCGCTCGTAGCGCTGGCCATCAGCTTCGGGGTGCTGACGCTGTTCATCCTGCCCGCGATCCTGCAAGGGTCGAACCCGCTGCTCGTCGCGGTGGTGGGCGGCAGCGCGATCATGCTGATCGCGCTCTATATGTGCCACGGCCTGACGGCCCGTACGTCCGTGGCGGTGCTCGGCACCCTGCTGTCCCTGATGGTCATCGGGCTGCTCGGCTCGGTGTTCATCGGCTGGGCGCACCTGACGGGCAACACCGACGACCAGACGGGCCTGGTACACGGCCTGTATCCGCACATCGAGATCCGCGGACTGCTGCTGGCCGGGGTCATCATCGGCTCGCTGGGCGTGCTGGACGATGTGACGGTGACCCAGACGTCCGCGGTGTGGGAGCTGAAGGAAGCCGACCCGCAGGCGAGTTGGCGCAAGCTGTACGGGGCCGGGATGCGCATCGGCCGGGACCACATCGCGTCCGTCGTCAACACGCTGGTACTGGCGTACGCGGGTGCTTCGCTGCCGTTGCTGCTGCTGTTCTCGATCGCGGACAGCGGGGTGGGGGCGGTCGCGACCAGCGAGATCGTCTCGGAGGAGATCGTACGGACCCTGGTCGGCTCCATCGGGCTGGTGGCCTCGGTTCCGGTGACCACGGCGCTGGCAGCGCTCGTTGTCAGTGCCGACCGGCACAATACGAGTACTGGGGTGAGGGCCGGGACGAAGACCGGGGGGAGGTCCGCGGCGAGGGGCGGCAGGCGACGCCGCGCCAAGTGACCGGAGGGGTCGCGCACAGCAGGGGGACCGGGGGAGCGGCCGTGGCCGCCGTACCCGGCGATCGGGGAGCTGCCGGTGATCGGTGAGCGGGGCAGGGTGACGGGGACGGTCGGGCCGGGGCTGGTCGGCGAGGTGATGGTGCGGGTGCGCGGCGGCGCCGAGGCGTTCCTCGCGTACGCGGTGGAGCCGGGCGAGCGGCTGGAGCGGGGCACGGTGGTGCTGGTCGTGGAGTATCAACCGCCGCGCACGGTCTACGTCATGGCCGCCTATGGGTGATGTATCAAAAGCGCACCAAGGATGCGCCTGTGCCTTCACCGAAGTCCTGGGCGGGAGCAGACTTTTTTGAACGCGGACCCCTTCTGGGGCCCGGCAGAGGGGGCGTGAGCACATGCTGTTCGGCATCGTGGCGGGGATCGTCGTCGTCGCATTCGTCGTTCTTATCGGTCTCTTCAAACTCATGTGGCGGGTCGCCGAGCCGAACGAGGCGCTCGTCATCTCCGGCTCCAAACACCGCACCGAGGGCCTTGAGGAGGGCATGGGCTTCCGGATCGTCACCGGGCGCGGGACGCTGGTGATGCCGGGTGTCCAGGTGGTGCGGAAGCTGTCGCTCGACCTCAACGAGGCCGAGCTGAACGTGGATTGCGTGACCCAGCAGGGCATTCCGCTGCGCGTGCACGGCGTGGTGATCTTCAAGGTGGGCGACGACTTCGTGTCGATCGCGAACGCGGCGCGCCGCTTCCTGGACCAGCAGAAGTTCATGGGCGAGCGGGTGCACAACGTCTTCGCCGGCCATCTCCGGTCGATCGTCGGCGGGTTGACGGTCGAGAACATGATCCGGGACCGGGAGCGGCTGACGGGCGAGACGCGGGCCGCTTCGGGGACCGAGATGGAGAAGCTCGGTCTGATCATCGACTCGTTGCAGATCCACGAGATCCAGGACCCGACCGGTTACATCAAGAATCTCTCCGCGCCGCACGCGGCGGCCGTGCACCGGGACGCGCGGATCGCCCAGGCCGAGGCGGACCGGCTGGCCACCGAGGCCGAGCAGCAGGCGTCGGCCCGGATGGCGCAGGCGACCCGCGACAGCGAGATCCTCCAGGCCGGCTATCAGGCCGAGCGGGACAGCGCGGGCGCCAAGGCCCGGCAGGCGGGCCCGCTGGCGGAGGCCGCCGCTCAGCAGGAGGTCGTGGTCCAGGAGACCCGGGTGGCGGAGCTGGAGGCGCAGCGCCGCGAGCAGATGCTCCAGGCGGATGTGCGCAAGCCGGCGGACGCCTCCGCGTACGAGAAGCGGACGCTGGCCGAGGCGGAGCGGGACGCCCGTATCTCGGGGGCCGAGGCGAAGGCGCGGGAGACGGAGCTGGCGGCGGTGGCCGAGGCGAACCGGGTCAAGACGGCGGCGGTGGCGGAGGCCGAGGCGACGAAGGCGCGCGGCACCGCCACGGCGGCGGCGACCCGGGCGACCGGTGAGGCCGAGGCCGCTGCGGCGCAGGCCAAGGGGCTTGCGGCGGCCGAGTCGGCGCGGGCGCGGGGCCTGGCCGAGGCGGAGGCCATCAAGGCGCGGGCGGCCGCGCTCGCGGAGAACCAGGAGGCGGTCGTCGCGCAGCAACTCGCCGAGAAGTGGCCCGAGATCGTCCAGGCGGGCGCCGGGGCGTTCGGGAGCGTCGATCACATGGTGCTGCTCAACGGCGCGGACGGGATGTCCGACATGTTCGCGAAGGCGCTCACCATGGGCGGTACGGGCCTGGGGCTGGCCCGCCAGTTGCTCGCGTCGATGGGCTCGGCGCAGGGGTCGGCCGAGGGGTCGGCCGAGGGTTTGAACGGCGCCGCGAGCGGCCGTGTTCCTCCCGCGGGCAGTCCGGCGGCCCGCTCGGGGGGCGGGGAGTCGGCGGCCGCGCCTCACGGCGCGTCCCCGCGTACCGAGCGTGTGCCGATCCGGGAGGAGGGCGGGGAGTCCGGCCGCTAACCGGCGTTCTGGCCCTCGGTGTTGCCGGCGAGGATGCGGTCGAGCGCGGTGGTGAGGTCGCATTCGAGGTCGGCGACCGATCGCTCCTCGCCGAGCGGGGCGATGCGGTCGGTGCGGTCGAGGAAGGCCACGAGGGGGGCGGCGCCGGCCCGGAACAGGGCCCGTTCACCGCCGACTTGCAGCCGGATGAAGACGTCGGAGAGGTGTTCGGAGGAGGCCGGCGCGATGTGCACGTCGCCCTCGCCGGAGGGCTGGCTCAGCCCGTCGAGCAGTAGTTCTCTGGCGAAGGCCCAGGTTACGGGCGCGTCGCCGGGGAGATGGAAGGTGAACGTGATCGCGTACGGGTCGTTGCTGTCGTACGTGAGTTCCACCGGGATACGGAAAGCAAGCTCCTCGGAGACGAGAAAGGTCATGGTCACTTCTGCCTGAACCGTGTCGCGCATAGCCCTATGCCCCGCGTTCGTCGGATTTGGCCGGGATTGAATCCTCATGGCCCTATTGACGCCATCGTCTGACAACGACTAACGGATCACAAGGAGTGATTTTTCAGATACTGATAGAGAACGAGAGTGAGCTTACGAGCTCACCGACTCTGGAGCGTAACGACTCGACCACAGGACGGAGTTGTTCCACCCGATTCGCCGGAAGGGAGACCGCCATTGTCGCCACGGCGGTCCCCGCGACTATGGGGAAGGCCCCGCAGACCGTCCCCAGCGCGTACTCCTGCCGTTCGAACACGGGTTGCAGGCGGTGCCGGTGCTCCAGCCTGCGCAGCAGGTCAGCCTGGTCGCGCGCGGAGTACGGGGTGAGGGGCCGCACGGGGTGCCGGGCGAGGTAGTCGCCGCGCTCCTCCTCACCCAGCTGGGCGAGGAGGCACTGTCCCAGAGCATGGGCATGCGCGGTCTCGCCGAAGTCCGCCCACTCCTGTACGGCCGGGAACGCGGGGCCGTCCGCGACGGCCAGGACGTCGACCTCGCCCTCGCGGTACGCCGCGAAGTAGAGGGCGACGCCCAGTTCTTCGCCGATCTCGGCCAGCGTGTCGGAGATTCCGGCGCGCCGCTCCTCGCGGCCGCCCACACCGCCGAGGCTCATCGCGGCGTCGCCGTAGAGGAAGACGCCGTTCTCGCGGCGCAGATATCCCTCGTGGGTCAGCGTGCGGAGCAGGTGGTAGGCGGTGGGCAGCGGCAGGCCGGCCTCACGGGCGAGCTGCTTGGCAGGCGCACCGTCCCGGTGCGCGCCCACGGCTTCCAGAAGACGCAGCGCACGCTGCACCGATCCGATCAGAGTCGGCTGGGAGGAAGCCCTGATATTCGCAGTCGTCAACGCTCACCCCCAGGCGTGCCGACGGGTGGCGTACCCGCCTGCGGGGGCCGCCCCCGCCGCTACTGCGCCGCCCAGGGGCCGTAAGAATTCACGAGCGATGCCGGCGCCGCGGCCGGACCGTGGGTCGACCGGCCCGCCCGAGCCACCGCCACAAGGAAGGCGTCAGCGATTCGCACTCTAACCGGAGTAACGCCTTCAGGTTGATGTTTGACGGGGGGTGTCCCTCAGCCGGGCTACCCCGGAGGGCGGCGGGGCAGGCCGCCTCCGAGCGCCCGGCGAGCGCCTACCAGTCGCTGTGCGACGAGGACGAAGAGGTGAACTTCCTTACCACGTAGATGAGTCCGCCGACGAGCGCGACGAGCAGCAGGGCCTTGAAGAGCAGGCTGACGACGAAGCCGAGCACGCTCATGATCAGGCTGCCGAACACCAGTAGGACGAGGAGCGGCACGGCGATCCACTTCACCCATCCCGGCAGCCCTCCGAATATCCCCTTCTCGGCCATTTCGTCCCCTGCTTTCCATTCGCATCGGTCGCGTCGCTCGCAACGATCGCATCGGTCACGTCGGTCGCGTCGATCACGCATTCTCGGCGGGTCTCCCCTTGCACCTCCGATGCTAGGCGGCGGGGCCCGCCGACGGGGGCCCCGCGGCCCCCGTCCTCCCCTGACCGAACCCCTACGGGGAGGCAGCAGCGCAGGTCAGCTCTCAGGCGGAGAGAAGACCACCATCACCCTCAGGTCCTCGGCGATGTGGTGGAACCTGTGCGTCACCCCGGCCGGCACGTAGACCACGCTGCCCCGCGCGACCTGCGTCGTCTCGGCGCCCACCGTGATCGACGCCCGCCCGCTCAGCACCAGGTACACCTCGTCCTGGTCGTGCGGGCTCTGCGGGTCGGCCTCGCCCGCGGCCAGGGCGTAGAGCCCGACCGACATGTTCCGTTCGCGAAGAAACTGCAGATACGCGCCGTCGTTGGCGGCACGCTCCGCCTCCAGCTCATCCAGCCGGAACGCCTTCATGCTTGTCCACCCCTTGCTGTGCCGACCCTTCCCGGGCCGATCCCGTCTGCAACGATCTCACCATGAAGAATTTCGTAGTCAAGACGATCGCCAACGCGGCCGCACTGGCAGTCGCCATCTGGCTGCTCAAAGGCATCACCCTGTCCGGTGAGAACACCACCCGCAAGGCGTTCACGCTCATCCTCGTGGCGCTGCTCTTCGGCGTGGTGAACTTCGTCGTCAAACCGATCGTGAAGGTGCTGTCGTTCCCGCTCTTCATCCTCACGCTGGGTCTGATCACCTTGGTGATCAACGCCCTGATGCTGCTGCTCACCTCGTGGCTGGCGGGCAAGTTCGACCTGTCCTTCCACGTCGACGGGTTCTGGTCGGCCCTGCTCGGCGGGGTGATCATCTCGATTGTGGCCTGGGCGATGCACATGATCCTGCCGGACGACAATGACTGACGGCGATACCCGCACGACGGCCGAAGGCGACGGGACGCAGGAGCGTCCCGTCGCCTTCGCGCCTCAGGCAGGCCCCACTTCGCACACGTCACACACTTCGCGGACGCCCTGGATGTCCTGGACACCCTGGACGCGGACCGTTCCGACAAACGGACTTCCCCAACGCGAATTTCCTCAGCGCGGACTTCCCGGACACGGACTTCCCGGACACGAACGTCCCCCACACAGACTTCCCCGACGCGGAATCTCTCGACGCGGACTTCTCTGAGCAAGGAGAGCGCATGACAGGCGACGGCACACGGGCCGTACGAGCGGGACTGCCCGAGCCGGCGGCGAACGAACCGACCCTGCCCGGTCCGGTCTTCGCCGCCCACTACCACCTGCCCGGCGACGGCGGCGGCCCGTACACGTACGGCCGCGACACCAACCCCACCTGGACCCTGCTGGAGCGGGCCATCGCGGAGCTGGAGTCGCCCGGCCCCGACGCGCCGCCCGCCGAGACCGTCGCCTTCGCCTCCGGAATGGGCGCCATCTCGTCCGTACTGATGTCCCAACTGCGGCCCGGCGACGCGGTCGTGCTCCCCGACGACGGCTACAACCTCCTCATCCCCACCCGCGAACGGCTGACCGGGATCGGCGTCGAGGTCCGTACGGCCCCCACCCGCGACGAGGGACAGCTCGCCCAGCTCGACGGGGCCGCGCTGCTGTGGATCGAGACCCCCTCCAACCCCGGCCTCGACGTGTGCGACATCCGCCGCCTCGCCGACGCCGCGCACGCGCGGGGCGCGCTCGTCGCCGTCGACAACACCCTCGCCACCCCGCTCGGCCAACGCCCCCTCGACCTCGGCGCGGACTTCTCGGTCGCCAGCGCGACCAAGGCGCTCACCGGCCACGGCGACGTCCTGCTCGGCTGCGTCACCACCCGCGACCCCCGCCTCGCGGCCGGGGTGCGCGCCTGGCGCAAGACCGTCGGCGCGATCCCCGGCCCCATGGAGACCTGGCTCGCCCACCGCTCGCTGGCCACCCTCCAGTTGCGCGTCGACCGCCAGGCGCAGGGTGCGCTCGCGCTCGCCGAGGCGCTGTTGACCAGGGACGAGATCAGCGGACTGCGCCACCCCGGACTGCCCTCGGACCCCGCGCACGAGACCGCGAGCGCGCAGATGCTCGGGGGGCGGTTCGGGTGCGTGGTCTCCTTCGCCCTGCCCGACAAGGCCCACGCGGACCGCTTCCTGGGCGCGCTGCGGCTGGTCGACGACGCGACGAGCTTCGGCAGCGTACGGTCGAGCGCCGAGCGGCGCGCGCGGTGGGGCGGCGACGCGGTGCCGGAGGGGTTCATCCGCTTCTCCGTCGGCGTGGAGGACCCGGCCGACCTGGTCGCCGACGTACTGCGGGCCCTGGACAAGGCCGCGGGACGGACGGGCGTCTGACGGCGAGCGTCTGACGGGCGGGTGCCTGACCGGCGGGCGGCTGGCGGGCGAGTGCCTGACCGGCGGGCGGCTGACAGGTGGGTCCCTGGCAGGTGGGCGTCTCGCGGGCGGGGCGGCTGGCGGGCGAGGGTCCGAAAGGCGGGCGTCTGATGGCCGGGCCCAGCGCGGCCTACGCACGGCGGACGGCTCAAGCCTCCCCCCTCGTGGCTTGAGCCGCCCCGGTTCAACGCGTGTTGAACCGCGCGCACAAGGCTAGTTGACTCAGCGTCAGTGTCCAATCACGCTGACACCACAGCCCTATCGACTTATTTATAGTTCTGCCGTACCAGGACGGCAGACGGCACCGATCCGAGGTAAATGAATGGATTTAGCCCTTTTACGCACCTTCGTCACCGTGCACCGGGCCGGGTCCTTCACCCGCGCCGCCGCCCTCCTCGGCCTTTCGCAGCCCGCCGTCACCGGCCAGATCCGCACTCTGGAGCGGCAGCTCGGCCGCCCCCTCTTCCTCCGGCAGGCCCGCGGCGTCTCCCCCACCACCTCCGGCGACGAGCTCGCCCACAAGGTCGCGCCGCACCTCGACGCCCTGCTGAAGATCACCGAGGCCGGGATCGACGAGCAGTCGCCCGCCCGCACCCTGCACCTGGCCGGTCCGCCCGAGTTCACCGCCCTGCGCGCGCTGCCCGCCCTCACCCCGCTCGTCAACCAGGGCCTCGCCGTACGCGCCGCCCACGGCACCACCGACGAACTCCTCACCGGCCTCGCCGCCGGCCACCACGACCTCGTCATCACCACCGCCCGCCCGCGCGGCCGGCTGCTGACCCCCACCCCCCTGTGCGACGAGGAACACGTGCTGGTCGCCGCGCCCCGCTGGGCCGCCCGGCTCGGCGGACCCGCCGTCCTGCACGCCAAGGGCGCGCCCCTCCTGGACCACCTCCCGGTCGTGGAGATGCACGAGCGGCTGCCGCTGGTCGCCCGCTACTGGTCCGCCGTCTTCGAAGCCGAGCCCACCGCCTCCGGCGCCGTCATCGCCCCCGACCTGCGATCCGTACTGGCCTGCGTCACCGCCGGGGCCGGCATCGGCGTACTGCCGCGCTACCTGTGCGCCGACGCCCTCGACCGGGGCGAGGTCGTCGCCCTCCTCGACCCGCCGGTGCCGCCGCTGCGCACGTACTACCTGGTCGTACGCGCCGGAGCGCTCGGCCACCCCCATCTCGCACGGGCGCACGACTGGCTGCTGCGGGCGGCCGACGGCTGGTGACGGCGGACGCCGTACGGGGACGGCGGCTGTCGCGCGGAGGCGGACGCCGCTGTCGGCGGGGGACGACTGCCGCTGTCGGCCGGGGACGGCTGCCGTTCCCTGGTGACATTGGGTTTCGAGGGCCGTCCCGCGCGGCATCTGTCACCTATGACCGAACGTCCAGTGGTCAAGCGCACCGCCCGTGCCATCCTGCTCGACAGCGCCGCGGAAGCCGGTGCCGGGAGCGGTACGGACGACGCCCTCGAAATGATCCTCATCAAGCGCACGAAGCCCGGCGAGGCCCCGTACTGGATCACCCCCGGCGGTGGCATGGAGCCCGAGGACGACACCGTCGTCGACGCCCTCCACCGGGAGGTCGACGAGGAGCTCGGGGCGAAAGTCACCGACGTGGTGCCGGCCTTCGTCGACACCGTCACACACCCGGACCCGGGCCCGGACGGCGCCGGAACCGGTGCCCAGGGGGTGGATCAGGGGGCGGATCAGGGGGTGAAGGTGCAGCATTTCTTCGTCTGCCGCCTCGCGTCGATGGACCTCTCCCAGCGGCACGGCCCGGAGGTCGACGAGCCCTGCGGAACGTACGACGTGGTGCGCATCCCCTTCACGCGAGCGGGCATCGCCTCGGTGGAGGTGGTGCCTCCCTCGCTGCGCTCCTACCTGGACGCGAACATCGAGGGCGTACGGGCGCTCCTCGCGGGGGACCTGAGCTGAGGCGAGGGGCCGGGCCGCCTGGCCCGGCATGCCCCCCACCGCCCGTAGTTCCGCAGCCCTTACCCCTTAGCCGAACCAGCCTCTGAACGACTCGCGCTGTTCCTGCGGCTCCAATGGCTGCCAGCGGCGGGCCTGCTCCAGCACTCGTTCGGCCCGGTGCTGCCACTCCTGGGCTTCCGTACGCCCGCGCGTCTCGCGCTCGTAGACCGCCGGCCGGCCGCGGTCGGCCGGCCGATCCAGGTCGGTCGACCAGCCCCGGTCGGTCGGACGGTCCAGGTCGGTCGACCAGTCCCGGTCCGTCGGACGGTCCAAGTCGGTCGACCGGTCCTGGTCATCCGCCCGTCCGGCCGCTCGCTCGGCCGCCTGGGCCGCCGCGCCGAAGAAATCCCCGCCCTTGCGCCGCGAGTCGTCCGTTCCCCAATCCCCCTCGCTCCGCTCGCCGTTACCGCGCTCGCCATTGCGCAGATCGCCATTGCGCGAACCGTCTCCGGATGAACCGCCGTTGTGTAAACCACCGTTGCGCCGCTCGGTTTCGCGTGGCTGCTTGCCCGCCTTCACCAAGTGCGGGATGTGCTTGCGGCAGTGGATGTACGCCTCCTCGACGCCGACCTCCACCCACAGCCGGGCGCGGCGGCCCGGGACGGGGTCCATGGGCAGGCCGGGGTGGATCGCGCGCAGTTCGGCGTCGGAAAGGGTGCGGGCCCTGCCATTGATGTGCAGCCCTATCCGGTCATGCGTGAAGTCGACCATGAGAATGCCGAGATGGGGATTCTCGGAAAGGTTTCCGAGACTGGCATGGACTCCGTTGCCCCGGTATTCCGGGTAGATCAGCGTGCGCTCGTCCAGAACCCGCAGAAAGCCGGGCGGGCCCGCTCGGAAACTGTTGTCGCATTCTCCGCGCCCATCGGCGGTGGCCAGGAAGAACATCTCTTGACGGGCCACGAAATCCCGCATACGCGTATTGAGATGGTCCAGCACTTGATCGCCGTAGAACTTCTCGGCCCGCTCCACCGTTCCCATGCGCCGTTGCATCTCGTGCTCGCCGTCACTGCCCGGCAAGGGCGCTTTTACCGCCGGGCGGGCAGCGATCTGCTCGGGTCCGACTCCGTACAAAGAACTCAACCCCCTGCCGCCACAAGCTCTTCGAGGGAGTCGTGCCGTATTCGATGGGACGGAATACCGATGCCCTTCAGTGTGTCCACCCCGCTGCGGATCATGCCGGGCGGGCCGGAGAGGTAAGCGTCATAGGTGTTCCACGGCCCGTACTCCCGGACGGCGTCCGGGAGCGGGCCCGCGATACCGCTGG
This sequence comes from Streptomyces sp. NPDC050610, assembly GCF_040654875.1. NCBI lineage: Bacteria > Bacillati > Actinomycetota > Actinomycetes > Kitasatosporales > Streptomycetaceae > Streptomyces > Streptomyces sp. NPDC050610. The sequence goes on along the minus strand of NZ_JBFAIV010000001.1, from coordinate 408,098 downwards.
TGGGCCCGTCGGAGACCACCGAGTGCACGGAGAGCCAGGGGTGGGCCCGCTGGAGCCTCAGCATGGTGTCGATGTCGTACAGGTCGTCGTCGTGGCGCGCGCCGTAGAAGACATCCACCGGGCGGCGCCGGCCGTGCTCGGCGACGTCCTCGACGAGGGCCTTGATCGGGGCTATCCCGGTGCCGCCGCCCAGGCACAGCAGCCCGTTGTCAGTGCTGTGGTCCACAATCATGGAACCGGCGGGGGGACCGAGCCTGATGACATCGCCGGGGCGGGCGCGGTTCACCAGGGCGCTGGAGACCCAGCCCGCGGGCACAGCCTTGACGTGGAAGGAGAGCAGCCCGTCCGGGCGGGGCGCGGACGAGAAGGAGTAGTGCCGCCATACACGCGGCCACCAGGGGGTTTCCAGGCTCGTGTACTGGCCTGCGAGGAAGGCATAGGGCTGGTCGGGCCGTACGGTCACGACGGCTATGTCCGGCGTCCGCCGTTCATGGGAGACGACTTCGGCCTGCCACCAGGCGGGGGCGTGCCGCTCGTTCTCGGCCGCCGCGTCGATCATGATCTGCGAGATCGCGGTGTACGCGCGCACCCACGCGGCCTCGGCGGCCTCGCTCCAGGTCTCCGGCGCGTACCGGGTGAGCGCGGCGAGCAGGCATTCGCCGACGGCGGGGTAGTGCTCGGGCAGGGTGCCGTACTTCCGGTGCCCGCGGCCGAGGTGGGAGAGGTACTCGGTGAGGATGTCCGGGTCGTCGACGAGCTTGGCGGAAGTGAGCAGCGCCCTGAAGAGCCGGTCGCGCTGGGTGTCCATGGCCGCGGGGAAGAGCGCCCGCAGGTCGGGGTGCTGGACGAAGAGGAGCGCGTAGAAGTACGAGGTGACCTTGTCCGCGATGGGCTCGATCTCGGTCAGCGTGCGCCGGATGAGCAGCGCGTCGGGGGAGCCGGCAACGGTCTCCGCGAGCTCGAACACCGAGGTGGCGGGGGCGGCGGCAGGCGTGGGGCCCGGCGCGGCTGCGGGCGCCGACGTGGTGATGGGGGCCGGCGCCGGGGCCGCGGCAGGGGGCGGAGCCGGATCGGCCTTGGGGCGGGTTCCCTGGGCGGGGACGCGCTCGGCGGCGCGCTGGTGCTCGTCCCGTGCGGGAGACGAAGCGGCGGCCCATGAAGGCGTGGCCTTGGAGGCCGTGACCGGTTCGGGTGCGGGCTCGAAAGCCGAGGGGGGTGGTACGGGCGCGGGGGCGGGTCCGGGGCCTGAAGCGGGGGCCGGAGCGGGGGCGGGGGGTGGTGCGGAGGCGTGGGGTCCGCTGGACGTACCGGGGCCGACGCGCTCGTTGCCCCTGCCGACCGGTCGTATCGGGCTGACCGAGCGGCTCGGTATCCGTTCCCGCTCCCGGTCCCGGTCCGGGCCCCCGTCCTGCTCGCCGTCATCCCCTTGGGCGCCCCCTTGGGTGTTCGGCTGCGGCGGGCGGGAAGGCTTCTTGCTCGGGCTGAACCAGCCCCACTCGCCACCGCCATTGCCGTCGTCGCCGCCGCCGGAACTGCCGCCTTCGGCCGACATGGTGGTCGGAGCGTCCATAGTTGCCTCGCCTCGAACATCTTTCAGTCGGTCTTCGCACTTCCGAAGTCGGAAGGTGCCCGCAATTCCCCGTTCCGGATCTGCTTCCGGCCTGGTCCGGTCCGGTTCTGCCGCCGCTCCGGACCTGGTTCCGTATCCGGTGCCGTATACCGGTTCCGTATCCGGCGCCGGAGCAGAATTCCTAACTACGCCCGACCAGCCTCACAGTTCGTCATAGAACGGACAACGCCCGAAGTCATGTGACATTGAACGCAGTTCTCTACCGCGCAGCATGCCACCCTCCTTCACACCTCCGGACAATCATCGGGAAGTCCGGTTAACAGCAACCCTGTTCCTCTATGGTGAGACCATCCGTCGTGGCCCACGGAAGGTCACGATTGCGCGTCACGGCCCAACCGGGAACGACCATACCGGGCGTCGTTGAATGCACAACCCTTCGGCCGCCGACGTCGGCGACTTCTTGTCGCGTGTTCTTGTCGCGTGCCACGTGCGGTTCGGTCAATTACCGTGGGTCACCGACCAATTCGTATGCCTCCCGGAGATCGCGCCCGGCATAGGCATGCGTGGCGGCGTCCCGCACATGATGGTCCGCGTTCACCGCGACCGACACCGGCAATGCGGCGAACAACGCCACGTCCGACATCGAGTCCCCGTACGCTACGCAGTCCGCCCGGGTCAGACCGAACTTCTCACAAAATTCATCCGCAATCCTCACTTTCGCCGCCACGTTGAGGATGCCTGCCGGATCCACCGGCTCCCGGAACGGCAGCGACGGCCAGCGCGAACCGCGCGCCTCGTCCACGCCCCAGTCCAGCAGCCGCTCCACGAAGAACGACGGCGAGAGCGAGATCACCGCGCACCGCTCGCCGCGCGCCCGGATCTCGGCCCAGACCTCCCGGATGCCCGCCAGCCACGGGGCGTTCGCGAAGGCCGCCGCGACCTGTTCCTCGCGCAGCTCGCCCCACAGCTCGCACGCCCGGGTCGCGAACTCCGGCGGCGTCATGTCGCCGGCCAGGAACGCTCCCTCCAGCTCGGCGATCTCCCGCTCCACCCCGAGCTGCCGCGATATCTCGATCGCGGCGGCCGTGCCGTACAGCAGCGTGCCGTCCATGTCGAACAAGTGCAGTCTCGTCATGTAACCGAGCCTAGATCTTGTACGGACGCGGGCCCCGGGCGTACTGGACGCGGGAGCCGGGCGTGCTGGAGGAGCCCCGTACTCGGCTGCGAGTACCTCGGGATACTCCCGCTGTCAGACGCCGTGGAGCGGGCGACGGACCACCGTTGTCGTCATGAAGCCGCTCAGCCGCCCGGTGCGCCGGGCCACCCTCTTCGTCCATGTCGCGGTGTCCGTCGGATGGCTCGGGCTCACGCTCGGCCTGCTGGTCCTCGGCATCGCCGGGGCGCTCACCCGGTCCCCGGCGACGGCTGCGGCCGCCTACCGCGCCATGAAGATCTTCGGTGACTGGCTGATCATTCCCATCAGCCTGTTGTCGCTGGTCAGCGGGTTGGTACTGTCCCTCGGCACCACCTGGGGCATCGCCCGGTACCGCTGGGTCTACACCAAGTTCTGGCTGACCCTCGTCGCGACGGGAGCGAGCATCTTCGCCCTGCGGGTCACCATCGACGCCGCCGCCTCCGCCGTGGCCACGGGGCCGGACGCCGGGGCTGCGGCCCCCAGCCTCGTCGCCGCCCCGAGCGTCGCCCTGACCTTGTACGTCTTCATGACGGCGATCTCCGTGCTCAAGCCGTGGGGCCTCACGGCCAGGGGGCGCCGGGCCCGCGCGGCGGCTCGTACGGCTCGTACAGCCGGGACGGCCCGTGCGCCTCGTACAGCCGACACGGACGACCGTACGGCTCACGCGTCCCACGCATCCCACGCTGCTCGTACGGCGCAGGCGACCGAGGCGCCCCTCAAGTCCGCCGGCTCGTGAACGTCCACCGGTTCATGAACGTCCTCCGGCTCGTGAACGGACGGCGCCACGGCTCATGCGCGAGCAACGGGGGCCGTGGTCCGTTTCAGCTGTCCATGCTCACGGAGTCGGCGGAACGGCGCTCGGCCGTCGCGGCAGCACCGACCGCCACCACCCGGCCCGCAGGCGCGCCCGTACCGCTCCGTCGCTCCAACATGGCGGAGACGAGGGCCACGGCGACCGCGGCGGCCGCCATCAGCGCGCCGATCAAGGTCGGCGCGGTGTAGCCGAAACCGGCCGAGATGACTACGCCGCCGAGCCACGCCGCGATGGCGTTGCCGAGGTTGAACGCGCCGATGTTGACGGCGGATGCCAGCGTCGGGGCATCGGCCGTCTGGTCGAGCACCCGCTTCTGCAGAGGCGGTATGGTCGCGAAGCCGAAGGCCCCGATCAGCGGGATGACGATGGCCGCCGTGACCTTGTTGTGCGCGGCGAGCGGCATCAGGGCCAGTACGACGGCGAGGGCGCTCAGCGACACGTAAAGGGTGGGCATGAGAGCCCGGTCGGCGAGTCGCCCGGCGATGAGGGTGCTGGCGAACATGCCGAGGCCGAAGAGGACGAGCAGCCAGCTGACGGAGACCGGGGCGTAGCCCGTGACCTCGGTCATCATGGGCGTGAGGTACGTGCTGAGGGTGAAGACGCCGCCGCTGCCGAGCACCGTCATGGCCATCGCGAGGAGTACCCGCGGGTTGCGGAAGGCGGCGATCTCGCCGCTGAGCCGGCCGCCCTCGGGCCGCGGCTGAGCGGGCACGAGCGCGGCGATGCCCAGCAGGCCCAGTACGCCGAGCCCGGCGATGATGAAGAAGGTCACGCGCCAGCCCGCGCTCTGGCCGATCAGCGTGCCCAGCGGAACTCCGACCACGTTGGCGACGGTCAGGCCGGTGAACATCATCGCGATGGCGCCCGCCTTCTTGTGCGGCGCGACCAGGCCGGCGGCGACGATCGAGCCGATGCCGAAGAACGCGCCGTGCGCGAGTGAGGCGACGATCCGCCCGGCGAGCATCACGGAGAAGACGGGGGCGGCGGCGGAGAGCGCGTTGCCCGCGACGAACAGCCCCATCAGGGCCATCAGCATCCGCTTCCGCGGGATGCGGCTGCCGATGACGGCGAGCAGCGGGGCGCCGATCACGACGCCGAGCGCGTAGCCGGTGGTGAGGAAGCCGGCGGTGGGGATGGAGACGCCGAAATCCGCTGCGACGTCGGGGAGCAGGCCCGAGATCACGAACTCGGTGGTCCCGATCCCGAACGCTCCGATGGCCAGAGCCAGGAGGGCGAGAGGCATGACGGGCCCCTTCCTTGGTGCTACAGAGATTGCAAACGACCTTTATCGGCGTAGACAATAATTGCAGACGCTTGTTAGTTGCAAACGCGGTCTATTGCGATGATGAACTATCCTGGTCGGCTGAGCTATCCTGGCCGTACGGTCTGCGAAGCCGTCTGCGAAACCGGGAGCGGGGGCCGGAGGGCCGGTGGACCGGGGGAGTCGACGGGAACGACGGAGCCGCACGAAGCCGTTGACATCGTTGAGACGTCGATTACGCAGATGACATCGACAGAAGCCGACAGCGAGCCGTTGGAGCCGAAAGGGGCGCCCCTCATGTCTCAGCAGGTCGTGCCGGCCGCGCCGGGCGCGGCGGCCCCGGCGGAAGGGGCCCGCGGCCCCGTCACGCCGGGCCTCGCCCAGAGCTGGTGCGCCCTCTCCTCCCTGCACGGCCGGATCGAGGCGCACATCGAGCGCGCCCTCCAGGCCGGACACGAGCTGAGCGTGCGCGAGTACTCCGTGCTGAGCGTGCTGGGCTACCAGCACGACGGCGAGAGCAGCCATCTGCGCATGAATCAGGTCGCCGAGTCCGTCGTCCTCAGCCAGAGCGCGACCACCCGCCTGGTCAACCGGCTGGAGGACCGCGGCCTGCTGGCCCGCTATCTCTGCCCCACCGACCGTCGCGGCATCTACACGGACGTCACCGACGCCGGCCGTACGCTCCTCGACGCGGCCCGGCCGACGCACGACGCCGCACTGAACGAATCACTCCAAGAGGCGGCGAACCACCCCGAACTGGCTCCGCTCGTCAGCGCCCTACGGTCCCTGACACCCGCTTCCTGACCGGCGCCCGACCGGGTACTTGATCATTTCGCGGGCCGTCCGCGTAAGGTCCGGGCCATGAGTGACATCGAGATCCGGCGGGCGACCGCCGACGACATCCCGGCCATCGTGGCCCTGCTCGCCGACGACGAGCTCGGCGCGCTGCGCGAAACCCCCGACGACCTCACTCCCTACCGCACCGCCTTCGCCCGCCTGGCCTCGGACCCCCACCAGTACGTGGCCGTGGCGGTCCGCGAGGGCCAGATCATCGGCACCCTCCAACTCACCATCATCCCGGGCCTGTCGAGGCAGGGCGCGACCCGCTCGATCATCGAGAGCGTGCGCATACACGCGGACGCGCGCGGCAGCGGCCTCGGCACCGAGCTCATCGAGTGGGCCATCGCCACCTCGCGCACCGAGGGGTGCCAACTGGTACAGCTCACGTCGGACGCGGTGCGCGTGGACGCGCACCGGTTCTACGAGCGGCTCGGCTTCGAGGCGTCGCACCTCGGCTTCAAGTACCAGCTCTAGGCGCGGGCCCCCGAGAAGGGGGCCTTCGTCCGACTGATCGCGCCTTCGACCACCTGATGCGGGCCGGACCGAAGACGGTCGGACCGAAGCCGGCCGGATCGAAGCCGGCCGGGCCGAAGCCGGTCGGACCGAGGCCGGGTCGGTTGTCGCCGGTCTCTTCGGAGCCGGGCCGGGCTCCCATCCGCATCGCTCCTAGACGCCCCGGACCCGGGCACGCTCGCGGTGGGCCTTCTGGCGGCACGCGCCACCGCAGTACCGGGCGGGCCGGCCCGTACGAGCGGCGGACACAGACGTGCCGCACACCGCACAGCCGGTTTCGTTACGAACATTACGGCCATTAGGCATTTTCCGGGCCTTCTGCTCGGCGACGGGCAGTTTCGTCACGTGCTGCCCCGGCCGCAAGCTGTCGCACACCAGCGCCGCGCCCCGGCCCGGCACAGCACCCGCACCCCTCCGCCGTTCCATCGACAGACACGCCAGCAGCAGCGCCCGAACATCGGCGATATCCACGTCCCGCCTTACGGCTCCCGCTTTCTGAGCCCTCGTCAGGAGTATCTCCAGGGCTCGCGCGAACTCCCGCACCAGTTCGGCGGACGCCCCGAACCGCTCCTCACCGCCCGCCTCCAGCGCGTCGCACAGCGCCTTGTTCCGCGCGGTCAGCCGCACCACCGACGCCAGGAAGCGGAAGAAGACCGACCCGGGGTCGGGCACGTCGGCCAACTCCCGTGCCGTATCGACGAACAGCCGTATCCGGTCCACGACCGCCGCCTCGAACAGCGCTTCCTTTGACGGGAAATGGCGGTAGACCGTGCCCGCGCCGACCCCCGCACGCCGTGCGATCTCCCCGAGCGGAACGTCCATTCCCCGCTCCGCGAAAGCCGATCGGGCCGCCGTCAGCACGAGCGCCCTGTTGCGCCGCGCGTCCGCGCGGGAGGGGGCGGCGACGGGGCGCTTCATCTGTCGGGGCTCCTGAAGGCGAGGGCGGCGAACGCTACGACCGCCCCGCGAGGCAAGCGGGTGCGGCATTCCGATTGTAGCCAGGGCCATAGAGCATGATCGAAAAGGGCGCGAAGCCGAAACAGGTTCAGAAAGTGGAGGGAGCGACAGCGCCCGCAACGACCCCGCGCGCAGCGGAAAACAGCGTCCGGCAGCGCACGTGTGGACGTCGACACCCGCACGGTCAACGATCCGCCCCGTCGTCGCGTCGCGCACCTTCACGCACCGAACTGGAGTTCGATAAAAGGGCCGAACAATGGGCGTACAGCCGCTCAAGCACAGCAACCGCCGCGCCCGTTCACCCGTACGCCCACCAGCTCGTACGCCCGTACGCCCGTATGCCCCGCCCCACCAGCCCCCGCCAGCTCCCGGCGTCGGCCTCTGTCAGCCCACGACTCCGGACCAGGCGGCCTCCGCCGCCTCCGCCGCCGCGGTCCCCGACACGTCAGCAGCTCCCAGCGCGCGCAGCCCCTCGGCCAGCGCCGCCAGCGAGGCGAGCACGACGGAACGGTCGGCGGCCAGGCCGTAGTGGTTGACGCGGATCATCTCCTTGGCGAGCTCGCCCGCGGCCGCCTGCACCGGTACGGCCGCGTCGGCGGCCAAGGCGGCAGCGACCAGTTCGCGCGCGTCCATTCCCTCGGGGGCCCGCAGCGTGGTGGCGACCGGGGCGGCATCCCCGTCCCGGGTGACGTAGGGAGTAAGGGCGCCCAGCGTCCGTACACCTGCGCGGGTGGCCGCGGCCGCTCCCCGGTGGCGGGCGATGACGGCGTCCAGGCCGGCGGCCTCGACGCGGTCCGCGGCCTGTTCGAGCGCGAGCATCTCCAGCTGGGCCGGCGCGTGCGGCAGCGCGGCGCGGCCGCCGTCGATCCAGCGCTCCTTCCAGTCCAGGAGCGAAAGGTACGAGCGTCGCGGGGCCTGCGGATTGTCGGCGATCCGCGCCCAGGCGCGGTCGCTGACGGAGACGGCGGAGACCCCGGCGGGCCCCGCCATCGCCTTCTGGCCGCCGATGACGCACAGGTCCACGCCCCACTCGTCGGTCAGCAGCGGCTCGGCGGCCACGGAGGCGACGGCGTCGAGCATCAGCAGCGCGCCGTGCTCGCGCACCACGGCCCCGATCTCGGCGACGGGGTTGGTGTTGCCGGTAGCGGCCTCGGCGTGCACCAGGCTCACGAAGTCGATCTCGGGACGTTCGCGCAGCGCGTCCGCCACCTGCCGCGGGCTCACCGCGCCGCTGAACGGCGCGGTGACGGTGACCACCTCCGCCCCGCAGGAACGCAGCCAGCCGCCGAACGTCTCGCCGTACGGGCCGGTGACGACGTTCAGCGCGGTGGAGCCCGGGCGCACGGCCGAGCGGATGCACGCCTCCAGCGGCAGCAGCGCCTCGCCCTGCATCACGACGACGTCGGCGCGCGTACGCAGCAGCGAGGCGATCTTGTCCTCGATGCGCGCGAAGTGAGCGGCGGTGATCGGCGGCAGGTCGAGCAGGGCCGGTACGGGGTTCGCAGCAGTCACGGTGGCCTTCCAGTTTGCAGAATCCGGATTCCGGAATCCTGAATCCAAAAACCAGATTCCGGATTCCAGATTCCCGGTGATACGCCGCGCACGGCGGCCCGATATCTCGCCCCGAGCGTACGTCCGCCGCTCGCCGCGCACCGGGGCCCGGTCGGCCGTCGGACCGGAGCGGTACGGACCGCCCGACGCGAAGGCCCCGGCCTTCCTGCCGCCGCCCTTCAGGAATGCGCACGCCCCACCGCCCCTCGGCGGCCTATCGCCACCCCATCGGTGGTCGATATCGGTGGTCGATCGCAGCCCCTCGGCGGCCGATCGCCGCGCCTCGATAGCCAGTGGCCGCCCTCGGGTCTCCTACCGCCATCCCTCCGGGTGGACGCCCCCCGGAACCGCCGCGTCCCCCGGCTCGTACGGCTGCCGGGTGAAGACGAACGTACCGATGTCGAGGTGGCTGACCTCGCCCGCTTCGGTACGGACCACCCGCAGCACCTCGCCCGCGTAGTAGCCGTCCAGGCCGGTCCAGGTCCCGTCCGCCTCCGCGCGGAAGCGCGACGCCCGGCCCTGCCCGGCGAGGCCCCTGAGCTCCAGCCCGCGGTCGGCGCGGAGCCGCAGCGCGAGGGGAGTAGCGCCCCAGTACCAGGGCCCGGTCAGGGCCAGCAGCTCCGCATCGGCGGCGGGCAGCGGCTGCCACGGCCGCGGGAAGCGCGGTTCGCGGTCCGCGACGATCCGTACGAGATCGGCGGCGACGGCCCCGGTCGGCGGCCCGGCGGTGACGTTGGCCAGCGCGATCCCGGCGACGGCGTCGGCGGCGTTCACCCACAGCGCGGCGACGAAGCCGGGCATGGAACCGGTGTGCCCGAAGAGCAGCCGGCCCTGCGAACGGATCAGCTGCACACCCAGCCCGTACCCGCCGTCCCAGTGCTCGCCCTCCGGCCCGGACGCGGGCTCGCGCATCTTGGCCAGCGTTTCCGCGCTCAGCACCCGCTCGTCACCGTGCAGCAGGAACGCGGCGAACCGCCCGAGGTCCCCGGCCGTGGACCACAACTGCCCCGCCGGTCCCATCAGCCCCGTGTCGACCGCGGGTTCCGGTTGCAGCACGTCGGCCCACGGATGGACCGCCCAGCCGTCGGCGTGCGGCGCCTCGGGCAGCGGGGTCGTACGGTCCATGCCCAGCGGTTCCAGCACCTCGCGCCGCAGCACCTCGTGCCAAGGCGTACCGCCGCGCAGCCGCTCGACGAGCGCGCCCAGCAGCGCGAAACCGGGGTTGGAGTAGTGGTGCCGACGACCGGCCGGATGGGGCTGCGGCCCCTCGCCGAACACGTCCGTCAGCGCGGGCCGGAGCGCGCCCTCCGTACGCTCCCACCACGGCCCGCGCGCCTCGGCGGCCAGCCCCGCGGTGTGCGAGAGGAGCTGGGCGACCGTCGCGTCCCCCGCCTCGGGCGGGGCTCCGGTCAGGTCCAGGTTCAGGTCCAGGTGCTTGCGCAGCGGGTCGGCGAGGTCGAGCAGCCCCTCGTCGCGTAGCCGCAGCACCAGGACGGCGATGAACGTCTTGGTGATCGAACCGATCCGGTACTGCGTATCGGACCCGGGGACCCGCCCGTCGACCGCTCCGCGCCCTCCTGACCACACCAGCTCCCCCTCCCGCACCACCGCCCCCATCAGCGAGGGTGAACGGCCCTCGGCCTGGGCGACGGCGATGCGGTGCGCGAGGGCCCTGCGGGTGGCGGGCAGCAAGTCGTGGAACTCTGCGTCTGCGAAGGATGCGGTCATGTCCGCACCCTAGGACGTGCCCGCCGCGCGTTCACCGGCATTACGGGCGTACGGCCATCACCCCTCCCATAGCGCTGGCGAAGCCGTACCGGCACCTACCCCGACCTCGGGTTTCCGGCCACTAGGTCGGGATGGGCGGCCCGCGCGGTCAGAAGTTCAGGTACCGCTCCAGCCGGATGGGCTCGTCGCTGCCCTTCACATGGACATCGGCCGTCAGGTTGAACGTTCCCCAGGCCGCCGTGTTGAGCGCGAAACCGGTCGAACGGTCCGTGACGGTGCGGTCGGGGTCCCGGAATGTCGGGTGCAGGTGGTAGACGACATCGGCGACACGGTCGAGATCGGAGTCCGTATCTCCCTCAAGGGCGATACGGACCCGAAAGTACCGGTATCCGTTGCGGTCGATCGCGCTCTCGCGATGAGCGCTGTGCACCAAATGAACACTCGGAGCGGATTCGGGCCGGCCCTCGGACAGTTCGGCCAACGGCGGCGGCGCTTCGAGAACGGGCTGCGCGCCCGGCCGGGGCTCGTCCCCGGTCGGGGTCCGCGGCGACGAGGGCCCGAGCCTGATCCCTGATGTGCCCGCCTCGAAGGAATCGCCGCGTTCGACTCGGCTGTTGACCGCTTCGATGAGCCGCCCCAACCCGGCGCGGAACTTGAACACGAGGATCAGCACTACGCCCGGCCAGATGATGGCCTGTAGAAGAGACAGCCAGTCCTTCATGTTCCCCCCAGGCGCCCCGCCGGGTCGGCGCCGACCGGCCGGTGCAGTCTCCCACTGGTCGTGTACGCGTCACAACACATCTGCGCCGGCCGAGGGACCGGCGAACACGTGCGCTCACCGAGAGACCTGCGAACCCGGCGAAGGATTCGGCAAGTAGCGGCGCCGGCCGGTGAAGGCACGTACTCGCCCATGCCCGCCCCCGACTCGGCATCCACATACGAACACGGGCCCGAACCCGCGGAGTTCCGCCCACGGTGAAGACCGGCCCGTCCGGGCTCGACGGTCATTACAGTCCAATCCCATGACGACGATCACCACACATACCGTCGAATACCCGGCCGACGGCCTGACGATGGTCGGGCACCTCGCACTCCCCGCCGGCTCCGACGACCGCCGCCCCGCGGTCCTGATCGGGCCCGAGGGGCCGGGCCTCAACGATTTCCAGCGCCGCCGGGCCGACGCCCTCGCCGAACTGGGTTACGTGGCGCTGGCCTTCGACATCAACGGCGGGCACTGGCTCGCCGACCCGCAGGAGATGCTGGCGCACACCACCCCCCTGCTCGCCGACCCCGACCGGATGCGGGGCATCGGCCACGCGGCACTCGATGTGCTGCGCGCCGAACCGCGGACCGACCCCGACCGCATCGCCGGCATCGGCTACGGCACCGGGGGCGCGATCGTGCTGGAACTCGGGCGCGACGGCGTCGACCTACGTGCGATCGGCACGGTCAACGCGCTGATCACGGGCCGACCGGGCGAGGCGGCGCGCATCCGCTGCCCGGTATGGGCCGGCGTCGGATCGGAGGACCCGATCATGCCCGCCGAGCAACGGGACGCCTTCGCCGCCGAGATGCAGGCCGCGGGCCTCGACTGGTGCCTCGTGGTCTACGGCGGAGCCCAGCACGCCTTCCACCACCCGCCGGTCGACCACACCGTGCGCCCCGGCGTCGGCCACCACCCGCAGCACGCGCAGCGAGCCTGGCGCGACATCCTCGACCTGCTCGCCGAGTGCCTGCCCGTAACGGACTGAGCCGGAGCATCAGACCTGCGGCCCACCACCCGTCCATCCGTCCATCCGTCCATCCGCCCTGGCACGACAGCGGGGAGGGAACGACACAGAACCCGAGCCGCCGCAAGCCTCGGCGAAAGTCTCGCTCCGGCGGGCCTGGGCATGCCCGAGTCCACGGGCAGCAGCAGGATGGCGGCCACGCCGCAGCCATCGGCGCGTAGGCGGGCCAGTGCCCTGGCGACCACAGCTCCAACGCGACGATGACCAGCGCGACGACCTTCCGCCCGCCCGGCCGTTCGGCCTCTGCCCTCATCCCGGCCCCCTTGCTCAGCGGCTTCCGCCGTGGACGCTATTGAGGCGGCAGGTACCTCCAGGTTCCTGGCGGCGGGCTACCGTCTGGGCATGCGTGAGTACTCCGGCAGCGTCTTCCTCGCCGACTGCCCGGCTCGGCTGGCGATCGAGATCGTCGCCGACAAGTGGTCGGTGGTCGTGCTGTTCGCGTTGAGCCGGAAACCGTGCAGGCACGGCGAGTTGGTCGACCTGATCGGCGGGATCTCGCGGAAGGTGCTGACCCAGACGCTGCGGCGGTTGCAGGGGTACGGCCTGGTCGACCGCCATGCCGAGGCCGGCAAGGTCGAGTACGTACTGACCGACTTGGGCGGGACGCTGGTGAAGCCGATCGCCGCCCTGACCGAGTGGGCCCACGAGCACGGCGCGGCCGTGGTGGAATTCCAAGAGCCCGAAACAGACCGACAAGAGTCCGAAACGGACCGAGTCGAGGGGGCCTTTGACGGTGCCGGCTGCCGCCAAGGCGACAGTCGCCGGCCGCGATTCCCCACTGGCGGCCAGTCAGCGGGGAGTTAGCCGGCCGCGATCGGTTACTCGGTGTCGATGGAACGTGAGCTCGTCGGCGCAGGTGGGCGGAGATCGGCGTCTGAACTCCTGGAGCAGCCGAGCGGGTTCCGCTTCGGCCTCGGATCGGCGCCCGGGAAATCGACTCCGGCTGGTCTGTTGTACCCCTGTAACAGGGACCGCGAGCACTTGGAGACCCACCCGTTCGTGTGATCGACTGCTCAGTGCCCGGGGAGAACTCGAAGCGCAACGCGACGCTTTGCCACGGCCGGACACGACTCCGGCCGCCCGCGGGGCCGGTCCGTCGGCCGCGCTCCGCGAGTAGCGGGCCCGTGCGCCGCAGAGGCGCACACGCACCACTGCACGTAGGCACGTAAAGGAGAGAAAACATGCGCAAGTTCCAGCGCGCAGCAGTCGCCGCCGCCAGCGTCCTGGCCTTCTCCGGCCTGGCCATCGGAGCGGCCCAGGCTGCCGACCTCCCCTTCGTCGAAACGCAGGGCGACCCCGCGACGGACTGCTTCACCAAGGAGAACCAGCGGGAGATGGACATGGGAGCGGGTCACCACGTCACGATCGTCCACTGCGAACGCGAACCCCAGAACCCGGGCAGCATGATGGTCTTCTACCGGGGCTGAGTCCGAAGCGGGTCGCCTCCGGCCCTCTCCACCGAGGCCCGGTCTCCTTGACCGCGCGCTCATCGGAGAACCGGACGCCGCACCCGCCCGTACCGGACATTCCGCTGACGCGACGGACGAAGGCGGCTCCTCCACCCCCTGAACGGGGGCCGGAGGAGCCGCCTTCGTGTTGTGTAGGGGCTCGCGGCTCGTGTCGGACGCCGAGGATGTGACCTGCCGCCCCGTCCGCCGTCTCACGCTGTGTCGGACGCGCAGCGTCTCACCTCCGTGTCGGAAGTCGATGGCGGCGCCGGACGCTTGCGGCGGCCCGACCCGCTTGACCCGTCTCAGCGAAGTTTGACCGCTCGCCGCTGGACTCCACATCAGGTGAAACGCACGGTCAGCCTCTTGCCGGGCGCATTCGACTCGTCTTCCGCGGCAGCTCGGACCAGAACGGACGCGATCGCCTCGAACTCTTCATCGCCCATGCGGCCACGACTTACTGCAGTGTTCTCCCAGACGATCTCGACCGGGCGCTCAACATCCCTGCTCAGACGGTCCCACAGGGCGCTCAGGTTGTGCCCGTAGTACGGACCGAAGTCCAGAGGCCCGGCAAGAACCCGGTGCAAGTCCGCCTGGCTTCCGATGTGTGCCCCGTCAATGGCGACCCGCATGCTCCTCCATCCCTACGGCCAGCCAAGCGACTCTACGAAACCCCCGGCACCCCTGCAGGCACCGCGCCCCGCTGAACTGCGGTGTCTCACGGTCGATGTCGGATCCGACTTCCGTCCGACATCGACCATGAGATTCCGACACGAAACCTGAGACCCTACGCCCCACTCAGGTCTGCGCCATATCCACGAAGCGCGAGTAGTGCCCCTGGAATGCGACCGTGATGGTGGCCGTGGGGCCGTTTCGGTGCTTGGCCACGATCAGGTCGGCTTCGCCCGCGCGGGGCGACTCCTTCTCGTACGCGTCCTCTCGGTGCAACAGGATGACCATGTCGGCGTCCTGCTCGATCGAACCGGATTCGCGCAGGTCAGAGACCATCGGCTTCTTGTCGGTGCGCTGCTCGGGGCCTCGGTTGAGCTGGGAGAGGGCGATGACCGGCAGTTCCAGCTCCTTGGCGAGGAGCTTGAGGTTTCGGGACATGTCCGAGACCTCCTGCTGGCGGCTCTCGGCGCGCTTCGAGCCGCCGGACTGCATGAGCTGGAGGTAGTCGATGACGACGAGCTTGAGTTCGTTGCGCTGCTTGAGGCGGCGGCACTTGGCGCGGATCTCCATCATCGACAGGTTCGGGGAGTCGTCGATGTAGAGGGGGGCTGCCGATACGTCCGGCATGCGGCGGGCCAGCCGCGTCCAGTCCTCGTCCGTCATGGAGCCGGACCGCATGTGGTGCAGGGCGACCCGCGCCTCGGCGGAGAGGAGTCGCATCGCGATCTCGTTGCGGCCCATTTCCAGGGAGAAGATCACGCTGGGCAGGTTGGACTTGATGGAGCAGGCGCGGGCGAAGTCCAGCGCCAGGGTCGACTTGCCCATGGCGGGGCGGGCCGCGATGACGATCATCTGGCCGGGGTGCAGGCCGTTCGTCAGGGCGTCCAGGTCCGTGAAGCCCGTCGGCACGCCCGTCATCTCGCCGCTGCGGGAGCCGATCGCCTCGATCTCGTCGAGCGCGCCCTCCATGATGTCGCCGAGCGGAAGGTAGTCCTCGCTGGTGCGCTGCTCGGTGACGGCGTAGATCTCGGCCTGGGCGCTGTTGACGATGTCGTCGACGTCGCCGTCGGCCGCGTATCCCATCTGGGTGATGCGGGTGCCGGCCTCGACCAGGCGCCGCAGCACCGCCCGCTCGTGGACGATCTCGGCGTAGTACGCGGCGTTGGCGGCCGTCGGGACGGACTGCACCAGGGTGTGCAGATACGCGGCGCCGCCGACCTTGGTGATCTCGCCGCGCTTGGTGAGCTCCGCCCCGATGGTGATGGGGTCGGCGGGCTCGCCCTTCGCGTAGAGGTCGAGGATCGCCTGGTAGACGGTCTCGTGCGCGGGCCGGTAGAAATCGTGGCCCTTGAGGACCTCGACGACCTCCGCGATCGCGTCCTTGGAGAGCAGCATGCCGCCGAGCACGGACTGCTCGGCGTCGAGGTCCTGCGGCGGTACGCGCTCGAAGCCGCCGCCCGACCAGGAGGAGCCCTCGTCGCCGCGGTCGTGCTGCTCGCCGCGGCCCTTGCCCTCGCCGCGCCGGGGCCGGGAGACCGGGAGCCGGTCACTGGGACCGGCGTCCGCCCAGGGGTCTTCCATGGGCGGCTCAGGCATAGGCATGCTCACCCCGCCACCTCCTCCCGTCCGCGACGCGGACCTCGCCATGCCCTTCCTTCTTACGGCACGGCTCTGACAAATAGGACACCCGACTCCGGTTACGGCGCGTCGAGTTCACGAGTCGCGAGGGCCGGAACATGCGGCGGGCGCCGGACCACGGTAGGCCCGTGGAGACCGTGCGCCAATCTTGTTATCCACAGACCATGTGGATGACGGCCGCCATCCTGTGGAGAAGTCGCCGATACCTGTGCACGGGGTGGGGGAAATCTCTGTGGACAAACACACAATCGCTTCAATCCCACCGCCCTGACCTGCGGGTACTTCATCCAGGGCCTGTTGAGAAGAAAAACTTTCCCACCCGGCCCAAGATCACGACAAACGGCGCACCGAAGCAGCTCCGACGCCACACACCGTAAGGACTCCAATCACCTTGCAGCACTTACCTGTGGAAGATTAGATTGGCTCCATGCCCCAGGCCCCCACGCGCGAGCAGCGCAGCGCCCGCCGCCACGACCGCGAGATCATCGCGCTCGCCGTGCCCGCCTTCGGCGCGCTCGTCGCGGAGCCCCTCTTCGTCATGGTCGACAGCGCCGTCATCGGCCACCTCGGCACCCCCCAGCTCGCCGGCCTCGGCGTCGCCGCCGCCCTCCTCACCACCGCCGTCTCCATCTTCGTCTTCCTCGCCTACGCCACCACCGCGGCCGTCGCCCGCCGCGTCGGCGCGGGCGATCTCCCGGCCGCCATCCGCCAGGGTATGGACGGCATCTGGCTCGCCCTCCTCCTCGGCGCCGCCGTGATCGCCGTCGTACTGCCCACCGCCCCCGCCCTCATCGACCTCTTCGGCGCCTCGCCCACCGCCGCCCCCTACGCCGTCACCTACTTGCGCATCAGCGCCCTCGGCATCCCCGCCATGCTCATCGTCCTCGCCGCCACCGGTGTCCTCCGCGGCCTCCAGGACACCCGCACCCCGCTCTACGTGGCCGTCGGCGGCTTCGCGGCCAACGCCGCCCTCAACATCACCCTCGTCTACGGCGCCGGGCTCGGCATCGCCGGCTCCGCCTGGGGCACCGTCATCGCCCAGTGCGCCATGGCCGCCGTCTACCTCGCCGTCGTCATCCGCGGCGCCCGCCGGCACGGCGCGTCCCTGCGCCCCGACGCCGCCGGCATACGGGCCTGCGCCCAGGCAGGCGCGCCCCTCCTGGTCCGTACGCTCTCGCTGCGCGCCGTCCTGATGATCGCGACCGCCGTCGCCGCCCGGCTCGGCGACGCCGACATCGCCGCCCACCAGATCGTGCTCACGCTGTGGAGCCTGCTCTCCTTCGCCCTGGACGCCATCGCCATCGCCGGCCAGGCCATCATCGGCCGCTACCTCGGCGCCGACGACCCCGACGGCGCCCGCGCCGCCTGCCGCCGCATGGTGCAGTGGGGCATCGCCTCGGGAGTCGTGCTCGGCGTGCTCGTGGTGGCCGCCCGCCCGCTGTTCATCCCGCTGTTCACCACCGACCCCGCCGTACACGGCGCACTGCTGCCCGCGCTCCTCGTGGTCGCGCTCACCCAGCCTGTGGCAGGCGTCGTCTTCATCCTGGACGGCGTCCTCATGGGAGCCGGCGACGGCCCGTATCTCGCCTGGGCGATGCTGCTCGTACTCGCCGTCTTCGCGCCCGCCGCGCTGCTCGTGCCCACCTTCGGCGGCGGTCTGACCGCCCTGTGGTGGGCCATGGCCCTGATGATGGCCGTCCGGATGGCGACCCTGTGGCTGCGCACCCGCTCCGGCCGCTGGCTCGTGACGGGCGCGGCTCGCTGACGGTACGGGCACGGGCACGGGCACGAGCGCCGGTACGGACGCGAGCACGGGCACAAGCACCAGTACCGACGCGAGCACGGCTACGAGCCCGCAGCCCATACCCGACCGGACCGGACCGTACCGCCCCCACCACCAGCACCCCACCACCAGCGCCCCACCACCGAGAACGAACGCTCCACCGAGAACGCCGAAGGGCCGCACCCCGCGGGGTGCGGCCCTTCAGTCGCGCTTCAGCTGTGCCGAACGCCATGACTCAGACGCGAGCGCCGTGAATCAGGCGGCGACGACCTCGACGGCCACCTTGGCGGCGACGTCGGCGTGCAGTCGCACGGACACCTGGTGCGAGCCCAGGGTCTTGATCGGCGAACCCAGCTCGATGCGGCGCTTGTCGACGTCCGGACCGCCGGCGGACTTGATCGCCGTGGCGATGTCGGCCGGGGTGACGGAGCCGAACAGGCGACCGGCGTCACCCGAACGGGTGGCCAGGCGCACGTTCACGCCCTCAAGCCGAGCCTTGACCTCGTTGGCCTGCTCGATCGTGGCGATCTCACGGATCTTGCGACCGCGACGGATCTGAGCGACGTCCTGCTCGCCACCCTTGGTCCAGCGGATCGCGAAACCGCGCGGGACCAGGTAGTTGCGGGCGTAGCCGTCCTTGACGTCGACGACGTCACCGGCGGTGCCGAGGCCGGAGACCTCGTGGGTGAGGATGATCTTCATTGGTCGGTCACCCTTCCCTTATCGCGCGGACGAGGTGTAGGGCAGCAGCGCCATCTCACGGCTGTTCTTCACGGCCGTGGCGACGTCGCGCTGGTGCTGAGTGCAGTTGCCGGTCACGCGACGGGCACGGATCTTGCCGCGGTCGGAAATGAACTTCCGCAGCATGTTCGTGTCCTTGTAGTCCACGTAAGCGGTCTTGTCCTTGCAGAACGCGCAGACCTTTTTCTTAGGCTTGCGCGGAGGCGGCTTCGCCATTGTCTCTCTCCTGTGTGATCAAGAAGTTTTCTGCCGCCGCCCTTAGAAGGGCGGCTCATCCGAGTAGCCGCCGCCGGAGCCGCCGGTGTTGCCGGAGCCGCCGCCCCAGCCACCACCGCCGCCGCCCTGCTGGTTGCCGGCCGGAGCACTGGTCGCCCAGGGGTCGTCGGCGGGAGCCCCGCCGCCGCCCTGCTGCTGGCCGGCACCGGGGCCGCCGCCCCAGCCGCCGCCCTGCTGGCCGCCACCGCCGCCGCCGTAGCCGCCCTGACCGCCGCGGCCGGTGGTCTTGGTGACCTTGGCCGTGGCGTTCTTCAGGCTGGGCCCGACCTCTTCGACGTCGAGCTCGTAGACCGTGCGCTTGACGCCCTCACGGTCCTCGTAGGACCGCTGCTTCAGCCGCCCCTGCACGACGACACGCATGCCGCGCTGGAGCGACTCGGCGACGTTCTCCGCCGCCTGCCGCCACACCGAGCACGTGAGGAAGAGGCTCTCGCCGTCCTTCCACTCGTTGGTCTGGCGGTCGAAGGTGCGGGGAGTGGACGCGACGCGGAACTTCGCGACCGCCGCACCGGACGGGGTGAAGCGCAGCTCGGGGTCGTCGACGAGATTGCCGACGACCGTGATGACGGTCTCGCCTGCCATGGGTGAACCTCTCGGCGGGTGTGCTGCTGGCTGCTTGCTACTCGTGGTGATGCAGCCCGATTACCGCTGAATTCCGGGGATGCCGGAGATTCAGTGGGTCTCGGGACGGAGGACCTTGGTCCGGAGAACCGACTCGTTCAGGTTCATCTGGCGGTCGAGTTCCTTGACGACCGCAGGCTCGGCCTGGAGGTCGATGACCGAGTAGATGCCCTCGGGCTTCTTGTTGATCTCGTACGAGAGACGACGACGGCCCCAGGTGTCGACCTTCTCGACCTTTCCGTTGCCCTCGCGGACGACGGAGAGGAAGTTCTCGATCAGGGGAGAGACAGCGCGCTCCTCCAGATCGGGGTCGAGGATGACCATCACCTCGTAGTGACGCATGTGGAACCCACCTCCTTTGGACTCAGCGGCCACGGTCGTTCCGTGGCAGGAGGGTCGTGATGCGTTAGCAACGGTATCGGCGACCACTGACAACAGCGCAAAAGCGCTGGCAGCGCGGACGGTGCGGCCGGTCTCGACCGGGAAATCCCGGAGAGCCATGACATGCCCGGCCGACACCGGTGCAGACCGACCAGCGTACCCGCACCCGGCCTTCCGGTTGAAATCCGGCCGCGGGGACCCGCACTCTGGACGCATCGGGTGTGACCGGCGCTACAGTGCGCCGCTTTGCCTACAGGAGGTGCCGCATGGCACAGGCAGCACGGCAACACCACGGACCCTTCGGCCTCATCAGCACCGCCATCAACAGCGACGGCAAGGCGCATCCCGTCGAGAACAGCCTCGCCGCGGCGACGCTGATCCTCGGCGCGATCGCCGTCATCTCCTCGGCCTTCCACGGCCTCCACCTGCTCAGCTCCTGGTCGGGCCTGGCCGGCATCCTCACCGGGGCCTGGGGCCAGTTCATCTCCGCCACCACGGGAGAACGGTTCCTGCTGATCATCGGGCTCGGCGCGGCCGCTGTGGGATTCTTCATCGGCATGGCGCACGGCGGCCTCTTCGGCGGCGTGGTCGGCTAGCCGCGGCCCGGCGCACCCCCGGCCGAGCCCGTACGGGTCCCCAGGTCAGGCCCCGTACGCCCGGTTGTACGGGCTCCGCGGGCCCCGGCCCGTACAGGGAGCGGCCGACGGGCCCCGGCGGCCCGTACGGTGGCGCGCCGGGCCACCACGCGCATACGCCCAAACGGGGCGCTCCCCTCTCACAGTAGGCTTCGGCGCGAGAGCCGGAGCCCCGCCCCTGGGGACAAACCTGCCGAGGAGCGCCCCGCATGAGCCTGACCCTGAGGACCATCAGCCGAGAACAGCATCTGGCGTACATCCAGAGTCTGCCCTCGGCCAGCCACATGCAGGTTCCGGCATGGGCGGACGTCAAGGCGGAGTGGCGCTCGGAGAGCCTGGGCTGGTTCGACAAGACCGGCGAGCTCGTCGGCGTCGGCCTGGTCCTCTACCGCCAGCTGCCCAAGATCAAGCGGTATCTGGCCTATCTCCCCGAGGGCCCGGTCATCAACTGGTACTCGCCGCACCTGGAGGACTGGCTGCGGCCCATGCTGGCCCACCTCAAGGGGAAGGGCGCCTTCTCCGTGAAGATGGGCCCGCCCGTCATCATCCGGCGCTGGAACGCCACGGCCATCAAGGCGGGCATCGCCGACCCCGACGTCAAGCGGCTGCGCGACGTCGAGGCCAGCCACATCGAACCGCGCGCCTTCGAGGTCGCCGACAAGCTGCGCCGCATGGGCTGGCAGCAGGGCGAGGACGGCGGCGCGGGCTTCGGCGACGTCCAGCCGCGCTACGTCTACCAGGTGCCGCTGGAGGGCCGCTCCCTCGAAGACGTGCACAAGGGCTTCAACCAGCTGTGGCGCCGCAACATCAAGAAGGCCGAGAAGGCCGGCGTCGAGGTCGTCCAGGGCGGCTACGACGACCTGGCCACCTGGCAGCACCTCTACGAGATCACCGCCGAGCGCGACCACTTCCGGCCGCGCCCCATCGGCTACTTCCAGCGCATGTGGTCCGCCCTCAACACCGAGGACCCCAACCGGATGCGGCTGTACTTCGCCGTGCACGAGGGGGAGGCCGTCGCCGCCGCGACGATGCTGATCGTCGGCGGCCACGTCTGGTACTCCTACGGCGCGTCCGCCAACCACAAGCGCGAGGTCCGGCCGTCGAACGCGATGCAGTGGCGGATGCTGCGCGACGCGTACGCGCTCGGCGCCAGCGTGTACGACCTGCGCGGCATCAGCGACTCGCTGGACGAGACGGACCATCTCTTCGGCCTGATCCAGTTCAAGGTCGGCACAGGCGGGCAGGCTGCCGAATACCTCGGTGAGTGGGACTTCCCGCTCAACAAGCTGCTGCACAAGGCGCTCGACATGTACATGTCTCGGCGCTGACCGTTTCACCCGCACACCCCGTCACACCCGTACGCCCCCGTGCGGACCTCATGCGTCCGTACGGCCTCACACTCCGTCTTCAGGCACAGGAAAGGTTCCGGGACCGGCCATGGCGCTCACGCTCTACGTCGACACCGCGCGCTGGCGGGCACACCAGCAGACCGTTCTCCAGCAGTTCCCGGGCATCGTCCCGGTCTGCAAGGGCAACGGCTACGGCTTCGGCCACGAGCGGCTGGCCGACGAGGCCGCGGCGTTCGGCTCCGACATCCTGGCCGTCGGCACGACCTACGAGGCCGCCCGGATCAAGGACTTCTTCAGCGGCGACCTGCTGGTGCTCACCCCCTTCCGGCTCGGCGAGGAGCCGGTGCCGCTGCCGGACCGGGCCATCCGCTCCGTCTCCTCGGTCGAGGGCGTGCGCGGCCTGGTCGGCGCCCGCGTCGTCATCGAGGTCATGAGCAGCATGAAGCGCCACGGCATCGGCGAGGAGGACCTGCCCAAGCTGCACGCCGCCATCGAGGACGTACGGCTGGAGGGGTTCGCGATCCACCTGCCGCTGGACCGTACGGACGGTTCCGACGCCGTCGATGAGGTCATCGGCTGGATGGACCGGCTGCGCAACGCCCGGCTGCCGCTGCACACCATGTTCGTCAGCCACCTCAAGGCCGACGAACTCGCCCGGCTCCAGCAGCAGTTCCCGCAGACCCGGTTCCGCGCCCGGATCGGCACCCGGCTGTGGCTCGGCGACCACGAGGCCACCCAGTACCGCGGCGCGGTCCTCGACGTCTCGCACGTCGCCAAGGGCGAACGTTTCGGCTACCGCCAGCAGAAGACCGCCGCCGACGGCTATCTGGTCGTCGTCGCGGGCGGCACCTCGCACGGCGTCGGCCTTGAGGCCCCGAAGGCGATGCACGGCATGATGCCGCGCGCCAAGGGGGTCGCGCGGGCGGGCCTCGCGACCATGAACCGCAACCTCTCGCCCTTCGTCTGGGCGGGCAAGCAGCGCTGGTTCGCGGAGCCGCCGCACATGCAGGTGTCCATCCTCTTCGTCCCCGGCGACGTCGCGGCGCCCCAGGTCGGCGACGAGCTCGTGGCCCATCTGCGGCACACCACCACCCAGTTCGACCGCCTCGTCGACCGCTGACCGCACCGCGGAAGGGCCCGAAGCCACAGCCTCGTGCTGCGCCTTCGGGCCCTTCCCGCGTTCCTGCCCCGCGCCGGCGGTCCGCCCGGCGGCCCCTCACTCGATGGGGGAAACCTGCCCGGAATCCGTCCGTCCAGTGCCCCATCGCACGTAGGGACCCTCAAAACGCGCGGCGTGGTGCGGACGGGCCGCGCTGCCGAGCACGAACACATCGGGAGCCCCGTCCAGAACGCCCCCCGCCGGATCGTCCGACCCGTCCTGGCGCACCACGTCCCGCTCCGGCAGCAGTACGTCCCGGACCACCACCGCGCACAGGTACAGCGTCCCCAGCAGATGCAGCACCACGGCCAGCTGGTAGCCCTCCATCGGCAGCCCCTGGTGCTTGTCCCCGCCGCTCGTGAACGCCAGGTACATCCAGATCGCCACGAAGTAGAGGACCTCGCACCCCTGCCAGATAAGGAAGTCCCGCCACTTCGGGCGGGCCAGGGCGGCGAGCGGGATCAGCCACAGCACGTACTGCGGCGAGTACACCTTGTTGGTGAGCACGAACAGCGCCACGACCAGGAACGCGAGCTGGGCCAGCCGCGGTCTGCGCGGCGCGTACAGGCCGAGCGCCGCTATCGCAAGGCAGCCGATGATCATCAACAGCGTCGCGTACGTATTGACGTTCTCCAGCGTGTCGCCGGTGCGCTGGGAGATGAGCAGCCAGACCGACCCGAAGTCGATGGGCCGGTCCTGGCTGAAGGTGTAGAACTGCGCCCAGCCCTCGCGGATGTGGAAGCCCGCCGCGTCGTGCGTGAGCATCACCGGCAGGTTCACGACCAGCCAGGCCGCCGCCGCGCCGCCCGCCGCCCGCCCGAAGGCCCCCCAACGGCCCGCCCGCCAGCACAGGACGAACAGCGGTCCGAGCACCAGCAGCGGATAGAGCTTCGCGGCGGTCGCCAGGCCGATGAGGACGCCGGCGGCGAGCGTACGGCCGCGTGACCACTTCAGCATCGCGGCGGCGAGCAGGGCCGCCGCGAACAGGTCCCAGTTGATGGTGGCGGTCAGCGCCAGGGCCGGCGAGAGGGCCACCAGGAGGGCGTCCCAGGGGCGGCGGCGGTGCGTACGGGCCACACAGATCACGACGACGGCCGCGCAGACCATCAGCATGCCCGCGTTGACGAGCCAGTACAGCTGCTCGCGGTGCTGGATCGTGCCGCCGCCCGGCGTCAGCCAGGAGGCGACCTCCATGAACAGTCCCGTCAGGACCGGGTACTCCAGGTACCGCATGCCCCCGGAGACGGAGTCGGGGATGCTGTCGAAGTAGGGGACGACGCCCATGTCGAAGCCGCGCCCGTTGAAGAGGTGCGGGATATCGGAGTAGCAGGCGTGCGTGTACTGCGAGGTGGCGCCGAAGAACCACCCGGAGTCGTAACACGGCAGCTTCTGCACCATGCCGAGCGCAAACATCCCGATGGCCGCCAAAACGATGATCCGCACCGCGGTCCACCAGCCCCCGCCGAACACCGCGCGGCGACCGGCCGGGCCGCCGATGACCTCGCTGCCCGCGGCGGCCACCTCGTCCTCGACGGTGGGGCGTACGGGCTGGTCCTCTCGCGCGCTCGTCATGCGGGCCATCCTGCCGTACGGGCCTGTGGACAGCGGTGAGGGCCGCCACGCGCGCTGCGTGACGGCCCTCACCGGTCCTGGCTGCCGGAACGGCGGCCCGGGGACGGGACGCTACCCGTAGGTCCCGTCCCAGATGCTGCCCGGTTTGGACGGCGTGATCGTCGCGCTGGGACCACCGGTGGGATGACCGCCGGGCCCCGAGGTATCGCCGTCTCCTTCCCCGTCCCCATCGCCCTTGCACTTCCAGTCGAGCGGACCGCAGGTATGGGTCGGCGCCGACGGCGTGTGGCTGGGTGTGTGGGTCGGCGACGTCGGCGCCGACGGCGTGTGGCTGGGCGTGTGGGTCGGCGTCGGGTCCACCGTATGGGTGGGCGACGGCGTCGGGCTGGCGCCGTCACCGTAGATCTTCTTGCCGATCGGCTGCGGCTTGTCGAAGTCCTCGGCCTGCTTGCCCTTCAGCGCCTTGTCCATGAAGTCGGCCCAGATCTCCGCCGGGTACGACGCACCGTGAATCGTCTTCTGACCGCCCACGCCGCGCATGGACAGGAACTCCTGCTGCTTCGCGTTGGGGTCGACGCGGAACATGCCGATGGCCGTGGAGAGCTGCGGGGTGTAGCCCGCGAACCAGGCCGAGCGGTTCTCATCGGTCGTACCGGTCTTGCCCGCCGCCGGCCGGTCTCCCTCAAGCTTCGCCGAGGTACCGGTGCCGTGCTCGACAACGTTCCGCAGCACATCGGTGACGTTGTTCGCGATGTTGGCGTCGAAGGCCTGCTTCGATTCGTCCTCGTGCTCGTAGACGGCCTTGCCGTCCTTCTCGACCTTCTCGACCGAGTACGGCTGGGCCTGCTTGCCCTTGGCCGCGAAGGTCCCGTACGCGCCGGCTAGCCGGATCGCGCTCGGCGCCGAGGTGCCGAGGGAGAAGGTGGGGGAGAGCGAGGCCATCTGCTTCTTGTCCAGTCCGGCCTTGATCGCCTCCTGCTGGACGACATCGGTGCCCACGTCCATGCCGAGCTGGATGTACGGCGTGTTCACCGAGAACTGCATCGCGGTTCTGAGGCTGATGGGCCCCCTGTCCTCACCGCCGTCATTCTTCTGATGCCACTCGGAGCCATCCTTGTCGTGCCAGACCTGACCGTTGAAGTCGCGCAGCGTCACCTCGTTGTTGCCGTCGTACATGCTCTCCGGCGAGACCAGGGTGCGATCGTCGTCGCCCTGGTCCGGTGAGAGGCCCGGATTGCGCTTGCCGTGTTCCATGGCCGACGCCAGGACGAACGGTTTGAAGGTCGAACCGACCTGGACGCCGGTGTAGTCGGCGTTGTTGTTGTAGTGCTCCAGCGCGCTCTCACCGCCGTAGATCGCGATGATCTTTCCCGAGCCCGGCTCCACCGACGCCCCGCCGAACTGCACGTGCTCGTCGACCTTGCGTTCCTTCGGCTTGATGTTCGCCTTGCGGACATCCGCGACGGACTTCGCCAGCGTATCCACCTTGTCCTTCTGGAAGGTGGTGTGGATCTGGTAACCGCCCTTGTCCAGCTGGGCCTTGGTGATCTTGCCCTTGCTGTGCGCGACGACGTAGGCGTCGGCGAGGTCCGTGAGATAGCCGATCTGACCGGCCCGGTTCGTCGCCGGCTTCGGCTTCTGCGCCTTCGGGAAGCCCTTCGTCAGCCACTTCTGGCGCTCCTCGGGCTTCATCCGCTTGGTCTCGACCTCGCGCCTGAGCGTGAACTGCCAGCGTTCCGTGGCCCGCTTGGTGTTCTTCTCGGGCGTCGCCGCCGGGCCCTGACCGCCCCACGGGTCGTACAGGTTCGGTCCGTTCAGCGTCGCGGCGAGGAACGCGCTCTCGGTCGGCGACAGGTCCGAGCAGTCCTTGTTGTAGTACGCGCGCGCCGCGGCCTGGATGCCGTACGCGCCGCGCCCGTAGTAGGCGGTGTTCAGGTAGCCGGCGAGGATGTCGTCCTTATTCGTCTTCAGCCCCACCTTGATGGAAATCAGCAGCTCGGTGGCCTTGCGCTGGAGCGTCTGCTCCTGGTTCAGGTACGTGTTCTTCACGAACTGCTGGGTGATGGTCGATCCGCTCTGCGTCTCGCCGCCCTGCGCCATCTTCATGACCGCGCGCGCGATGCCCATCGGGTCGACGCCCGAGTCGGTCTCGAACGAGGCGTTCTCCGCGGCGATCACGGCGTTCTGCATCGAGTTGGGGATCTGCGAGAGCGGCACGATCTGCCGGTTGAGCTCGCCGCCGCCCGCGACCACCATCGTCTTGCCGTCGGCCCAGTAGTAGACGTTCTTCTGGACCTTCGACGCGGCCTGCGCCGTCGGGATGTCCACCATCAGCAGCGCTATGCCCACCGCGCCCACCATGACGCCCATGAACCCCAGGCAGGTGGCCGTGACCAGCTTCCAGGACGGCACCCAGCGCCTGAATCCGTACTTGCCCGCGCGCGGGTAGTCGATGAAGCGCTTCTTGACGGGCCCGCTGTCGCCGCCGCGACCGCGCCCCCGTCCGCCGCCGGCCGCGCCACCGCCCCGCCGGCCGCCGCCGCGACCGGAACCGCCGGCGCCCGCGGACTCCGAACCCGAGCGTCTGCGGCCGCCACCGCGCTGGGCCGCGCGCCGGGCCGCGGCACGTCCGCCGTATGCGGGAGCGTCGCCGCTCGATGCGCCGGCCGACGCGTCGCTCGCTGTCTCGTCGGGGCCGGTGGAACTGTTGCGTGGTGGTGCGGCGCGGCGGCCGGACGGCTGTCCGGACCCACGCCGAGCCGCGGCTCGGCCGCCGCCTTGCGGCTGCGGCGGCTTGCGACGGTGCTCGCTCATGGAACGACTACTCCTCGGGCAGGCGTGATCGCCTGAAAGCGGCAGGTGGCTTCCGGTCCCCCAGAAATGCGGGCCGGCCCCCTTGAGCGGCCGGGCGCACTGCATCCAGCACGATGACGCTCCGCGGCGTCACTTGGTTCCCGGTGATTTGCATGGCGCACAGACTACGCACGGCCAAAACCCTCCCACTGCGGATCTTCAATCCAATTCCGGCAGCCGGTCACCTGTGAATCCAGGATGTGACCGCGTTCACCGTGCTCCCCCTTGTCGCACGAGCACTGCCGTTCTATCGTCTGGATGTATCGAGTCGATACATCAGCTCGGCATAAGAGACCCAGCGGACCAGGGAGGCGACGGATGAGCAGACGCTCCGGCATCCTCGAATTCGCCGTCCTCGGCCTGCTCCGCGAGTCCCCTATGCACGGCTATGAACTGCGGAAGCGCCTCAACACCTCACTCGGGGTGTTCCGCGCGTTCAGCTACGGAAGCCTCTACCCGTGCCTCAAGACCCTGGTCGCCAACGGATGGTTGATCGAGGAACCCGGCAGCGCCCTGGAGGACGCCCTCGCGGCGTCGCTCGCCGGCCGCCGGGCCAAGATCGTCTACCGCTTGACGGCCCAAGGCAAAGAGCACTTCGAGGAGTTGCTCGGACAGTCCGGCCCGGACGCGTGGGAGGACGAGCACTTCGCCGCCCGCTTCGCCTTCTTCGGGCAGACCTCACGGGACGTCAGGATGCGGGTGCTGGAAGGCCGCCGCAGCCGCCTGGAGGAACGCCTGGAGAAGATGCGCGCCTCACTGGCCCGCAGCCGCGAACGGCTGGACGGCTACACCCTCGAACTCCAGCGCCACGGCATGGAATCGGTGGAGCGCGAGGTCCGCTGGCTGAACGAATTGATCGAGAGCGAGCGGACCGGGCGCGACCAGCGCTCCGGCTCCGGCCGCTCCGAGGGCACATCAGGAGATCCGGGCGGCCTGCCCCGGCATCGGGGTGGTTCCCGGCCGGACCCGTCCGACGACACCGCCAAGTAAGCCCAGCACACCGCTGGGCTTCGTCGAGTACTAACAGGGAGCAACCGGAATGGGTTCGGTTCGCGTAGCCATCGTCGGCGTGGGCAACTGCGCCGCCTCGCTGGTCCAGGGCGTCGAGTACTACAAGGACGCCGACCCGAAGAGCCGCGTGCCGGGTCTGATGCACGTGCAGTTCGGCGACTACCACGTCTCGGACATCGAGTTCGTCGCCGCCTTCGACGTCGACGCCAAGAAGGTCGGCCTCGACCTCGCGGACGCCATCGGCGCCAGCGAGAACAACACCATCAAGATCTGCGACGTGCCGCCCTCCGGCGTCACCGTGCAGCGCGGCCACACCCACGACGGTCTGGGCAAGTACTACCGCCAGACCATCGAGGAGTCCGAGGCGGAGCCGGTCGACGTCGTCCAGGCCCTCAAGGACCAGCAGGTCGACGTCCTCGTCTGCTACCTGCCCGTGGGCTCCGAGGACGCCGCGAAGTACTACGCACAGTGTGCCATCGACGCCAAGGTCGCCTTCGTCAACGCCCTCCCGGTCTTCATCGCCGGCACCAAGGAGTGGGCGGACAAGTTCACCGAGGCGGGCGTCGCGATCGTCGGCGACGACATCAAGTCGCAGGTCGGCGCCACCATCACGCACCGCGTGATGGCCAAGCTCTTCGAGGACCGGGGCGTCATCCTGGACCGCACGATGCAGCTGAACGTCGGCGGCAACATGGACTTCAAGAACATGCTGGAGCGTGAGCGCCTGGAGTCCAAGAAGATCTCCAAGACGCAGGCCGTCACCTCGCAGATCCGCGACCGCGAGATGGGCGCCGACAACGTCCACATCGGTCCCTCGGACTACGTGGCCTGGCTGGACGACCGCAAGTGGGCGTACGTCCGCCTGGAGGGCCGCGCGTTCGGCGACGTCCCGCTGAACCTGGAGTACAAGCTGGAGGTCTGGGACTCCCCGAACTCGGCCGGTGTCATCATCGACGCCGTGCGCGCCGCGAAGATCGCCAAGGACCGCGGCATCGGCGGCCCCATCCTCTCCGCGTCCTCGTACTTCATGAAGTCGCCGCCGGTCCAGTACTTCGACGACGAGGCCCACGCCAACGTCGAGAAGTTCATCAACGGCGAGGTCGACCGCTGAACCGGTCCCTGACCGCCGATCGCCGATCGGCCGTCGCTTGATCCGCTGGTCCCCGGGCAATGCGCCCGGGGACCAGCGCATTGTGTGAGGCTGTGCACCATGCCCGTTGTGCGTGACCTGCGCGTACTGCTTCAACTGCGCGATTTCCGCCGCCTGCTGGCGGTGCGCCTGCTCTCCCAGTCCGCCGACGGCGTCTACCAAGTAGCGCTCGCCACCTACGTCGTCTTTTCCCCCGAGAAGCAGACCTCACCCGCGGCCATCGCCTCCGCCATGGCCGTCCTGCTGCTCCCGTACTCGCTGCTGGGGCCCTTCGCCGGCGTCCTCCTGGACCGCTGGCGCCGCCGCCAGGTGCTGGTCTACGGCAACCTCCTACGGACCGTCCTCGCGGTCGGCACCGCGGTGCTGATCATCGCCTCGGTACCCGACTGGCTCTTCTACGCCTCCGCGCTGTCGGTCACCGCCGTCAACCGCTTCGTCCTGGCCGGCCTCTCGGCCGCCCTGCCGCGCGTCGTCGACAGCCGGGAGCGGCTGGTGATGGCCAACTCCCTGTCCCCGACCGCCGGTACGCTCGCCGCCACGGCGGGCGGCGGGCTGTCCTTCATCGTGCGGCTCGCGGTTCCCGAGGGCGCGTCCTCCGACGCCGTGGTCGTCCTCCTCGGGGCGGCGGTGTACCTGTGTGCCGGGCTCGCCGCGCTCCGCATGCCGGCCGACCTCCTCGGTCCCGACCCCGCCGAGCTCCAGACCCGCGTGCGCGCCGCCCTGTCCGAGACCTTCGCGGGCCTCGCGGCGGGACTGCGCCACCTCATGGAACGCCGTGTCGCCGCCCGTGCGCTCGCGGCCATGACGCTCATGCGGTTCTGCTACGGGGCTCTGACCGTCATGGTCCTCATGCTGTGCCGGTACGCGTGGGCGAAGAACGAAGCGGACGGGCTGGCCCTGCTCGGCCTCGCTGTGGGCGTATCCGGTGCCGGCTTCTTCGTGGCGGCGGTATTCACCCCTTGGGCGGCAAGCCGCTTCGGCCGGTTGGGCTGGATGGCCGTATGCGCCGCCTCCGCGGCCGTACTCGAACCGGCGCTCGGCCTCACCTTCGAGCCCATACCGATACTGGTCGCCGCCTTCGTCCTCGGCCTCATCACCCAGGGCGCGAAGATCGCCACCGACACCGTCGTCCAGTCATCGGTCGACGACGCCTTCCGGGGCCGGATCTTCTCGCTCTACGACGTGCTCTTCAACATCGCCTTCGTGGGAGCCGCGGCGGTAGCCGCCCTCATGCTGCCGCAGGACGGCCGATCGGTCACGCTGGTCGCCACCGTCGCCGCGATCTACGCGGCGACCGCCCTCGCGGTGGCAGCGTCCCGACGGCAGTCCCGACGACAGTGAGGCCCGGTGGGCGTTTCACGTCTCTTGTTTCACGTGAAACACCCACCGGGCCCTGGGTCTCTCCGAGTCCTGTTTCACGTGAAACAGGACAGCGCCACGGCGATCAGCTCCGCGCCGCCCACCATTCCCTGAGCGCCGCGACCGCCGCGTCATGCTCCATCGGCCCGTTCTCCAGGCGCAGCTCCAGCAGGTGCTTGTACGCCTGACCGATCTGCGGGCCCGGGCCGACGCCGAGAATCTCCATGATCTCGTTGCCGTCCAGATCCGGTCGGATCGCGTCCAGCTCCTCCTGCTCCTGAAGCTTCGCGATGCGCTCCTCAAGCCCGTCGTACGCGCGCGACAGGGCGTTCGCTTTCCGCTTGTTTCGCGTCGTGCAGTCGGACCGCGTCAGCTTGTGCAGGCGGCTCAGCATCGGGCCCGCGTCCCGTACGTACCTGCGCACCGCCGAGTCGGTCCACTCGCCCGTGCCATAGCCGTGGAAGCGCAGGTGCAGCTCCACCAGCTTCGTGACGTCCCGGACGAGATCGTTGGAGTACTTGAGCTTCGTCATCCGCGACTTGGTCAGCTTCGCCCCCACCACCTCGTGGTGGTGGAAGGAGACCCGGCCGTCCTTCTCGAAGCGCCGCGTCTTCGGCTTCCCGATGTCGTGCAGCAGCGCCGCGAGCCGCAGCACGAGGTCCGGCCCGTCCTCCTCCAGGTCGATGGCCTGCTCCAGGACGGTCAGGGAGTGCTCGTACACATCCTTGTGCCGGTGGTGCTCATCGCTCTCCAGCCGCAGCGCCGGCAGCTCCGGGAGGACGCGGTCGGCGAGCCCCGTGTCGACGAGGAGCCTGAGGCCCTTGCGCGGCTGGGGTGAGAGCAGCAGTTTGTTGAACTCGTCCCGGACCCGCTCCGCGGAGACGATGTCGATCCGGTCGGCCATGGCGGTCATCGCCTCGACGACCTCGGGCGCCACCTCGAAGTCGAGCTGTGCGGCGAACCGCGCTGCCCGCATCATGCGCAGCGGGTCGTCGGAGAAGGACTCCTGCGGCGTGCCCGGCGTCCGGAGCACTCGCGCGGCGAGGTCTTCCAGGCCGTTGTGCGGGTCGATGAACTCCTTCTGCGGGAGGGCGACCGCCATCGCGTTCACGGTGAAGTCCCGGCGGACGAGATCCTGCTCGATGGAGTCGCCGTAGGAGACCTCGGGCTTGCGGGACGTACGGTCGTAGGCTTCCGACCGATAAGTCGTGACCTCGATCTGGAAGACCTGGTTGTCGCTTCCGCCCCGCTTGTTGCAGCCGACCGTGCCGAAGGCGATCCCGACCTCCCACACCGAGTCGGCCCAGGGCCGGACGATCTTCAACACCTCGTCGGGGCGCGCGTCCGTCGTGAAGTCCAGGTCGTTGCCGAGCCGGCCGAGCAGCGCGTCCCGGACCGATCCCCCGACCAGGGCGAGGGTGAACCCGGCCTCCTGGAAACGTCGGGCAAGATCATCGGCTACGGGCGACACCCGCAAGAGCTCACTCACGGCACGGCGCTGCACCTGGCTGAGCTCATTGGTCGACTGCGGGTGGTGGCTGTCATTGTTGGCGTTCGGCACAACAGAAGAGGGTACGTGGCCGCACGGCCGGGAGCTTCCCCATAAAAGGGGCACCGGCCAGCGTAACGATCTTGTGGAGCAGTCCGCAGCACTTCGCCCCGACAGGGCTCGTTACCATTCGTGGACGCACATCCGACGACCACTGACGACGACTAGGGACGGGCGAGCGCGTGGCCGATGCGGCAGAGTTCCAGGGGACTACTTCGACTCCTGCCCGTCGGTGGCCCCGACGAACCGCGGCACTGCTCACCGGAGTTCTCCTGTTCGTAGCCCTGCTGCAGCTGCCCTCCGCGCCCGCCGCCCACGCGGCTGCCAGCGGCTCCCGCACCGTCGCCGTCTCGATCGACTCCCTGACCCCCACCACGCCGACGAAGAGCGACACGCTGACCGTCACCGGAACCGTCACCAATGACGGAAAAGCCACGGTCTCCGGCGCCCACGTCGCCCTCCGGGTCGGGCCCCAGATCAGCGGCCGCAGCGCCATCGACGACATCGCCAAGCGCACCGGGTACTCGCTCGGCGCCGACGGCACCGAGATCGGCGGCAAGTACGCGAAGAAGATCGACAAGCTGCCGGCCGGCATCAGCCGCGACTTCAGCATCAAGATCCCGACGAAGGATCTGAACCTCGGCTCGGACGGCATCTACCAGCTCGGGGTCGCCCTCAGCGGCCACACCTCCAGCCAGCCCGAACAGGTGCTGGGCATCAAGCGGACGCTCCTGCCCTGGCAGTCCTCCGCCGTCGACGGCAAGAAGACCAAGCTCACCGTCATGTGGCCGCTCATCTCCACGACCCGCCTCACCGCCCGCACGGCATCCGACCCCCAGCAGACACCGGTCTTCCGCAACGACGACCTCACGGCCGAGATCGCCCCG
Source organism: Streptomyces sp. NPDC050610 (assembly GCF_040654875.1). NCBI lineage: Bacteria > Bacillati > Actinomycetota > Actinomycetes > Kitasatosporales > Streptomycetaceae > Streptomyces > Streptomyces sp. NPDC050610. Next base: position 374,795 of record NZ_JBFAIV010000001.1, on the reverse strand, counting down.
GGCGGACGGCTGCAGCAGCTCGTCGCCCTCGGCAAGAACCTCCCCGTCACCTGGGTCATCGACCCGGACCTGCTCGCCTCCGTCGAGGCCATGACGAAGAACTACTCGGTCGAGCAGCCCGACGGGACGACCGCGCCGGGCAAGAGCCAGGCCATCGCCAAGCAGTGGCTCCACGACCTCCAGGACGCGGTCCCCGGGGACCAGGTGATGGCGCTGCCCTTCGCCGACCCCGACCTCGCCTCGCTCGCCCACCGCGGCAAGGACGTCACCGGCTCGCTCAGCCACCTCCAGTCGGCCACCGAGCTCGCCGCGACCACCGTCGACACGATCGTCGGCGTGAAGCCGCGCACCGACTTCGCCTGGCCCGTGGACGGCGCGATCGACACCTCCATCGTGGACGTCGCCACCTCCGCCGGCGCCCACAACGTCATCACCCGCAGCGACAGCCTCCGCGACAGCGACCTTCCCTACGCTCCGACCGCGGCCCGCAAGATCGGCGGCGGCAACACCGCGATCGTCTCCGACGCCCGGCTCTCGACCGCCTTCCAGGGCGACATGGCGAAGGCCGGAAACGCCACGCTCGCCGTGCAGCAGTTCCTCGCCCAGACCTTGATGGTCACCATGCAGGAGCCCCAGAACCAGCGCAGCGTCGTCGTAGCGCCCCAGCGCACCCCCACCGCCAGCCAGGCCCAGGCCATGGCCGCGGCCCTCAGCGCACTGTCGGACAACCGCTGGACCCAGCCGCTGGACCTGGGCGACGCCGCAAAGGCCAAGCCCGACCCGGACGCCAACCAGCGCGTCCCGGGAAGCGGCTCGTACAGCGGCTCGCTGCGCAAGCAGGAACTGCCGAACAGCGCCTTCCAGGACATAAAGAAGACCCAGAGCACCCTGGACGGCTTCAAGGTCATCCTGACCGCCAAGGACCGTGTGGTCACCCCGTTCGGCAACGCGATCATGCGAGAGATGTCCACCTCGTGGCGGGGCGAGCACCGAGCCGCCGAGAGCTACCGGGACACCGCGGAGCAGTACCTGAACAACCTGCGGGGGCAGGTCCACCTCATCCAGAAATCGGACGCCACCCTCTCCGGACGCAGCGCCACGGTCCCGGTGACCGTGAAGAACGGCCTGCTCCAGGGCATCGACGGCCTGCGGCTCGTCCTCACCTCCCAGCAGCCGAACCGCCTCGACGTGGGCGACTCGAAGCCCATCACGGTCGAAGGCGGGCACAGCCAGTCCGTAAAATTCGAGACCCGCGCCAACGCGAACGGTCCCGTTAAGGTGACAGCACAGCTCCTCACCGAAGACGGGCAGCCGTACGGCGGCCCGATGTACTTCACCGTGCAGGTCACCTCCATCACCCCGATGGTGCTGCTGGTCATCGCCGTCGGCGTGCTCCTCCTCGTCCTGGCCGGACTCCGGATCTACCTCAAGCGCAAGCGGGGCTCCGTCCGCGACGCGGCGGACGGAGAACAGCACAACGGCGGCGAGGGCAACGGCGCGGACAACGAAGATCCCGAGCAGCCGGGTGACCCGGCACCGGACACCGGATCACAAAGCACTGACCCATCCGGATCAGGTGAGAAAGTGGACCGTTGACGAGCAGTAGGGCCGGTCGGCCGCGGACGATGAGGTGGGGTAGCGATGAACGCGCCGTACGACGGTGACCGCGGCCGAGGGCACGGCGGCGATCCGGAGCACCAGTACCCGCCGACGCCCCCGCCTGCCCCGGACCCGTACCTCCAGGACGCCTACGCCGCTGACCCGTACCCCGCGCAGGACCCCGCCGCGCAGGACCCGGTGACCGAGGCGCTCTACGACCGCGCCGCACACCCCCCGCCGCCGCCCGGTTCGTACCAGCACCAGCAGTCGCTCTACCAGCAGCCGGCCGCCCCCCAGTACGCTCCCGACCCGAACCTGTGGGCGCCCGCCCCGCCGCCCCAGCCCGAGGGCCCCTCCCGTCACCTCCCCTACGGCGACGACGCCACGACGCAGTTCGTCGGCGTCGACGACGGCGCCGGCCAGTCCGCGGACGAGCGTCCCCAGCGGGACGCATTCGCCCACCTCTTCCGCGACCAGCAGCCGTACGAACCCCGCGAGCCGCAACAGCAGCAGCCTTACCAGCCGGCCTACCAGTACCCCCAAGAACAGCCCCACGACCCACGGCACCAGAACCCGGCGCACTACGACCCGCGGCACCAGGCCCAGCCCGTGCCACCGCCGCCCGGTGCGACGCCGGACCCGGCCATGGACACCGCGCCGACACCGGTGCCGCAGCAGGTTCCGCAGGCCCCGGAGGCTTCGCAGAGCTCAGAGCCCTCGCAGGACCCGGCCGAGGCATCCTCCGGCGGCGGCAAAGTCGGCAGCATCATGAAGTCCAGCGCCGTCATGGCCGCCGGCACCCTCGTCTCCCGGCTGACCGGCTTCGTCCGCCAGCTGGTGATCACCGCAGCGCTCGGCGCGGCGCTCCTCGGCGACACCTACGCCATCGCCATGACCCTGCCGACGATGATCTACATCCTCACCATCGGCGGCGGGCTCAACTCCGTCTTCGTCCCGCAGCTCGTACGCGCGATGAAGGAGGACGAGGACGGCGGCGAGGCATACGCGAACCGCCTCCTGACCCTCGTCATGGTCATCCTCGGCACCCTCGTCGTCGTCTGCGTCTTCGCGGCACCGCTCCTGATCCGCGCCATGTCCGTGAAGATCGCCGACGACCCGGCGGCCAACGGCGTCGCGGTCGCCTTCGCCCGCTACTGCCTGCCCACCATCTTCTTCATGGGCGTCCACGTCGTCATGGGCCAGATCCTCAACGCCCGCGGCCGATTCGGCGCCATGATGTGGACCCCCGTCCTCAACAACGTCGTCGTCATCTTCACCTTCGGCATGTTCATCTGGGTGTACGGCACCCACAGCTCTTCGCACCTGACCGAATCGACGATCACGCCGGAGGGCCTGCGCCTCCTCGGCATCGGCACACTCCTCGGACTCACCGTCCAGTCCCTGGCGATGCTCCCCTACCTGCGCGACGCCGGATTCAAATTCCGTCCGCGCTTCGACTGGCGCGGCCACGGCCTCGGCAAGGCCGCCAAGCTCGCCAAGTGGACGTTCCTCTTCGTCCTCGCCAACCAGGCCGGCCTCCTCGTCGTCACCCAGCTCGCCACCTGGGCGGGCGACGACGCCGCCAAGGCCGGCTTCCCCGGCACCGGCATCCTGGGCTACAACAACGCCCTGCTCATCTGGCAGATGCCGCAGGCCATCATCACGGTCTCCGTCATGGCCGCCCTGCTGCCCCGCATCTCCCGCTCCGCCCACGACGGCGACCCCGGCGCCGTACGCGACGACATCTCGCAGGGCCTGCGCACCTCCGCCGTGGCCATCGTCCCGATCGCCTTCGGCTTCCTCGCCCTCGGCGTCCCTATGTGCACCCTGATGTTCTCCTCGTCCGGCGCGGAAGGCGCCCGGTCCATGGGCTTCATCCTCATGGCCTTCGGACTCGGCCTCATCCCGTTCTCCGTGCAGTACGTCGTCCTCCGCGGTTTCTACGCCTACGAAGACACCCGCACCCCCTTCTACAACACGGTGATCGTCGCCTCGTCCAACGCCCTCGCCTCGGCCATCTGCTTCCTCGTCCTCCCCTCCCGCTGGGCCGTCGTCGGCATGGCCGCGTCCTACGGCCTGGCCTACGCCATCGGCGTCGGAGTCGCCTGGAACCGCCTGCGCAACCGGCTGGGGGGAGACCTGGACGGAGCTCACGTCATCCGTACGTACGCACGCCTGGCCGGGGCCAGCATCCCCGCCGCCCTCCTCGCGGGCGGCGCCGGATACGGAATCACTCAGACCATGGGCGGCGGCGCCCTCGGATCACTCGTAGCCTTGCTGGGCGGCGGACTCGTACTCATCGCCGTCTTCTACATCGCCGCGAAGCGGATGCGCATCCAAGAACTGACCGCGATGGTCGGCATGGTCCGCGGCCGGCTGGGCCGATGACCCGAACACAACCATCACCCACTACCGCGTGTCGTGCATAGCACCGGACTGTGGGCACAATTGTCCTGGCTGTGGAGAGCGTGCAACGGATGGGGAGGCAGGAACGACGGTGGCTGAACGGAGCACGGCTGCCGTCGACGTGACCGACAGCAGCGACGAAAAGTCGCTGACCGCCAAGGCGGACAAGGTCACGGCCGACGGGGCGAAGGCCGAGAACAAGGCCGACGCGCACAAAGACACAGAGCGCGCAGAGAACGAGAACGCCGCGCCCGAAGCACAATCCCCCGAGCTGCACAGCGGCCATAAACTCGCCAGACGCTACCGCCTCGAAGAGTGCGTCACCCGTCTGGACGGGTTCAGCAGCTGGCGTGCGGTCGACGAGAAACTGCGCCGCGCCGTCGGTGTCCACCTGCTGCCCGCAGACCACCCGCGAGCCCGTCCGGTCCTCGCCGCCGCCCGCTCGGCCGCCCTCCTCGGCGACCCGCGCTTCGTCCAGGTCCTCGACGCCGTCGAGGAGAACGACCTCGTCTACGTCGTCCACGAATGGCTGCCGGACGCCACCGAACTCACCGCCCTCCTGGCCGCCCGGCCACTGGAACCGCACGACGCCTACCAGCTCGTCAGCCAGGTCTCCCAGGCCATGGCCGCCGCCCACCGCGAGGGCCTGGCGCACCTGCGCCTGAACCCCGGCTCCGTGCTGCGCACCGAGTCCGGCCAGTACCGCATCCGCGGCCTCGCGGTCATGGCCGCCCTGCGCGGCATCACCTCCGAAGAGCCCCAGCGCACGGACACCGAAGCGATCGGCGCGCTCCTCTACGCCGCTCTCACCCAGCGCTGGCCCTACGAGAACGACGCCCATGGCCTCTCCGGGCTCCCCAAGGGCGTCGGCCTCATCGCACCCGACCAGGTCCGCGCGGGCATCCACCGCGGTCTGTCCGAGCTCACGATGCGCGCCCTCGTCAACGAAGGCGCCACCGCCTCGCGCCAGGAACAGCCCTGCACCACCCCGGAGGAGCTCGCCAAGGCGGTCGCCGCGATGCCTCGCATCCGGCCGCCGGAGCCCAGCTTCGCCACCCCTCCGTCGTACCAGCGGACCACCTACCAGCAGGGGGCGTACGGCCAGCCGCCCCGAGCCGGCCAGCCCGCGGCACGCCTCGCACCGACGCCGCCGCCCCCGCCCCCGCCTCTTCAGGGCCGCACCGGCAAGACCCTCAAGTGGGGCGTCTCGGCGCTGCTCATCGCGGCGCTGGGCCTGGGCAGCTGGCAGCTCGCCGACACGCTCCTGAAAGACGAGCACGACCACGACAACCCGCCTGCCTCCCAGTCGGGGCACAAGGACACCGACAAGAAGCCCGCGGTCAAACCGCTGGCCATCAGCGGCTCCACCGAGTTCTCCCCGTTGGGCGACACCACAGGTAAGAACCCGGAAAACGCCATCGACGGAGACCCCAGCACGGCCTGGACCACAGGGCAGTTCCGCGGTTGGGCGGATTTCGGCAGACTCCCTCAGCGAAAAGACGGCAGCGGCATCGTCGTGGACCTCGGGAGCGTAAAGAGCGTCTCCGACGTTCACGTCGACATGTACCGTCCGGGCCAGACGTCAGAGATCCTGGCGGCCGCCCCGTCCGCGTCGAGCACCCCCAGCACTCTCTCCGACTTCTCACAGCGCGTCAGCAAATCGGAGCAGGCGGGCTCCTCGCTGGACGTGACGCTCAAAAAGCCGGTCCGCACCCGGTACCTGCTGATCCACGTCACCGAGCTTCCGCCCGACGGGACGGGTTCGGGCACCCAGGCGGGTTACCGGGGCGGGATCGCGGAGATCAAAGTGAAAGGCAGCTGACCGAAGCGGTCGGCACCAAGGGGAGGGGCTCGACGTTGGACGACGCCACAAGCGACGCCGAGCTCCTCGCCCTGCACATCAAAGGCGATCCCGACGCCTTCGGAGAGATCGTCAGACGCCATCGCGACAGACTCTGGGCGGTGGCCCTGCGCACCCTGGGAGACCGGGAAGAGGCCGCAGATGCTGTCCAGGACGCACTGGTCTCCGCCTACCGGGCCGCGCACAGCTTCCGCGGCCAGTCAGCCGTCACGACATGGCTGCATCGCATCACCGTCAACGCGTGCCTCGACCGGGCCCGCAAAGCAGCCTCTCGCCGCACCTCGCCAGTAGCCGAGACCGAGCGGCTTGAGCAGTTGCTGGAACCCGAGGAGTCCGCCGCCGTGCCCGCGGAGCGCAGCGACCTCCACCGCGAACTGATCGGGGCGCTTGCCACTCTCCCCCCCGATCAGCGCGCCGCCCTCGTCCTCGTCGACATGCAGGGATACCCCGTGGCTGAGGCCGCCAAAGTGCTGGACGTGCCGGTCGGCACGGTGAAAAGCCGATGCGCGCGGGGACGCGCACGCCTGCTCCCGATGGTCACCCATCTGCACCCGAGTAGCAGGGATAGCGCGCCCCCGGGCGGGGGAAGGAACCGGACGCAGGGGACAACCGTCCCACCACCGGCAGGGCCGAACGATGCTGATCCCGTGAAGGGCGGAGGTGGGCGAGCGTGACATCCACGACCGACACGGACGAGCACCCGGAAGTCGCTGAGATCTCCGCACTCAGCGAAGGCATCCTGCCGCCGGACCGCACGGCCGACGTACGGCAGCACCTCGCGGACTGCGAGCTGTGCGAAGACGTCCGGTCCTCCCTGGACGAAATTCGGAATCTGCTCGGCACCCTGCCCGGCCCCGTGCGCATGCCCGATGACGTCGCGGGCCGCATCGACGCGGCGCTCGCCGCCGAAGCGCTCCTCGACTCCACGGCTCCCTCGGAAGCCCCTTCCGTTTCACGTGAAACCACGCCGCCGCGTGAAGCCGCTTCTTCCGTCCTTTCGGATTCGGAAGTTGTTTCACGTGAAACCGCGCACGTCCCCTCAATGTCCGCCGACCGCCCCATCGGCCACTCGCGGGCAGCGGCCGGGCCAGGCCGACAGGGCCAGAAGGCCGGAGCTGACCGGCGTACGCGCAGGCGCCGCTGGCCGAAGGCTCTACTTGGTACCGCATGCGCGGCGGCCGTCCTCACCGTGGGCGGTCTCCTCGTCCAGTCGGGACTCAGCGACGACACGGGCGGCCAGGCCCACACCTCGGTGAAGAAGGGCCAGGGCGACAGCTCCGGACTCTCCTCCGCCACCCTTGAGTCACGCGTACAGGGTCTGCTGGCGACCAGGAAGCCCGCCGAGTCCCGCAGCATGAGCGCCCAGAGCTCCCCTCAGACGACCTTGCAGGACGACGGCACCACCGCGCCCTCCTGCGTACGAGAAGGGACCGGGCGCTCCGACACACCGCTCGCGGCACACCAGGAGACCTACGAGGGCCAGGACGTCTACCTCCTCGTCCTGCCGCACGAGGGTGACGATCAGCGCGTCGACGCCTACATCGTCGCGTCCTCCTGTATCGGTGCTTCCTCCCCCACACCGGGGGAAGTCCTGCTGAACCGCACATACGCTCGCGACTGAGCACTCCGTCGTGCGCTGTCGTCTCCAGGGAATGCTCGCGCCGTAGTATCCGTTGGGTGGGGTGAGACCCAACAGGGCCCCAGACAGCAGTCGGCAGAGACAAGGAAGACACCCGTGAGCGACGTCCGCAACGTGATCATCATCGGCTCCGGGCCTGCGGGCTATACGGCCGCGCTCTACACCGCCCGCGCCTCCCTGAAGCCGTTGGTCTTCGAGGGCGCCGTGACCGCCGGCGGTGCGCTGATGAACACCACCGACGTGGAGAACTTCCCCGGCTTCCGCGACGGCATCATGGGCCCGGACCTCATGGACAACATGCGCGCCCAGGCCGAGCGGTTCGGTGCCGAGCTGATCCCGGACGACGTGATCAACGTCGACCTCAGCGAAGAGATCAAGACAGTTACGGACTCCGCGGGCACCATCCACCGCGCCAAGGCCGTCATCGTCACCACCGGCTCCCAGCATCGCAAGCTGGGCCTGCCTCGTGAGGACGAGCTGTCCGGCCGCGGCGTCTCCTGGTGCGCCACCTGCGACGGGTTCTTCTTCAAGGACCAGGACATCGCCGTGATCGGCGGCGGCGACACCGCGATGGAGGAGGCGACCTTCCTCTCCCGCTTCGCCAAGAGCGTCACCATCGTGCACCGCCGCGACACGCTGCGCGCCAGCAAGGCCATGCAGGAGCGCGCCTTTGCCGACCCGAAGATCAAGTTCGTCTGGGACAGCGAGGTCGCCGAGATCCACGGTGAGAACAAGCTCTCTCACCTGACCCTGCGCAACCTCAAGTCCGGCGAGACCTCCGAGCTCCCCGTCACGGGCCTGTTCATCGCCATCGGCCACGACCCGCGCACCGAGCTCTTCAAGGGCCAGCTCAAGCTGGACGACGAGGGGTACCTCATGGTGGACGCGCCCTCCACTCACACGAACCTCGCCGGCGTCTTCGCCGCGGGCGACGTCGTGGACCACACGTACCGCCAGGCCATCACGGCCGCCGGCACCGGCTGCTCCGCGGCGCTGGACGCCGAGCGCCACCTCGCTGCCCTGAGCGACAGCGAGAGCGTGCCGGAGCCCGAGAAGACCGCCTGACCCGCCCAGCCCTCACACTCCACTGCCCACCATCTAAGGAGATCGCCATGGCCGGCGCCCTCAAGTCCGTAACCGACGCCACCTTCGAAGAGGACGTCCTGAAGAACGACAAGCCCGTGCTCGTCGACTTCTGGGCTGCCTGGTGCGGCCCGTGCCGCCAGATCGCCCCCTCCCTTGAGGCGATCGCGGCCGAGCACGGCGACAAGATCGAGATCGTCAAGCTGAACATCGACGAGAACCCCGGCACGGCCGCCAAGTACGGCGTCATGTCGATCCCGACCCTGAACGTCTACAAGGGCGGCGAGGTCGCCAAGACCATCGTCGGTGCCAAGCCGAAGGCCGCGATCGAGCGCGACCTGACCGAGTTCATCGGCTGACACACCTCGCTGTTTCACGTGAAACAGCAGGCATGCGCGTGGGCCCGCCCCTAAGAGGGGCGGGCCCACGCGCATGTGTACCCGGTGGTCTACAGGGGCCGCAGCGCCGGTTCCTTCTGAACCGCACCGAGCAACCGGTCCAGAGCCATCTCTACGTCTTCCTTCCAGGAGATCGTCGTCCGCAGCTCCAGCCTCAGCCGCGGGTAGCGCGGGTGCGGACGTACGGTCTTGAAGCCGACCGCGAGCAGATGGTCGGCAGGCAGCACGCAGCCCGGTTCCTTCCAGCTCGCGTCGCCGAACGCCTCGATCGCCTTCACTCCGCGCCTGATCAGATCTTTGGCGACGGTCTGCACCATCACTCGCCCCAGACCCTGGCCCTGATACCCCGGCGTCAGCCACGCCGTCATCAACTGCACGGCATCCGCGGACACGGGGCTGGTGGGAAAGGCGGTGGAGCGCGGTACGTACGCGGGCGGAGCGTAGAGCACAAAGCCCACAGGCACATCATCGACGTAGACGACCCGCCCGCACGAGCCCCACTCCAGCAGGACCGCGGAGATCCACGCTTCCTTCTCCAGCTCCGGACGGCCGGCCTTTACCGCGGCTTCGCCGCTGACGGGGTCCAGCTCCCAGAAGACGCAGGCGCGGCAGCGCTTGGGAAGGTCCGGCAGGTTGTCGAGTGTGAGCGGTACAAGCCGACGCCCCATGAAGCCAGTTCCTCACTTCCGTCGCGTGCCACACCGCGAGCGGCGCTCAGGGCGCTGCGCTCCCTGATGAGACTGCCGACGAATCCGCCGACCGCCCCCAGGCTCAGTCCTGTCGCCACCAGCCCGGTCCGGCTCACCGATCGCATGGCCCCGCCCCTCCGTGAACTGCGTCCAACGTGGATGTGCCATACCCTTTCGCATCGTATCCGCGCCGCGTTGGGACGGATAGCGCGACAAGGCAAAGGGCGGCCCGTGTCCCGGTGACCGGCGACACGGACCGCCCTCGGCGGCAAGCCCTTGGCTAGGACTCTTCTGTCTTCTCCTCGGACAACTTCTGCTCCAGCACCCGGCCCTCGCCCGGGGCCAGTTCGCCCAGAATCCGTTCCAGGTCGTCTATCGAGGCGAACTCAACGACGATCTTTCCCTTCTTCTGGCCCAGGTCCACCTTCACCCGGGTCTCGAAGCGGTCCGACAACCGCGTGGCCAGATCGGTCAGGGCAGGGGATACCCGGGTGCCGGCGCGAGGGCCCTTGGCCTTGGTCGACCCTGACGGACGCGAGCCCAGGTCCTTCACGATCTCCTCGATCGACCGCACCGACAGCCCCTCGGCCACGATGCGCTTCGCGAGGCGCTGCTGCTCCTCCGGGTCCTCCACGGGCAGCAACGCTCGCGCATGTCCCGAGGAGAGCACCCCTGCGGCGACCCGGCTCTGCACGGACGGCGGCAGCTTCAGCAACCGCAGCGTGTTGGACACCTGGGGTCGGGACCGCCCGATGCGGTCGGCCAGCTCGTCGTGCGTGCAGCTGAAGTCCTTCAGCAACTGGTCGTACGCGGCGGCCTCTTCGAGCGGATTCAGCTGGGCTCGGTGCAGGTTCTCCAACAGTGCGTCGAGCAGCAGCTTCTCATCGTCGGTCGCCCGGATGATGGCAGGGATCTTCTCCATCCCGGCCTCGCTGCACGCCTTGTACCGGCGCTCGCCCATGATGAGCTCGTACTTGCCCGGCGACACCTGGCGGACCACGACCGGTTGGAGCAGCCCCACCTCGCGCACGGAGGTGACCAGCTCAGCGAGGGCCTCCTCGTTGAAGTCGCTCCGCGGCTGCCTCGGATTCGGGGCGATGGCCTCCAGCGGAAGCTCGGCGAAGGTCGCTCCCGCAACCTCCCCGACCTCCGGCACGGCAGTTGTCTTCTCCACGGGCGGTGGCTCTTCCGTTTCACGTGAAACGCTGCGCTTGGCGAGCTTCGCCACCTTGGCCGCGGCCACGCCCCGCTCCTGCGTCAGGATCGGCACCGCTGACGGAGACGTCGCTCCGGCCCCCACCGTCGGGCTGTCCGACGCCGTGGGCGCCGGCGGGATCAGTGCACCGAGCCCACGGCCCAGTCCCCTACGTCGATCACTCACTGAACCCCTCCGACACACTCTGCTGGTCTCGCTGATGGTGACGGCCCTTGGCATGGGCCTTACTGCTGTCGTAATAAACGCCGACGCCCCGCAAAGCGATCTCGCGCGCCGCTTCCAGATAGGAGAGCGAACCGCTGGACCCCGGGTCGTAAGTCAATACCGTCTGCCCGTAGCTGGGTGCCTCGGAGATGCGCACCGAGCGCGGAATGCTGGTCCGCAGCACCTCATTGCCGAAGTGCGTACGGACCTCGTCCGCCACCTGCGAGGCCAGTCGCGTCCGGCCGTCGTACATGGTGAGCAGAATCGTCGAAACATGGAGCTTGGGGTTGAGGTGGCCGCGCACCAGGTCGACATTGCGCAGCAGTTGCCCGAGCCCCTCCAGTGCGTAGTACTCGCACTGAATCGGGATGAGCACCTCGGCGCCCGCGACCAGGGCGTTGACGGTCAGCAGCCCGAGTGAGGGCGGACAGTCGATGAGAATGTAGTCCAGGGGCTGCTCGTACGCCTGGATCGCGCGGTCCAGGCGGCTCTCCCGAGCCACCAGCGAGACCAGTTCGATCTCCGCGCCGGCCAGGTCGATGGTGGCCGGAGCGCAGAAGAGCCCCTCCACGTCGACGACCGGCTGAACCACCTCGGACAGCGGCCTGCTGTCGACGAGCACGTCATAGATGGACGGGACCTCGGCGTGATGGTCGATCCCCAGGGCGGTAGAGGCATTGCCCTGCGGGTCGAGGTCGACGACCAGCACACGAGCGCCATGAAGCGCGAGAGATGCCGCCAGATTCACGGTCGTGGTGGTCTTGCCCACCCCGCCCTTCTGGTTGGCGACCACCATCACGCGGGTCTGGTCCGGCCTGGGCAGGGCTTCCCCCGCACGGTCGAGAGCCTCCACCGCCAGCTGGGCGGCTCGACCGATGGGGGTGTCGTCCATGGGAGGCGGCGTTTCATGTGAAACGTCCTCCCCGTTCGGAGGCCCCGGAACAGCCCCCAGCTCGGACTCAGCAGAACGGGGGCCGGGGACCGGGTCGGCCATCGGCCCCGCGATGTTGGCGTCGGACCGCAAGGATTCACTCTCCTCGACATCAGGCTCGCAATGAACAGAGCCTGCCATGCCTTCGGGGTCATGAACCAGCGGGGCCCGCTCTCCTGTGGATGAATGGTTGCCTGTGGACAACTCCATGCCACTAACGGGCCTACGACCACGCGGCGCGGCAGCCGCGCGACCGCGGCCGATAATTCCATGCAGCAAGGAACGTCGTTTCACGTGAAACACGATGCATGGCGGATCGCGCTACGCGTTCACGACACTCCGTAATGCGTAGTTTTGGCAGCTTGTATGGAGCATTGCCCCTGCGAAACCGTATTCAGCGGCGGCGACGCGACCGGCTGACCCGTGCAGCCTTCGCCCGCTTCGCGGCGAACCGCACGCCACCAGGGCTCTCCCCGACCTCGGCGCGGACCACCGTCGAGAGCGGATCCACCACGCCCTCGCCCACCTGCAGCACCGACGTCTTCACCACCCCGAGCTTGCTCAGCGCCGCACGAGCGTTCTTCAGCTCCTCCTCGGCCGTATCGCCCTTGAGGGCCAGCATCTCCCCGTACGGACGCAGCAGCGGCACTCCCCAGCCGGCCAGCCGATCCAGCGGAGCCACCGCACGAGCCGTCACCACATGCACCGGCTGAAGGGTCCCCAGGACCTCCTCGGCACGCCCTCGCACCACCGTGACATGGTCCAGCCCCAACAGCTCGACGACCTCCTGAAGGAACGTCGTACGGCGCAGCAGGGGCTCCAGCAGCGTGATGTGGAGGTCCTGCCGTACCAGCGCCAGCGGGATGCCCGGCAACCCCGCACCGGACCCCACGTCGCACACGGACACGCCGTCGGCGACCGCCTCCGAGAGCACCGCGCAATTGAGGAGGTGCCGCTCCCACAACCGGGGAACCTCACGCGGGCCGATCAGCCCCCGCCGCACGCCCGCATCCGCGAGCAGCTCCGCGTACCGGACAGCCTCCGGAAAGCGCTCGCCGAATACCTCGCGCGCCGCCTCCGGCGCCGGGGGAAGCTCTCCTGCCTCCGTCACGGGGGACCGTCCTTCCGTACCACGTTGTCGATACCACGATGTCGAACGTTGAGTCAGGCTGACAAGATTCGGCCCCGCCTGCGAGCAGACGGGGCCGTGCACACCTTGGGATCCGGGTCGTCAGACCGGGAGTACGACCACGCGGCGCTCGGGCTCCTCGCCCTCGGACTCGCTGCGCAGCCCCGCGGCCGCCACCGCGTCATGGACGACCTTCCGCTCGAAGGGCGTCATGGGGTTCAGCTTCACCGGCTCACCGCTGCCCTTCGCCTCCTCGGCGGCCTTGGCGCCCAGCACCGCCAGCTCCTCGCGCTTGCGCGCACGGAACCCGCCGATGTCCAGCATCAGCCGGCTGCGGTCCCCGGTCTCCCGGTGCACCGCCAGCCGGGTCAGCTCTTGGAGCGCTTCCAGCACCTCACCGTCACGGCCTACCAGCTTCTGCAGGTCCCGGCTGGTCGAGTCGCTGACGATCGATACGGCGGCCCGGTCGGCCTCCACGTCCATATCGATGTCGCCGTCGAGGTCGGCGATGTCCAGCAGCCCCTCCAGGTAGTCGGCCGCGATCTCGCCTTCCTGCTCAAGGCGGGACAGGGTGTCGGTGCCCTCGGCGGCGGCCCCACCGGACTGGCGCTGTGTGTCCGTCACTGTGGACTCCTTCTACTTCTTGGACGGGTGCTTGGGCCGCTGCGGGCCCTTGCGCTGCCCGGACTTGGCATTACGGGAAGAAGAGCCGCCGGCCGGCTTGGGCTTGTCGTCCTCGGGCTGCTTCTTGTCCAGCGACGGCTTGGCATCCGCCTTGCCCGTCTTGCCGGCCTTACTGCGCTCAGCCGCCGGTGCGGCGTTCTCGGGCCCCGTGGCCTTGGCGCCGCCCTGGACGGCGGTACCGGTCTGGCGCTTGGCCTTCGGCTGCCGCTTGGGCTGCTGCCGATTCGCGCGAGCGGCCTCGACGGCCTTCTTCGCCTCGACCTCCTCCGGGTCCTCCTTCAGCTTGCCCTTCGCCCGCAGCCGCTCCTGGCGCTGCTCGAAGGCGAGGCTGCCGGGGGTCGGGTTGCGGCGGATGACGAACATCTGCTGACCCATGGTCCACACGTTGGTGGTCAGCCAGTAGACGAGAACACCGACGGGGAAGTTGATGCCGAACACGGCGAACATGATCGGGAAGACGTACATCAGCATCTTCTGCTGCTGCATGAACGGCGTCTTCACCGTCAGGTCGACGTTCTTCGTCATGAGCTGGCGCTGCGTGTAGAACTGCGACGCGGACATCAGCACGATCATGATGATCGTCACGACGCGCACATCGGTCAGCGTGGCGCCGAGCGCCTCGACCTTCGACGCGCTGTCCATGAACTTCACGGACAGCGGGGCGCCGAAGATGTGCGCCTCACGGGCGCTCTCCAGCAGCGGCTTGTCGATGACGCCGACGACCCTGCCCTGCGCGATGTGGTTCAGGACCTGGTACAGCGAGATGAAGAACGGGGACTGCGCCAGAATCGGGAGACAGCTCGAAAGCGGGTTGGTACCCGACTCCTTGTAGAGCTTCATCATCTCTTCGGACTGGCGCTGCTTGTCGCTCTTGTAGCGCTCCTGGATCGCCTTCATCTTCGGCTGGAGCACCTGCATGTTCCGCGTCGCCTTGATCTGCTTCACAAAAAGCGGGATCAGGCAGATGCGGATCAGGACCACCAGCGAGACGATGGACAGACCCCAGGCCCAGCCACTGTTCTTGTCAAAGATCAAGCTGTAGAACGAGTGGAACTGGACGATGATCCAGGAAACTACTTTATAAAGAGGACCGAGGATCGTGTCCACGAATCAGGCTCCTTGGGCGTTGGGCTGAGTCTCGGGCTGTGCGGCGGGCTCGGCAGAACTCCCGCCCAGGCGGCTCCTCAGCCGCTGATGCCAGACCGGATGCTTCCGGGGAGGTACGTGGTCGACGCCACCGAGCGACCACGGATTGCAGCGCAGGATGCGCCACGCCGTCAGCACCGTTCCTTTGACCGCGCCGTGCACGTTGATAGCCGTGTAGCCATAGTGCGAGCAGGACGGGTAGTACTTGCAGACCGGCCCCAGCAGGGGGCTGATGGTCCACTGGTACAGCTTGATCAACCAGAGCAGCGGATACTTCACTGTGCGCTCCCTCCCGGGTCTCGGCCGGGGCTCCGGGGGTCGCCTCCCGGGGGATTGCAGCGTCGCGGCGCGCCGTTCACCAGCCGCTGGATCGCGGCGTCGAGATCACGGGCCAGCTGACCGTGGTCGGCCTCGCCCGCGCCGGGCAGCGCCCGTACGACAACCAGGCTACCGGCGGGAAAAAACTCCAGCCGGTCCCGCATGAGGTGACGCAGCCTTCGCTTCACCAGGTTGCGTACGACAGCACCGCCCACGGCCTTGCTGACGACGAAACCCGCACGCACCGGAGGATCAGTCTCCCCAGGTGGGTGCGGGTGCGTTGGACCATTGCGGAAGTGGACGACGAGGAGCGGGCGCCCGGCCCTGCGTCCTCGGCGTACCGCGGTCGCAAAGTCCTCGCGCCGCCTCAGCCGAGACTCGGTAGGCAGCACGTCATGACCTATGCGAGATCAGGCGGAAAGGCTGGCGCGACCCTTGCCACGGCGGGACGCGAGGATCGCGCGGCCGGCACGGGTGCGCATACGCAGCCGGAAGCCGTGGGTCTTCGCGCGGCGGCGGTTGTTCGGCTGAAAGGTGCGCTTGCTCACTCGGGGGCTCCAGAAATGAATCGTGTGATGGCGGGACATCGCCTGGCTGTCACCGTGCGCCCACGAGAAGCTCGCAATACGCCCGAGTGCACCGCTTCAGAACCACGAACCAGAGAACGTGATCTTTGCCCATCGGAGGCAGGCGGCAGCAGCCATCGACAACTCGACCTGCTCACGGTACGCACGGCTACGCCATCCGGTCAAACCGAGGGCGCACCATGAAGAACCGTAACCCTACGCGAGCCCACTGGTACGGCTGGCCACGCCCCGTGGCACATTTGTACACACCCCTGTGGACAACGACTTGAACCCCGCACCTCGGCCTGACTACCTTGACTGAACTCCGCATCCTTCCCGCCCGTCCCGAGAACCACACATTCGTGGGACACCCGGGTGCCCCCAGTGACTGAGAGAGCGTGCCCTGTGGCCGACCTGCCCGCCGATCTTGCCGCAGTGTGGCCACGCGTTCTGGAACAGCTCCTCGGCGAAGGGAGGGGCCAGGGCGTCGAGGCCAAGGACGAGCGCTGGATCACCCGCTGCCAGCCGCTCGCGCTGGTCGCCGACACCGCGCTGCTCGCCGTGCCCAACGAATTCGCCAAGGGCGTACTCGAAGGCCGACTGGCGCCGATCGTCAGCGAGACCCTCAGCCGCGAGTGCGGCCGCCCGATCCGGATCGCGATCACCGTCGACTCCTCCGCCGGCGAGCCGCCCGCGCCCCAGCCCCCGGCGCCCCTGCACCAGCAGCAGCACCAACAGCACCAACAGCACCAACAGCACCAAGAGCGGCCTCAGCAGCAGCACTACGAGGAACCGCCCCGCGACGCCTACGACGGCTACGACAACCGCGAGAGCTACGGCCGCCCGGCCCCCGCCGACGACCAGCTCCCGACCGCGCGCCCCGCGTACCCCGAGTACCAGCAGCGCCCCGAACCCGGCGCCTGGCCGCGCCCCCACGACAACTACGGCTGGCAGCAGCCGCGCCTGGGCGGCTTCCCGGAGAACGACCCGTACGCACAGCACGGCCAGCACAATCAGCACAGCCAGCAGCACCCCCCTCAGCAGTACGAGCAGCAATACGAGCAGTCGCAGTACGAGCACCAGCAGCCACCCTCGGACTACCGCTCCGCGGCGCCCGAGCGCCTGCCGTACGACCAGCAGCAGCGCCGCGACCTCCACGACGGCCCGCCCGGCCACCTGCGCAACCTCGGCCAGGTCGGCCAAGGCGGACAGGGGAGCCACGGCGGCGGCAATGGGAGCGCTCTGCCCGCGCCCACCGGCGCGCCCGGCCCGCTCGCGGCGCAGCCGGCCCCGGCGCCCGCACCCGGCGAGCCCCATGCCCGCCTCAACCCGAAGTACCTCTTCGACACCTTCGTCATCGGCGCGTCCAACCGCTTCGCCCACGCGGCGGCCGTCGCGGTCGCCGAGGCGCCGGCCAAGGCGTACAACCCCCTCTTCATCTATGGGGAGTCGGGGCTCGGCAAGACCCACCTGCTGCACGCCATCGGGCACTACGCGCGGAGTCTCTATCCCGGCACCCGCGTGCGCTATGTGAGCTCGGAGGAGTTCACCAACGAGTTCATCAACTCGATCCGCGACGGCAAGGGCGACACGTTCCGCAAGCGCTACCGGGATGTGGACATCCTGCTGGTCGACGACATCCAGTTCCTCGCGAGCAAGGAGTCGACGCAGGAGGAGTTCTTCCACACCTTCAATACGCTGCACAACGCCAACAAGCAGATCGTGCTGTCCTCGGACCGGCCGCCCAAGCAGCTCGTGACCCTGGAGGACCGGCTCCGCAACCGCTTCGAGTGGGGCCTGACCACCGATGTGCAGCCGCCGGAGCTGGAGACGCGGATCGCGATCCTCCGTAAGAAGGCGGTCCAGGAGCAGCTGAACGCGCCCCCCGAGGTGCTGGAGTTCATCGCTTCCCGCATCTCGCGCAATATCCGCGAGCTGGAGGGCGCGCTGATCCGGGTGACGGCGTTCGCGAGCCTGAACCGGCAGCCCGTCGATCTCGGGCTGACCGAGATCGTGCTGAAGGACCTGATCCCCGGGGGCGAGGACGCCTCGCCGGAGATCACCGCGCCGGCCATCATGGCGGCGACCGCGGACTACTTCGGGCACACCGTCGAGGACCTCTGCGGGGCCTCGCGCAGCCGGGTGCTGGTCACGGCGCGCCAGATCGCGATGTATCTGTGCCGGGAGCTGACGGACCTGTCGCTGCCGAAGATCGGCGCGCAGTTCGGCAACCGGGACCATACGACCGTGATGCACGCGGACCGCAAGATCCGGGCGCTGATGGCCGAGCGCCGGTCCATCTACAACCAGGTGACCGAGCTGACGAACCGCATCAAGAACAGCTGACCCGCGGCGCCCAGGGCGCTCCAGGAGCACTCCTGGAGCGCCTTTTCGTCGTTCCAGAGGCTGTGGAAGGCGTCGGAGGGACACCCAAGAGCCGCCGAAGAGCCGCCGGCAGGCCGTCGCGAGTGTGCGCGGCCACCAGGGCTGTTCGATTACGGGCCGCCGGGCTCCGCTTCTCCACAGATGACGGGACGATCCACCGTCCACACCCTGGGGACTGCCAAGTTGTCCAGACTGCGTCCACAAGGCATGCCGCTGATGCAGTATCAGGGGAGGTCAGAAGCTTGGGGATTTGTGACTAACGCTCATCCACAGGGTGTGGATGAAAGATTCGCACACAGGACGTCCGGTTCGTCGTCCACCGGCCGCCCACAGGGATGCCCGCCTTGTGCACAGCCTTTCCACACGTCTGTCCACTGTTCGGCAACGCGACACCCGTGGTCACCGTGGCGAGTGAAAGGCGTCACACCAAGAGGGTTGGTTGGGCTGTGGGGAACGTGGGTATTTCTGGGGACGGCGCTGGGGAGAAGTACCCCCTCCCTGTGCATCGGGTGTGCAGAACTTTCGGCGGTCCACAGAGACACGGGTTTATCCACGGGTGCCACCCACAGGACCGGTGGACAAAAAACGCACTCTGACCTGCGCAAAACAGGTTGTCCACGGTTTCCACAGGACCTACTACTACGACCACTTAGATGTAGCTGGGAACTCGCTTGGAAGTGGGGCCTGTGCACAACTCGGCGCCGGACCGCCCGACACCTCCCGCCCCGACTTGACCCCGAGCCGCACCGACTGTCGGTGCTGTGCGTCAGACTGGTCTCCGGCAAATCAGCCGACGACGAAGGCCAGCAGGGCGAGCCAGCAACAGCAGGAGGCGGTTTCCGGTGAAGATCCGGGTGGAGCGCGATGTACTCGCGGAGGCAGTGGCCTGGGCGGCCAAGAGCCTCCCGGCCCGTCCGCCGGTGCCCGTCCTCGCGGGCCTTCTGCTGAAGGCGGAGGAGGGCGCACTGAGCCTGTCGGGCTTCGACTACGAGGTCTCGGCCCGCGTCTCCGTCGAGGCGGATATCGAAGAGGGCGGCACGGTTCTCGTCTCCGGCAGGCTGCTGGCCGACATCTGCCGGGCGCTCCCCAACCGCCCCGTGGAGATTTCCACCGACGGTGTACGGGTGACCGTCGTCTGCGGCTCGTCCCGGTTCACACTCCACACACTTCCTGTGGAGGAGTACCCGGCGCTGCCGCAGATGCCGACCGCCACCGGCACCGTCCCCGGTGAGGTCTTCGCCGCAGCCGCCGCCCAGGTCGCCATCGCCGCCGGCCGCGACGACACGCTGCCCGTACTGACCGGTGTGCGGATCGAGATCGAGGGCGACACCGTCACCCTGGCCTCCACCGACCGCTACCGCTTCGCCGTCCGCGAGTTCATGTGGAAGCCGGAGACCCCGGACATCTCCGCGGTCGCCCTGGTGCCCGCCAAGACGCTGCTGGACACGGCCAAGTCGCTCAGCGGCGGCGACACGGTGTCGCTGGCGCTGTCCGGCTCGGGCGCCGGCGAGGGGCTGATCGGCTTCGAGGGCGCCGGCCGCCGTACGACGACCCGGCTGCTCGAAGGCGACCTGCCGAAGTACCGCACGCTCTTCCCGACGGAGTTCAACTCCATCGCCGTGATCGAGACCGCGCCGTTCGTCGAGGCCGTCAAGCGTGTGGCGCTGGTGGCCGAGCGGAACACGCCGGTGCGGCTCAGCTTCGAGCAGGGTGTGCTGATCCTGGAGGCGGGCTCCAGCGACGACGCACAGGCTGTGGAGCGCGTCGACGCCCAGCTCGACGGGGACGACATCTCGATCGCCTTCAACCCGGGCTTCCTGCTGGAGGGGCTGTCGGCGATCGACTCGCCCGTCGCCCAACTCTCCTTCACGACCTCCACGAAGCCGGCGCTGCTCAGCGGCCGGCCGGCCGTGGACGCCGAGGCGGACGAGGCGTACAAGTACCTGATCATGCCGGTGCGGCTCTCCGGCTGACGCCCGGACATCGGGCGGGCGGGTCGGAAATCGGGGGTCTCGCCCCTGCTCCGGCCCGCCCGGCCGCCGGTCGGCCGATGAGCGGATGAGCCCACAGGTGTGCACGCACTCGCGGGCGTAGGCTCGGCCTCAGGTACGAATCGCAACGACTACGGCATAGAGGATCACTGATGGAGCTCGGTCTCGTCGGTCTCGGCAAGATGGGCGGCAACATGCGCGAGCGCATTCGCCGCGCAGGCCACACCGTCATCGGATACGACCGCAATCCGGACCTCGCGGATGTCCAGAGCCTCAATGAGCTCGTGGACTCGCTCAAGGGTCCGCGCGTGGTGTGGGTCATGGTCCCCGCGGGCGCGGCGACCCAGTCCACCGTCGACGAGCTGTCCGAGCTGCTCTCGCCCGGCGATGTGCTCGTGGACGGCGGCAACTCCCGCTGGACGGACGACGAGAAGCACGCGGAGGAGCTGGCGGCCAAGGGCATCGGCTTCGTCGACTGCGGCGTCTCGGGCGGTGTCTGGGGGCTGGAGAACGGTTACGCCCTGATGTACGGCGGCGCCGCCGAGGACGTCGCGAAGGTGCAGCCGGTCTTCGACGCGCTCAAGCCGGAGGGCGAGTACGGCTCGGTCCACGCGGGCAAGGTCGGGGCCGGGCACTTCGCCAAGATGGTCCACAACGGCATCGAGTACGCGATGATGCAGGCCTACGCCGAGGGCTGGGAGCTCCTGGAGAAGGTCGACTCCGTCACCGACGTCCGCGAGGTCTTCCGCAGTTGGCAGGAGGGCACGGTCATCCGTTCCTGGCTGCTCGACCTGGCCGTCAACGCGCTCGACGACGACGAGCACCTGGAGAAGCTGCGCGGGTTCGCCGCGGACTCGGGCGAGGGCCGCTGGACGGTGGAGGCCGCGATCGACAACGCGGTGCCGCTGCCGGCGATCACCGCGTCGCTGTTCGCGCGGTTCGCGTCCCGGCAGGACGACTCCCCGCAGATGAAGATGATCGCCGCGCTGCGCAACCAGTTCGGTGGCCACGCCGTCGAGAACACGAAGTAAGCAGCTCAGCTACGCAGTAGGCAGCCGGGAGAGGTCGGCGCGCACCCATGCACGTATCGCATTTGTCGCTGGCCGACTTCCGCTCGTACGCCCGGGTCGAGGTTCCGCTCGATCCGGGCGTCACGGCTTTCGTGGGGCCCAATGGGCAGGGGAAGACCAATCTCGTCGAGGCGGTCGGCTATCTGGCGAGCCTCGGCAGCCACCGGGTCTCCTCCGACGCGCCGCTGGTGCGGATGGGGGCGGAGCGGGCGATCGTCCGGGCCCAGGTGGTGCAGGACGAGCGGCAGCAGCTGGTCGAGCTGGAGCTGAATCCGGGGCGGGCGAACCGGGCCCGTATCAATCGGTCGTCGCAGGTCAGGCCACGGGATGTGCTGGGCATCGTGCGTACGGTGCTGTTCGCGCCGGAGGATCTGGCGCTGGTCAAGGGCGATCCGGGCGAGCGGCGGCGTTTTCTGGACGAGTTGATCACGGCCCGGTCGCCGCGGATGGCGGGCGTGCGCTCGGACTACGACCGGGTGCTCAAGCAGCGCAACACGCTGCTCAAGACCGCGGCGATGGCGCGCCGCCACGGCGGCCGGCAGCTGGATCTGTCGACGCTGGACGTGTGGGACCAGCATCTGGCGCGGGCGGCGGCGGAGCTGCTGGCGGCGCGGCTGGATCTGGTGGCGACGCTGCAGCCGTTGGCCGACAAGGCGTACGAGCAGTTGGCGCCGGGGGGTGGCCCGGTGGGGATGGGGTATCGCGGTTCGATGGGCGACGCGCTTCCCGAGGCGCCCGCGGGGGCCCCTGGCGAGGCGGGGACGCCGGGCCGGGAGGAGCTGTTCGAGCTGGTGCTCGCGGCGCTGGAGGGGGCGCGCAAGCAGGAGATCGAGCGCGGGGTGACGCTGGTGGGCCCGCACCGGGACGATCTGCTGCTGAATCTGGGCCGGCTGCCGGCGAAGGGGTACGCGAGCCACGGCGAGTCCTGGTCGTACGCGCTGGCGCTGCGGCTGGCCTCGTACGAGCTGCTGCGCGCCGAGGGCGGTGAGCCGGTGCTGGTGCTGGACGATGTCTTCGCGGAGCTGGATGTGCGGCGGCGGGAGCGGCTGGCGGAGCTGGTCGCGCCGGGTGAGCAGGTGCTGGTGACGGCGGCGGTGGGCGACGATGTGCCGGGTGTGCTGGCGGGGGCGCGGTTCGCGGTGTCGGAGGGCGTGGTCGAGCGCGTATGAGTGAGCAGCCGTGGGGCGCCTCTTCGCAGCCCCGGTCGCCCTCGGGCCGGCAGCCGTCCTCGGGCCGGCAGCCGTCTCCGGGCCGGTCGTCTTCCTCGGAGCAGCCTTCGTCCCCTGGGCGGCCGTCGCCCTCGGGGCAGCCTTCGTCGTCCGCCGAACAGCCGTCGGCGGCCTCGTCCGCGTCCCCGCCCCCGTCGCCGGAGCCGTCCGGGGTGGATCTGGCGCGGGTGGCGCTGCGCGCGGCGAAGGAGCAGGCGCGGGCGCGGGGCAACGCGGTGCAGCAGAAGCGGCAGGCCCGGCGTGGGGGCGTGCGCTCCGGAGCGCGTGCGGACGGCCGTGATCCCCTGCCGCTGGGTGCGGCGATCAACCGGTTGATCACGGAGCGTGGCTGGGAGACGCCCGCGGCGGTGGGCGGCGTGATGGGGCGCTGGCCGCAGATGGTGGGCCCGGAGGTGGCGCAGCACTGCGAGCCGCAGCGGTACGACGAGGACGCCCGGGTGCTGACGGTGCTGTGCGATTCGACCGCCTGGGCGACTCAACTCCGTTTGCTGGCACCGCAGTTGGTGGCTCGACTGAACGCGGATCTGGGGCAGGGCACGGTCCGGCTGATCAAGGTGTCGGGGCCCGGCGGGCCGGGGCGCCGGTACGGGCCGCTGCGGGCGCCGGGGAGCCGTGGTCCCGGGGATACGTACGGGTGAGACGGGGGTGGGGGCTGAGACTCCGCTCACGGTAGCGGGTGGTTGACAGCCCGAAGCGCTGAGTGCCGCTGTGAGCCTCCTGAAGGCCGGGTGCACATATAGGGAGTCGGCGGTTGGCGGTTCAGGGCGGCACATGAGGACTCAGGTACCGCCAAACCCCCATTCATGTCAGCGCTACCGGTAGACTGGTAGCAATCCCGCCGACTCGCGGAACATGTCGAACGACGCAGCCGCTCCTGCCTGCCCCGGAACGGGGAATCCCCGCCGCAAGCAGGGGACGACGGCTTGTGCTGTGCCAGAAAGGGCGCTTCGTGGCCGATTCCGGCAACCCCAACGAGAACATCACCGTTCCCCAGACAGAAGGGGCCCCAACGGGCGCCGCCGGCGGCGAGCCGTCGTACGACGCCAGTGCGATCACGGTCCTTGAGGGTCTGGACGCGGTCCGTAAGCGTCCCGGTATGTACATCGGCTCGACCGGTGAGCGGGGCCTGCACCACCTGGTGCAGGAGGTCGTCGACAACTCCGTCGACGAGGCCATGGCCGGCCACGCGGACACGATCGATGTCACGATCCTGCCGGACGGCGGGGTGCGCGTGATCGACAACGGCCGCGGCATCCCGGTGGGCATCGTCCCCTCCGAGGGCAAGCCCGCGGTCGAGGTCGTGCTGACGGTGCTGCACGCGGGCGGCAAGTTCGGCGGCGGCGGTTACGCCGTCTCCGGCGGTCTGCACGGTGTCGGTGTGTCGGTCGTCAACGCGCTGTCGACCAAGGTGTCGGTCGACGTCAAGACGGACGGCTACCGCTGGACCCAGGACTACAAGCTCGGTACGCCGACGGCTCCGCTGCAGCGCAACGAGGAGACGGAGGAGACGGGCACGACCGTCACCTTCTGGGCCGACGGCGACATCTTCGAGACCACGGAGTACTCCTTCGAGACGCTGGCGCGGCGTTTCCAGGAGATGGCGTTCCTGAACAAGGGACTGAACATCTCGCTGACGGACGAGCGCGCCGATCACGTCGACGAGGAGGGCAAGCCGCTCACGGTCCGGTACCACTACGAGGGCGGCATCGTCGACTTCGTGAAGTACCTGAATTCCCGCAAGGGTGAGCTGATTCACCCGACGGTGATCGACATCGAGGCCGAGGACAAGGAGCGGATGCTCTCCCTTGAGGTCGCGATGCAGTGGAACAGCCAGTTCAGCGAGGGCGTGTACAGCTTCGCGAACACGATCCACACGCATGAGGGCGGTACGCACGAAGAGGGTTTCCGTGCGGCGATGACCGGTCTGGTCAACCGTTACGCGCGGGAGAAGAAGTTCCTCCGGGAGAAGGACGACAACCTCACCGGCGAGGACATTCGCGAGGGTCTGACGGCGATCATTTCGATCAAACTCGGCGAGCCGCAGTTCGAGGGCCAGACGAAGACGAAGCTGGGCAACACGGAGGCGAAGACCTTTGTGCAGCGGGTGGTGCACGAGCACCTGACGGACTGGTTCGACCGTAATCCCAATGAGGCCGCGGACATTATCCGCAAGGCGATCACGGCGGCCACGGCGCGGGTCGCGGCGCGAAAGGCGCGGGATCTCACGCGGCGCAAGGGGCTGCTGGAGAGCGCCTCTCTGCCGGGCAAGCTGAGCGACTGCCAGTCGAACGATCCGACGAAGTGCGAGATCTTCATCGTCGAGGGCGACTCGGCCGGCGGCTCGGCGAAGTCGGGCCGTAATCCGCAGTACCAGGCGATCCTCCCGATCCGGGGCAAGATCCTCAATGTGGAGAAGGCCCGGATCGACAAGATCCTCCAGAACACCGAGGTCCAGGCGCTGATCTCGGCGTTCGGCACCGGTGTGCACGAGGACTTCGAGATCGAGAAGCTCCGCTATCACAAGATCATTCTGATGGCGGACGCCGACGTCGACGGCCAGCACATCAACACCCTGCTGCTCACCTTCCTCTTCCGCTTTATGCGGCCGCTGGTCGAGGCGGGTCACGTCTATCTGTCGCGCCCCCCGCTCTACAAGATCAAGTGGGGCCGGGACGACTTCGAGTACGCGTATTCCGACCGCGAGCGGGACGCGCTGATCCAGCTCGGCCGGGAGAACGGGAAGCGGATCAGGGACGATTCGGTCCAGCGCTTCAAGGGCCTCGGCGAGATGAACGCCGAGGAGCTGCGCATCACCACCATGGACGTCGACCACCGCGTGCTGGGCCAGGTCTCCCTGGACGACGCGGCGCAGGCGGACGACCTGTTCTCGGTGCTCATGGGCGAGGACGTCGAGGCTCGGCGCTCGTTCATCCAGCGCAATGCCAAGGACGTCCGTTTCCTCGACATCTGAGCCCTGCCGGCATGTCCCCGGCGATACGCCAGGGGATTTTCCAGCCGCAGCTCGAAAGGACTTTGAACAGCAATGGCCGACGAGACACCTGACATTCCCGTGGGTTCCGTGACCCCGGAGGGCGAGCCCGCCGCCGTGGAAGGCGTGGGAATGCGCGTCGAGCCCGTCGGGCTCGAAACGGAGATGCAGCGCTCGTATCTCGACTACGCGATGAGCGTGATCGTCTCGCGTGCGCTGCCCGATGTGCGCGATGGCCTGAAGCCCGTGCACCGGCGCGTGCTCTACGCGATGTACGACGGCGGTTACCGGCCCGAGAAGGGCTTCTACAAGTGCGCGCGCGTCGTCGGCGACGTGATGGGTACGTACCACCCGCACGGCGACTCCTCGATCTACGACGCGCTGGTGCGCCTGGCGCAGCACTGGTCGATGCGGATGCCGCTGGTCGATTCCAACGGCAACTTCGGTTCTCCGGGCAATGACCCGGCCGCGGCCATGCGGTACACCGAATGCAAGATGATGCCGCTGGCCATGGAGATGCTCCGGGACATCGACGAGGAGACCGTCGAATTCCAGGACAACTACGACGGCCGCAACCAGGAGCCGACGGTGCTGCCGGCCCGGTTCCCGAACCTGCTGATCAACGGTTCGGCGGGCATCGCGGTCGGCATGGCGACCAATATCCCGCCGCACAATCTCCGCGAGGTGGCGGAGGGCGCCCAGTGGTATCTGGCGAATCCCGAGGCGACGCCGGAGGAGCTGCTCGAAGCGCTCATCGACCGCATCAAGGGCCCGGACTTCCCGACCGGTGCGCTGGTCGTGGGCCGCAAGGGCATCGAGGAGGCGTACCGCACGGGCCGCGGCTCGATCACGATGCGCGCGGTCGTGGCGGTCGAGGAGATCCAGAACCGGCAGTGCCTGGTGGTCACCGAGCTGCCGTACCAGGTGAACCCGGACAACCTCGCGCAGAAGATCGCCGACCTGGTGAAGGACGGCAGGGTCGGCGGCATCGCGGACGTACGGGACGAGACCTCCTCGCGTACGGGCCAGCGGCTGGTGGTCGTCCTCAAGCGGGACGCCGTCGCCAAGGTCGTGCTGAACAACCTGTACAAGCACACCGACCTGCAGACGAACTTCGGCGCGAACATGCTGGCGCTGGTCGACGGGGTGCCGCGCACGCTGTCGATCGACGCGTTCATCCGCAACTGGGTGATGCACCAGGTCGAGGTCATCGTCCGGCGGACGCGGTTCCGGCTGCGCAAGGCCGAGGAGCGCGCGCACATCCTGCGCGGCCTGCTGAAGGCGCTCAACGCCATCGACGAGGTCATCGCGCTGATCCGGCGCAGTGACACCGTCGACATCGCGCGTGAGGGCCTGATGGGGCTGCTGACGATCGACGAGATCCAGGCGAACGCGATTCTGGAGATGCAGCTGCGGCGCCTCGCCGCGCTGGAGCACCGGAAGATCACCGCTGAGCACGACGAACTTCAGTCGAAGATCAACGAGTACAACGCGATCCTCGCCTCGCCGGAGCGGCAGCGGCAGATCATCAGCGAGGAGCTCCAGGCGATCGTCGACAAGTTCGGCGACGACCGGCGCTCGAAGCTGGTGCCCTTCGACGGCGACATGTCCATCGAGGACCTGATCGCCGAAGAGGACATCGTCGTCACGATCACCAAGGGCGGCTATGTCAAGCGGACGAAGAGCGAGGACTACCGCTCGCAGAAGCGCGGCGGCAAGGGCGTGCGGGGCACGAAGCTGAAGCAGGACGACATCGTCGACCACTTCTTCGTCTCCACCACCCACCACTGGCTGCTGTTCTTCACCAACAAGGGCCGGGTGTACCGGGCGAAGGCGTACGAGCTGCCGGACGCCGGCCGGGACGCGCGGGGCCAGCACGTGGCCAACCTGCTCGCCTTCCAGCCGGACGAGCAGATCGCGCAGATCTTGGCGATCCGGAACTACGAGGCGGTTCCGTACCTGGTCCTGGCGACGAAGTCGGGCCTGGTGAAGAAGACTTCGCTCAAGGACTACGATTCCCCGCGTTCGGGTGGTGTCATCGCGATCAACCTCCGGGAGGCGGAGGACGGGACCGAGGACGAGCTGATCGGCGCGGAGTTGGTCTCCTCCGAAGATGATCTACTTCTCATCAGCAAGAAGGCGCAGTCGATCCGGTTCACCGCCACGGACGAAGCTCTGCGTCCCATGGGGCGCGCCACTTCGGGCGTCAAGGGGATGAGCTTCCGGGAGGGCGACGAGCTCCTCTCGATGAATGTGGTGCGTGCCGGTACGTTCGTCTTCACCGCTACGGATGGCGGTTACGCGAAGCGTACGAATGTCGATGAGTACCGCGTCCAGGGTCGCGGCGGTCTGGGTATCAAGGCCGCCAAGATCGTGGAGGTTCGCGGCTCGCTGGTCGGCGCACTGGTGGTGGAGGAGAGCGATGAGATCCTGGCCATCACGCTGAGCGGCGGGGTGATCCGTACGCGGGTCAGCGAGGTCAGGGAGACGGGCCGTGACACCATGGGCGTCCAACTGATCAACCTGGGTAAGCGCGATGCTGTTGTGGGCATCGCCAGGAACGCCGAGGCCGGTCGCGAGGCTGAAGAGGTCGTGGAGTTGGCCGACGCAGCCGCGGATGACGGGCCCGAGGCGGCCGAGGGCGAAGCGCCTTCGGCCGAGGAGACCGAGGAGTAAGTCTTGAGTGGAGCCACGGGCGCCGCGGCGGGCGGTGCGGGTGCCGGGGGGCGGAAGCCTGGCAGGCCCGCGACCGATACGGCCGGCGCCCGGGGTGCTGCCGCAGACTCCCAGGGGGGAACCGTGACGGACACCCGAGGGTCGCAGCCGTACGACGCGTATGCGTCGGGGCCGCTGCCCGGCGAGCGTCGGGGGCAGCAGCAGCCCGCGCAGCCGTACCACCCGCCGCAGGCGTACGCGCCGCCGGCGGAGCGTACGGGCGGTGGTGCCGGAGGCGGTACGGGTGGTGGCGCCGCGGGCGGATCGGAACAGCACGGCGTGAAGAAACCGCGCACCGGTATCCGTACGGAGCCGCGTACGCGCAAGGCACGGCTGCGGGTGGCGAAAGCCGATCCGTGGTCGGTGATGAAGGTCAGTTTTCTGCTGTCGATCGCGCTGGGTGTGTGCACGATCGTGGCGGCGTCGGTGCTGTGGATGGTGATGGACGCCATGGGCGTCTTCTCCACCGTCGGCGGGACGATCAGCGAGGCGACGGGCTCCAACAACGGCGGCGGTTTCGACCTCCAGTCGTTCCTGTCGCTGCCGCGAGTGCTGCTGTTCACGTCGGTCATCGCGGTGATCGACGTGGTCCTGGCGACGGCGCTGGCGACGCTGGGGGCCTTCATCTACAACCTGTCGGCCGGGTTCGTGGGGGGCGTGGAGCTCACGCTCGCCGAGGACGAGTAGGGCGGCGGCTATCGATTTTGGGACTTGGCCCTGGGTGCGCTAATCTTTCGGTGCAGCGCGGGGCTATAGCTCAGACGGTTAGAGCGCTTCCCTGATAAGGAAGAGGCCACAGGTTCAAGTCCTGTTAGCCCCACAGAGCAACAGAGGCATAACGCCAGGCTGGAAGCCCGGTCCTTCTATGGAAGGACCGGGCTTTCTGCGTGCTTGGAGCTTGTTCCTCCGGAATTCCTCCAGGGCCGGGGGTGGGTGGGGTGGCGGTATGCCGACCGGTCGGTTTGGGGTGGGTGCGAGGGGGCCCCTCCCAGTCGGGCGTCAGGGCAGCAGGACCATGCGCGTGCCGGTGGGGGTGGCAGCGGCCCACGCGGTTTCGGCTTCGCTCAGGGGCAGCGTGACCGTATCGATCGTGAGGCCGGCCGTGGGGAGGCGGGCGGCGAGATCCTTGTGGGCGGTGTGCATGTCGGCGGGCGAGACGGAGCCTTGGCCGCTGCCGCGGAAGTCGATGTTCGTCTTGCGCAGGGCCGCGCCGGGGAGCGTGATGCTCGCGCCCGCCATGGCGCCGACGTGCACCCAGCGCAGCCGGTGGGCGGCGTCCGTACGGGCGGCGGCGAGGGCGGCGAGGGCGGTCTCGGTGGGGTGGCCCCAAAGGTAGTCGACCACGACGTCGGCGTCCGCCGCCGTCTCGGCCAGGCGCCGGGCGACGGTGTCGTCGTCCGCGGCGAGGGAAACGGTGTGGTCGGCGCCCATGCCGGGCAGCTTGGCCAGGGCTTGCGGGTCGCGTCCGGCGGCGGTCACGGTCTTCGCGCCGAGGAGGCGGGCGAGTTGTACGGCCATCTGTCCGGCGTTGCCCGTGGCACCCAGGACCAGTACGTTCTCGCCGGGCTTGAGCCGCGTGCGCCGGGTGAGGGCGAGCCAGGCGGACATCGCCGGGTTCATCGCCCCGGCCACCGTGGCGTCGTCGACTCCGTCCGGCAGCTCGACCAGGGCGTCGGCGGGGACGGCGACATATTCGGCCATGCTGCCGTTGGGGGCCTTGAGGCCGCCGAAGAAGACCCGGGTGCCGTCCTCGGTGAGCCCGACGCCGTCGAAGCCGGGGACCAAGGGCAGGGTGTTGTCGCTGGTGTAGTGGGTGCCGGCCGCGCCGGACCGGACGCGGGGGTGCAGGCCCGCCGCCAGAACCCTGATCAGTTTCTCGCCGTCGGCGGGGCTGGGGTCGGGGAAGGGCTGGTAGCGGGGCGGTTGGCCGAAAGCGGTGACGACAGCTGCGTACATGGGGGACTCCTGAGGGAGCGGTTGTCTGGATGGTCGGATTGAACCATTCTACTTAGTTACCCATACTATATGGGTGCCTTAGTTTCTGCCTTCGGGGCCGGGCGGGCGCGGTGAACGAGGAGGAGTGCATGGACAAGGGTGATGGCGAGGGCGAGGGCGAGGGCGAGGGCCTGGCGCTGACGGATGCGCTGGTGCAACTGTCTTTCCGGGTGCAGGCAGCCGTCGAGCAGGCGTGTGCCGAGCACGGCACCTCGCCGGGGCAGGCCCGCCTGCTGGGTGTATTGAAGGGGCGTACCCCCGCCATGACCGAACTGGCCGTTCTGCTCGAAGTCGAGCGGGCCAGCGTGACCGGGCTCGTGGACCGGGCCGAGCGACGTGGCCTGGTGCGGCGGGTGGCGGTGCCCGGTGACCGACGCGCCTCCCGGGTCGAACTGACCGAACAGGGGCGGCAGACCGAGGCGGCCTTCCGCGCCGATGTCGCCCGTCGCCTTGAGGCGCTGACCAGCGGCCTGCCGGCTGCTGAGCGGGCTCGGTTCGGACGGACCGCCGGTCGCATACTCGCTGTCGAGACGTAGCGGCGGGTGGTGGCGTGTGCGGCGCCGTGTGGCGTGCGTCGCGTGCCGCTTGCTCCGCTTGCTGCGTGCCGACCTGTACGAGCTCGGCGGTGGGGGATCAGCGGCTGTGCGGCTGCGTCTGCGGCTACGGCTCGGCCGGTGGGGTCTGTACGGTCGCGCTGGCGTCCCGGGCGGCGGAGACGATCTCCTGGAGGGCCGTGACGTGCTGCGTCAGCGAGCGGTGCCCCTCAGGAGTGAGGGAGAGCCAGGTGCGCGGCCGCTTGCCGACATAGCCCTTGCGGATCTCCGCGTATCCGGCGGCTTCCAGGGCCGAGGCGGCCTTGCTCAGCACCGAGTCGGATACCTGGCAGTGGTCGCGTACCACCGCGAACTCGGCTTCGGCACAAGCGGACAGGAACGCCGCCACGGCCAGCCGGGTGGGGTTGTGCAGCGTCTCGTCAAGGGCGGGCGCCTGCGGTCTCAGAGGTACCCGCGGTCTCCGAGGTTCCGGCGGATCGGCGGTCACGCCGTGCCCCGCAGTTGCCGCGTCTCGCGCAGCCGGCGGCTGATCGCGATGTTGCGCCAGGCGAACCCGGCCCAGAAGCCGAGCCCGAGGGTGACGGCCAGGACGGCGACGGCGACGTGCGCGCTGCCGCCGAGGGCCGCGCACGCGCCTCCCAACAGGCAGGCGGCGACGGAGCTGGGGAGCAGGATGGTGAGTATCCGCTTCCAGCGCTCGGCCTCGGAGGGTTCGTGGTCAGGCGGTATCACGCCCCTCCTCCGCCGTGCGATCCGCCTGAGCGCGAAGGCCGCCAGCGCGGCCAGCGGCAACGCGACCCATAGCTGGATGACGACCTTGCCGGACTCCAGGAACCGTTGCGCGAGGATGATGTAGATCGCGATCACGGCGCCGGCCGCCGGCCCGTACCAGGCGGGCACGGTACGGGCCTGGAACCGGGCCCGCGTCCGGGCGTCCTCGACGTCCCGCAGGGCACGCGTCGCGGCTTCGGGCGACAGGGGCGTCGCGGAGGACGCGGGGGATGCAAGGGACACAGGGGGCGGTGGGGGCGGCGAGGTGGTTCCGGTCGGCTCTTCGCCGGTGGTGTGCTGCTCCATCACGTACTCCCGAGTCCTCCGCCGGAATCTCCGCCAGTCTCCTCTTTCCACCATGCCATCTATTTTCCATCATGGAAAGTGAGCGTCCGTCGTGAGCATCGGCAAATGTGGGGCGCCGACTGATCTGGCATGTGCATTTTCAATTGCGCCTCCTCGGAGAGCGGGCGGGCGCGGGCTCGGGGCCCGCCGGCCCCAACCGGCCCTGACCGGCCTGTACGGGAATTCCCCGGCCCGGCCGATTCATTTTGTGCGGGTGCGCAGTTGACGGAGGACGCAGGTCACCGATCGATATCGGGTGGTGTGTATCATCGGCCACCAGAAGGTCCCCTACGTCAATGAAAGACGAGGTCGCGCGGTGAAGAAGCTTCTCCTGGTCGCCCTGGCCGCCATCGGCGGTCTCCTCGTGTACCGCCAGATCCAGGCGGATCGCGCCGAGCAGGATCTGTGGACGGAGGCGACCGACTCCGTGCCCGCAGGTTCGGGTGTGTGAGACGACTACCCCGGACGGGGCCCTGACCGCTGAGGCGGTCGGGGCCCCGTTTCCGTTGTCGGGGGAGATCGCTCCCGCGGGCGGCCCGGAATCGTTCCACATGGTGTTTGCTCACGTGAATTGATTCGTTGCTGATGTGAATCAGCTGACGGAGAGCGCCCAGATGCCCACGGCCAGGCAGAGCAGCGCGACGATCACGACCGGGACGGCGACCTTCGGGGGCGGTCCCGGTTGGCGTTTACGGGCGGCTGCGTGCCGGTAGGGCGTGGCGGGCCGCGGCGAGGAGTACGGGCGGGTGGGGGGATAGGCGGGCGGCAGGGGGGCTTGGGGAGTGTGGGGTGCGTGGGGCGGGGGGTGTGGGAGCTGCTGTTCCTGTGACTGTTCCGGTGGCTGCTGCTGACCCTGCTGCGCTTGTTGCCGGCTGGGCTGTGCTTGCCGCTCCTGCTGTGTCTGCTGTGCCTGCTGTGCCGGACGGGGCTGCGAAGCCGTGGAGCCCGGAAGTGGGAAAGGGAAGCTGCCCGTATCGGACATGGAGGGGCCCGGCGCGGCGGACTCGGGCGTCGGCGCCTCGCCCCGCGGTCCCGCTTCTGTGCCCGGATCTGTTCGATCTGCCCGGTTCTCCGTCTGTGCCGTCTGTGCCGTCTGCGTCGTTCGTCCCGTCCGCTCCGGGCCGTCCGGTCCGAACCCCGCGGGCAGCGGCCCGAGCTGGTCGAAGACCTCGATGACCTCTTCGTCGAAGGCCGGTTCCGGCAGCAGTTCCACCGCGGCGGTCAGCGCCTTCCGCGCCCCCGTAGCCGTACGGAACCGCGCGTACGGGTCCGGCTGCAGCAGATGGGCGATCACCTGCCACAGCGGTTCCGGCACCTCCGAAGGGGCGCTGGGCATGCCGTGGTCGAGGAAGAGCTGTACGAGGGCTTCCGCGTCCGGTTTGCGGCCGGTGAGCAAGTAGAGGGAGACGAGGCCGACGGCGAAGAGGTCGGCGGGAAAGTCGGGTTCCTCGCCCAGCATCTGCTCCGGCGCGAAGTAACCGGGCGTGCCCATGACGAAGTTGGAGTCCGTGAGGCGCGGTTCGCCCTTGCGCATCGCGATGCCGAAGTCGGAGAGCCGCAGGTGCGGGCGGCCGGTGCCGGTCGCCTCCAGCAGGATGTTGGCGGGCTTGATATCGCGGTGCACGACCCCCTCGGCGTGTACGGCCGTCAGCCCCGACAGCAGCTGGTCGAGCAGCGTGCACACGAAGACGGGCGGCAACGGGCCGTAATCCCCGATGAGATGGGCCAGCGAGCCGCCGCGCACCACATCCATGGTGAACAGCACCTTGTCGTCGTCGGCCGCCCAGCTCATCGGCGCCAGCACATGCGGATGATCGATGCGCAGCGCCTGTTCCCGTACGAATCTCAGCAGGGTGTGCGCGTCGCTCTGCTGCAGTACCTTCGCTGCCACGTAGCGCCGTCGCCGCTGGTCCCACGCGCGCCAGACGGCGCCCACGCCGCCGCGCCCGATCGGGTCGACCAGCTCGTACCGGCCGGCGAAGACCTCACCCATCGCGCTGTGCCCACCCCCACCTCGGCCCGGTCAGCTCCCGGTCGGCTTCCGGTCGTCAGCTCTGGTGCGCCTCGTAGTGCGCGACCGCCTCCGCGGTCCGCCCCGCGCCGTACACCCGCAGGAACTCCGACAGTTCGGGGTGGGAGGCGCTCAGTGTGTCCGCCGCCTCGATGATGTCGCCGGCCGCGGCGACGGAGCGCAGCAGCGACTGGATCTCCCGCACCACGCGCCGTACGGTCGGGGCGCCGCTGCTCGCGGTGGTCTGGGTGGTGTTCAGCACCGAGCCGCCCGAGGTCTTCTTGACCTCCTCCATGCGGTCCGCGGCCTCGGCGGCGCTGACGCTGCCGTCCGCGACCTGGCTCGACAACTCCTGGAGGGCCTGGACGCGTTGGACCACAGCAGGGTTGCCGATCTTCGCCCGCTGACCGCTCATGAGCTGGGACAG
Organism: Streptomyces sp. NPDC050610; assembly: GCF_040654875.1. Classification (NCBI taxonomy): domain Bacteria; kingdom Bacillati; phylum Actinomycetota; class Actinomycetes; order Kitasatosporales; family Streptomycetaceae; genus Streptomyces; species Streptomyces sp. NPDC050610. The sequence continues at coordinate 340,444 of NZ_JBFAIV010000001.1, read as the reverse complement.
CATCGGGGCGGAGAGACCGAGCACGGACGCGAGGCGGGCCTGGTTGAGGCCGAGATCGTCGATGAGACGGCGGAAGAGCGCCCCGAGCGGCTCTCCGTACCAGCTTCGCTGTAGCTCTCGTGCGCGGGCGGTGGCTTCCTGCTGTGCTGCGTCCATCTCGCTCTCCCCTTCGCTTCGCTGCCGCGAATCTTGCGGTGCATCCTACGGAGCGCGGTACGCGCGAGCGATACCCGGTCGGGAATGCCGTCCGGTAGCCGGTACCCTGGTCGGGGACGGGGCCTTAGCTCAGTTGGTAGAGCGCTGTCTTTGCATGGCAGATGTCAGGGGTTCGACTCCCCTAGGCTCCACACATATGCACCCCTCTGATCTGCGGAAACGCGATTAGAGGGGTGTTTTTGTCCCGATTTCCCGCGCTGACGTGTCAGCACGGTGGTGCTGACACGCGGTATGCGTGGCCTTTGTTCATGGGGTTCGGGGCGGTTGTTTCTCCCCTGTCGGGCTCCCGGTCTTTGCGCAGAGTGACAGGGGGCGGCCTGAGAGGGCAGCGGTCCGTTTCAGGGTTGCTGTCGTGGGTGGGCGGTATCGTCGGACGTATGCAGGAGCGCTGGGAGGACGAGCGGGCGGCGATGGTCGTACTGCTTCGGCGTGCCCGTACGGAGCGGCAGGAGCGCGAGGCCGTGGCGCGGGTGATGGAGGCCGGTAGCGCCTCTCGGCTCCTCGATGAGGAGCAGCAGTCTCTCTTCGGCGGCCCTGTTCAGGAGGAGCTGCCCGCTGCGCGGGCCGAGTTGGAGCGTTGGGCGGCGCAGGGGATCGGGGTGCGTGCGCTGACCGAGGCGGACTATCCGCACCAGCTGAGCAGTGCTTTCGACGCCCCTGGGCTCGTCTTCACCCGTGGAGAAGCGCGTCCTGGGGATGCCGGGGTGGCCGTGGTCGGCTCGCGCAGCGCCGCGCAGCGTGATCTTGCTCGGACGGCCGCTCTTGCCGAGGGTCTCGTTGCGCGCGGCCTGAGTGTGGTGTCCGGGTTGGCGGCGGGGATCGATACGGCTGCGACCGCGACTGCGCTGGATGCGGGTGGGCGGGCGGTCGGCGTGATTGGTACTGGCGTGTATCACGCCTACCCGCCGGAGAATCTTGCCCTGCACCGCAGGGTTGTGGCGTCGGGGCTGGTGTTGTCGCCGTTCTGGCCGGAGACTCCGCCGTCAAAGACGACGTTTCCGCGGCGGAACGGCACGATGTCGGCGTACTGCCTGGCCACGGTGATCATGGCGGCGGGGCCGCGCAGCGGTACGCGTATCCAGGCGCGTAAGGCGGTCGAGCACGGCCGCCCGGTGATTTTGCTGCGTTCGGCGCTTGAGGGGAACGACTGGGCGCGTGAGCTGCTGGACCGGCCCGATGTCCACGTCGCTGACGCGGTCGATGAGGCCCTGGCGGTGCTGGATGAGATCGTGCGTCGCCCGGCGGACATGGACCGGCTGCTGCGGGACCTCGTCGACCTGCCGTGACGCGGCATTCGGGAGATGGCAGGGCTGCTCGGTCTGCCGAGATCATCGCCCGTACTCGGTTCACCGATCATTTCCTGGCACCTGTCCGTGCTGCCCGCGGCATCTGTGCAGTGTGCGCGGGTCCTCTGGCTGATGGCGGGGCGCTGTGTTCCGCATGTGCGGCGCATCGCCGTCAGGCGCAGGAGCTTGGTGCGGAGACGGCGGACAGGGCCGTTTTCGTCGCGTACTCCGTCGCGGGCAGCCAGTCCGACTGGGACATGCACCGCTACAAGGCCGCCTCGCCGGGCCCGGCCAATCCCTCGTGGATGCGGACGGCGGGTCTCGCCGCGCACTTCGGCGTCATGCACCGCGCGTGCCTGGACGCCGGACGGTTCGGGCCGGTGGATGCGTTCGCGGTGGTGCCCTCGCTGGGCGGCCGGCCGACGCCGCATCCGCTGGAAACCCTGGCGGCCTACCTGCTCCCCCGGCTCCCGGCTGTTGCACTGTCAGCCGCTGCGGGCGATCGGGGAGACAGTGATCAGCGGCGCGTGTTCCAGCACGACTTCTTCGCTGTATCGGACCATGAGGCGGTGTGCGGTCGGCACATCGTGCTCGTTGACGACACGTGGGTTACCGGAAGCCACCTCCAGTCCGCTGCGGCGGCCCTGCGGCAGGCGGGCGCAGTCCGCGTGACGGGTCTGATCCTCGCCCGGCGGCTCCGCCCGGACTGGGGGACCAACGCCGACTTCATCTCCGAGCGGCTCGTCCGGCCCTACGACGTCGCGGTCTGCCCGGTGGGCGGGCACATCGGGTGAGGGTAGTCCCTGTAGGTGCTGATGACCTCGGCTGAAACCCCTCACATTCACCGAACGGTCCCATCCCGCCCGCACCGGCTGGCGAAACCTCGTGCAGAAGACGGGAGTTGGTTCACCTCGCCGAAATTGTGGGTTGTCGTGGCAGGTGGATGGTGGCTAGCCTGAGCGTAGGCAGGGAGCTCGGGATAGGACCTGAGCCACCGCTGATCTCTTCGAGGCACGGAGCGTCGGCACGGGCCACCGCCTCCTTCCCTATCCAACTCCTTGGTTGCCGGGATCGCTGTGTCCCGGTGGCTGGAAGGTGGCCGCATGACCATCTACTGTCAGCACGCCAACCGCGGGAAGACGCAGATCCTGGCCGTCTACCGGGACGGCGGCGATGTCGGGTCGTCGACCGTGACAAGCCTCGACAGTCCCGACCTCGCGGCTCCGGTCGTTGAGGCGCTCAACCGGATCTCTGCTCTCGCCACCGTCCCGGTAAGCATCTTCGATGAGCGTGAGCGGCGTGTAGCCAGCTATCCCACGGAACATCTGGCGGCGCTCACCGATCGGACTGCACGTGCCGATCTCCTCAGCGGAGCGCACAGCCTGTGGTACGAGTCGGTCTGCCTGGAGCTTCATCAGGCGCTGGCTGATCTGGATGATGCACTTGCCGCCGTACCGCAGCCGGTCCGGGTCGCGGTCGAGGCGGAGCTCGAAACGGAAGCGCGCGAGCTGCGCGACACACTTGCCGAATCCACGGAGGCAATCCCTGCACCGGAAGGAAACCGGCGCAGCTGGGACCACGAGCAGCCGTTCGTTCCCTATGGAGGCGGATCGCCGCTGCTGAGCACCACGGCACGCGAGCAGCTGGACCGCCAAGAGGAGGGCCTCACCGCTGAGCAGCGCGCGGATGCCGTGGCGAATCTGCGGGTACTGGTCACTGCCTTCGAACAGAGCTCAACCGCGGATGCCGGCTCGGGGTTCTTCTCAGTCGAGTACCCGGAGATCTTCGCTGAGCCGCATAACGCGAACCACCTCTTCCTGACCATCCGTGTTCCGGAGCCGGACGGGGAGGACGCGGGAGCCTGGAGCATCGAGATCTGCCGTTGGGAGCCCGACAACCCGGCTGAGGAGGGAGAAGACGAGTACAGCAGTGCCACAGGAGAACCCGTCCTGGAGTGCAGGCTCACCAACGCGAGTCCAGATGACATCACCGACCTGCTCTCCCGGCTCGCCGCAGAGCCTGGGCTGCTTCCCCAGTGGGCTGAGACGGAGGTAGGAGATCCGCTTGCGGGGACGAAATTCTTCGTCACCAAAGTGAGCCGATAGCACGTCGCTGACCTGCCTGAAGTGCGTTCGCAACGACTCTGGCAGCCGTGCTGACGTGTCAGCACGGGGCCGGGTCGAGGAGGATCGAGCGGGCCGCCGATGTCACCTCCGTGTTGAACGGTTCCGAACACCTGCGCACGGGGGAGTTCTACGTGGTCTTTGCTGACAACGTCGACCCCACCCACACAGCGCTGTCCACGCTCGTCACAGCGACTCCGTCGGTCATCCCGGCGGTTCTGGCCGCACTATTCGACGCCAGCGCGGCAAGCAGCCACGGAGTGATCGTCTGTACTGGTGAGGGGCCGGTGCAGAGGATGGTGGGACTGGTCGAGAAACCCGACCGAGACGAGACGGTCCGCCTGGAGGCGGAGTGCGGCATCGCCAATCTCCGACTCCTTCAAGGCCGGATGAGAGTGACGCCGAGGTTGCTGCGCTACCTGTCAGCAGTCGCTCAGAGCACGACCACCAGCGAACCGAAGTTCTCTTTGGCTTTGGCCTTGTACGCGAGATCGCATCGCGTCGACGTGGTAACCAGTACGCAGCCCTTGACGGACTTCGGCGTGCCGAGCCCGACGAGGGCACTGGTGCCGGGCCGCTGACGGCGAGCATAGGGACCAGCCGGTGCTGACACTCACGACGCCGCTTGTGGGGCTCTGGCTCGGAAATAGGCAGACGGTCTGGCTTCGCTTCGCCCCGCGCTTCCGTGGCCTGCTCGACCATCGGCCGGACGGGCCGACCTGCCCGACGGGGACAACCCGTGTCGGCGACGGGTACGGGCCGCTGGAGCCGTCGCGCTGCCCACGAGTCGCAGTGCCGCCTCCGACAGCGAGCCGGGCTCGGCTGTATAGGCGATCATGCGCTGGCCTGAGGTACCGGACCGATGCCTCAGGCCGAATCGCCGAGCGCTACGGGCTGGAGGAGAAGGAAGCAGAACATCACCCCGAGCACCGCCCGCTGTTGTCAGGCCTCGGCCGCACCCGATGGGTAGCCGAAGCCACCACCTCCCATTTCCATGGACCGCGCCCCTACGCACCCGATGGGAAGCCCGCGACGACATCCACAACGCCTTCCTCCAACTCACTCACTGCATGAACCTCGCCCGCAGACTCCCAGCATTCTGAAAGCGCTCCTGAGAGGGAGCAGCTCGTCGTCGGCCAACGAGCGGAGAGAGGGGCTGCTCGGTGGCCGACGACTGCCCGGGCAGCGTGGGAGGACCGGCGCGAACTGGCGGCTCTCCCCGGCGGGCAGGAGCCGCGCGGTCAGTCCGTCGCGCCCGTCGCCGCGATCACGGCATTCGGTGCGACGGCGGGGGAGGCCTTCCTGGCCGCGGCGCGTACGGCGGTGAGCTGGAGCAGTAGTGCGGCGGCGGCGAATCCCGCTGCCCAGAGGGGAAGGACCGAGCCGCTCCAGCCGTAGGCGAAGGCGGCACCGCCGAGGCCCGAGCCGATGGCGCTGCCGAGGTAGAGGGCAGATTCGTTGAGGGCAACGGCGACCGGGCCGCCGCGTTCACCGCGTGCGGCCAGCAGATCGTTCTGCTGGGGCACTTGGAGTGCCCAGCCGACCGCGCCCCAGATCGCGATGGGAAGCAGGGCCAGCAGCGGGGTGATGGAGGCGGTGAGTCGGAAGGCGAGCAGGCTGAGGGTGAGGATGACCAGGATGCCGACGACCAGGGTGGCCGGTCGGCGGACCTTGTCGACGAGTGAGCCGATGAGGATGCTGCCGAGCACGCCGCCGACGCCCCACGCCCAGAGGTAGGGCGTGATGTTGTCCACGCTGCCCATGGCGCCGGTGGCCATGACGGGGACGAAGTAGGTGTAGAGGCCGAGGCTGGCGACGGCGGCGAGGAGTGAGACGCCCACGACCGAGGCGACTCGGGGGTCGGTCACTACTTGGGCGCGCTGGCGCAGACTCACCGTTTCGGTGGCTGGGAGCTGCGGGAGTCGCAGCATCAGCCCGATGAGGGAGACGATGCCGATGCCGGTGACCAGCCACAGGGTGGCGCGCCAGCTGGTGTGCTGGGCGATGTATACGCCCGCGGGCACGCCGAGGACGGTGCCCGAGCTCATGCCGCCCATGATGACGGCAAGGGCGCGGCCCCGGCGTTCGCGGTCGACAAGCGAGGCGGCGGCCGCCGCGGCGAGAGCGAGGTAGAGGCCGGCGCCGACGCCCGCGAGGGCTCGGGTGATCAGCAGTACGGGCAGCGAAGCGGCAAGCGCGGAGCCCGCGTTGGCGAGGGAAAAGACGGCCAGGGAGGCCAGTAGCCCGGTGCGGACGCGCGAGGCGGAGAGGAGGGTGGCGAAGATCGGGGAGGCGATGGCGTATGCCAGGGTGAAGGCGGTGACCATCTGACCGGTGGTGGAGACGGTCGCATCGAAGTCATCCGCGATGGCGGGCAGTAGGCCTGCGGTGACGTAGGCGTCGAGTCCGAGCGCGAAAGCTCCCAGGCCCAGCAGGTAGACGAGTTTCACTGATTCCCCATTGTTCGAAGCATCCGGTACATAGGTACATTGCGGAGTTGGGCGTGGCAGGGCAAGCGGGAGCAATGCATTCAGGCCAGGTATGGCAAGGGGCGGACCAGGAGGCCGGGTGAGCGGTTGTGCGATTCTTGAGGGGTGCGCCACTACTTCCACCCGGAGATCCGAGACGTCTGCCTGCCCGACGTCCTGTTCGCGCTGAGCGACGCCACCCGGCTGGGTATCGCCGTCGCGCTCGCGGACGGCGGGGAGCGCACTGCTGGTGAACTCGGAGGCTCCCTAGCCAAGTCGACGATGACCCACCACCTCAAGGTCCTGCGCGAGGGAGGCGTGCTATGGGTGCGGTCCGAGGGCACGCGCTGCTACAACTCCCTGCGTCTGGCGGAGTTGGAGGCGCGCTTCCCCGGTCTGCTGGATCATCTCCTCGGATTCGCAGCGAAGTGCGGCTACACCTCGGCCGACGCCCGCCCTCGCGACTGACGGCGGACTGTCCAGGGGCGGGCATCGGGGGCACGGTGCCTTCTGGTAGGTGCGACCGCTGGTCAGAGGCTCAGCTCGATGTTGTAGGCGGAGAGCCAGGAGTTGAGCCCCAGCGCCATCTCCAGTCCCGAACGGTCGTACTGGGCACTCATGTCCCCGACGGGCCGGTCCAGCAGGGCCTTGGTCGCGGCGTTGTCTAGCAGAGGGAGCACCGGGGACGACGAGTCGGCGAGCACCTCGTGGAGCGAGACGCGCAGGCCCAGTTCGTACGCCGGGTCCTGAGTGGTCGGGTAGGGGCTCTTCACCCGCTGGACGATCGACTCAGGCAGGAGATCCTTGGTGGCGGCGCGCAGCAGGCTCTTCTCCCGTCCGTCAAACGACTTCATCTCCCAAGGCGTGTTGAAGACGTACTCGACGAGGCGGTGATCGCAGAACGGGACGCGCACTTCGAGTCCAACCGCCATGCTCATCCGGTCCTTGCGGTCGAGAAGGGTTTGCACGAAGCGGGTGAGGTTCACGTAACTCATCTGCCGCATACGGCGGTTTACGGCGTCCTCGCCGGCCAACTCGGGAGTCTCCGAGATCGCCTGGGCATAGCTGTCTCGAAGGAAGCCCGGCATGTCCAGTTTCTGGATGAGACCGGGGTCGAAGAGCGACTTGCCGTCGAAGTATTTCCCGGTCGCTGAGGTGAGCCAGGGGAACGTGTCTGCCCCGATGGCCTCGTTGTCGAAGAACCACCGGTAGCCTCCGAACACCTCGTCGGCCGACTCGCCGGAGAGCGCGACAGTGGAACGTTCCCGGACCGACTGGAAGAGGCGGTACAGGGAGGGCCACATGTCGCCCCAATACGCGGGCGGCAGGTCGAGCGCCTGGAGGACCTTGGCCCGCAATGCAGGGTCCGCCAGCTCACTGCTGTTCATGATGATCTCGCTGTGGTCGGCGCCCACGTGCTTCACCAGGTCGTGCACGAACGGGGTGTCCGAGGAACCGCGTACTGGGTCGACGATGAACTCGGCCCCGTGCTCCTCGAAATCGACCGAAAAGGAGCGCACCGGCCCCTCGCCCCGCCCCGCGAGAGTGCGCGAGGCCAGCGCGGTGATCACGGAGGAGTCCAAGCCGCCCGACAGCAGGGAGCACAGAGGTACGTCCGAGACGGTCTGGCGCTCGACGATGTCCTCCAGCAGGCCGCGGACGGTATCCACGGTCGTGTCCAGGTCGTCGGTGTGCTCGCGGGCCTCAAGCGCCCAGTACGTACGCTTGGTCAGGCCCGACCGGTCGACCCGCACCAGCTGACCGGGGCGCACCTCGTACATGCCGCTGAAGATCCCCTGCTCGGGAGTCTTCACCATCTCCAGGATCTCGCGCAGACCGTCCTGGCCGACCCGGCGGGGGACCGAGGGGTGGGCGAGGATGGCCTTGGGTTCTGACCCGAACAGCACTCCGTCGGAGGTGGGGAAGTAGTAGAGCGGCTTGACGCCCATACGGTCGCGCACCAGCAGCAGCGTCTGCGTACGCAGGTCCCACAGAGCGAAGGCGAACATGCCGTTGAGCCGGTCGACGATGCCCTCGCCCCATTCGAGGTAGCCCCGCACGACCACCTCAGTGTCGCTGCGCGTGCGGAATGAGTGGCCCCGAGAGGTCAGTTCCGCGCGCAGCTCCTTGAAGTTGTAGACCTCGCCGCTGTACGTGAGGCAGGCCAGCTCGCGGCCGTCGTTCTCGGCGACCATGGGCTGCTTGCCGCCGTCCAGATCGATGATGGACAGTCGGCGGTGACCGAGCGCGGCGTGCCGGTCCGTCCACATGCCCCCGGCGTCGGGGCCGCGGCAGGCCATGGTCTGGGTGAGGGCCTCAAGGGTGCGCTGGTCCTGGCGTACGTCTTGGGAAAAGCTGACCCAGCCTGCTATTCCACACATGGTGTCTCCCTGTGTCTCTCTGCATGGGGTGGTGAGGGTGATGGAAGGGGTGACGGAGGGGTGGCAGGGCCCCGTCAGCCCAGGCGCTCCAAGTCGGCCTCCTGGAGCACCGAGCGCCCGTCCGGGAAGTAGGCAACCGGCGCCGTGGAGCGCACTTGCGCGTCCATCGTGTTCAGTAGGCGCTGGAGGGCGAGCGCGTCGGCCAGCCCGGGGAACGGCGAGGAGGGCTGGCGGCCCCGCAGGACGAAGTCCGTGACGTCCTCGGTCATGCGGCCCAGCTTCACGATGGTGCGCGCCTCGTCAGATACAGGCTCCTGTCGGGTGTCCACCTCGCGGACCACCTCGTCACCAGCGGACGTCCGGCGCCACACGCGTAGCCGGTCGGCGTCCCATGCGGGTGTGTCATACACGGCGCTGGCGTAGTACAACTCCCCTTCCGGGTCACGGAAGACGAAGTCGATCTCACGCGAGCGCGTGATGTTTACGAAACTGCTGTAACCAGTGACCCTGCCGCCGTCCAGCCACGCGGACAGCGCGACGCTGTCGAGTACGTCGTCCCCCGACACGGAGAAGTCGGACCGGGTGCCCAGGACGGAGTCCAGCGTCAGGTCGCTTCCGCGGCCGGCGATCCACTGGACCAGGTCCAGCGGGTGGATAACCTCGCTTTGCACGCCGCTGGTCGGGCGGTGGTCGTTGATGCGGTCCTTGCCCCAGGTGAAGTGCGCCCTTACCAGCCGCAGGTCCCGTTCCAGGACATGGGCGCGCAGGACCCGGGTGGCGTCGGAGTACCGCTCCACCAGGTCCATGCAGAACTCAGAGGCCCCACTCAGGTGGGATTCGATTTCCCCCAGATCTTCCCCGGGAAGCGCCAGGGGCTTCTCGGCCAGGACGAATCCCCGGTATCCGTCCAGAGTCGAAATCGCCTCGGCATGCGCGATGTCCGGAACCGTCACGACCACCACATCGGGCTGGAATTCCGCCAGAGCGCGGGTCGTGGAATCGAAGTAAGGGAGCGGGCTCTCCTTCGGGCTGCGGCCAACGTAGGCAAATTCTGACTCCGCGGCAGTACGTGAAAACGCGTTGAGGAATCGGGTTCCGGCATAGCCGAGACCTATGATCAGGACTCTCATTTCTGGTCATCTCCAAGGGGGCGCGAAAGGAGCTCCTCGCCAGACGGCTGGAACCCCAGCTTCCGGTAGAGCGGAGTGCCGACGGCCGTCGTCTGGAGGGCTACCGCGTCGGCGCCCACCCGGCGCAGCCAGCCGAGCACGTGGTCCATGACGAGACCCCCCAGGCCCTGCTGCCGAAGAGCCGGATCGACGACCACGGTCTGCACCCAGCCCGAGCGCCCACTGGGGCAGTGCACGGTGGGGGCGCGCTGGTCCACCACGGCGATGGCACAGGCGCAGAGGCCCCCCGCCTCGCCGATCACGGCGACGTGCACCCAGTCGGCGGCCTCCGTGAGAACCCGGCCGAGCCATGCGCGATAGTCCCGCTTCCACGCCTCGTCCTCCGCCTCGTTGCGCGCCGCGTAGACCGCAGTCCCCGAGCTGAGCAGCAATGTGCGCAGACGTACGAGCTCCGCGATGTCGTCCAAGGTCGCCGAGCGCGGCTTCAAGTGATCCTGGGAACTCATGTCGAGAGACTTTAGAAGCCCGTGGAACGAAAGAGAAATGGGAACCCCCATCGTCTATGCGGTTCTTGAATAACTGGCGCCGAGACCTCTGTGGCCTCTTGTTATGTGGATACCCCATGAGGCCGCAGATTCAGTATTTCCCTGTGGCGTCGAACCCCTCTAGATTCGCCGCGGCGCAACAAATGATCACCGACGGAATGCGTTCACGGGAGGTTTCATGTTCAGCTACGTAGACTTCTTCTCGGCACAGATAGATGCCCTAAAGCAACAGGGCAGCTACCGTACTTTCCTGGAGATTGAACGGCGGGCGGGGGCGTTCCCTACCGCGCTGAAGTTCGGCCCCGGGAACAGCCGGAGAATCAGCGTCTGGTGCAGCAACGACTACCTGGGAATGGGTCAGCATCCCCAGGTGCTCGCGGCGATGAAGAAGGCCGTGGACGAGGCGGGCGCGGGCAGCGGCGGTTCCCGCAACATCTCGGGCAACAGCCACTACCACGTGCAGCTGGAGCGTGAACTTGCCGATCTGCACGGCATGGAGTCGGCGCTGATCTTCCCCTCCGGCTACGCGGCGAATGACGCTGCGCTCACGGTCCTCGGCAGCAAGCTGCCGGGTTGCGTCGTGTTCTCGGACGAGCTCAACCACGCCTCGATGATCGCCGGCATCCGACACAGCGGTGCCGAGAAGCACGTCTTCCGGCACAACGACGTCGATCACCTTGAGGAACTGCTGGCCAGCACGGACCCCGCGATCCCCAAAGTCATTGCCTTGGAGAGCGTCTACTCCATGGAGAGCGACGTTGCCCCGCTGAGGCGGGTAGCCGAACTCGGCAAGCAGTACGGCGCGTTCACCTACCTCGACGAGGTGCACGCTGTAGGCATGTACGGTCCGCGCGGTGCCGGAAAGGCCGCCGAGTACGGCATTGCCGACCGGTTCGACGTCGTACAGGGGACCTTGGCCAAGGCGTTCGGAACCGCCGGCGGATACGTGGCGGGCCCGGCGCCCGTAGTGGATGCCATCCGCAGCTTCGCCGCCGCCTTCATCTTCACCACATCGCTACCGCCCGCCGTGGCGGCCGGGGCACTGGCGGCGGTGCGTCACCTCAAGCGCTCGGAGCGCGAACGCACCCAGTTGGCTCAGAAGTCGGCCCTGTTGCAGGGCATGCTGCGTGACCACGGCATCCCGGTCGTCTCGGAGGCGGCCCACATCGTGCCCGTCCTGGTTGGGGACGCGGTCAAGTGCCAGCACGTGGCGCGGAGGCTGCTGGACCAGCACGGCTACTACGTGCAGCCAATCAACTCCCCAAGTGTGGCAATGGGATCCGAGCGACTTCGGGTGACTCCCACGCCCCATCACAGCGACGACGAGATCGTGGGATTCGCCCGTGCGCTCGACGCCATCTGGGAGTCCGAGGCTCTGCCTCGCACGCTTGCTCCCGCCCCCGCGTGACGCCGCCCGTCGCGCCGGGCTTGCCCCTGAACGGCGGATCTCCGAGGCCGTCCACCTCGGTCATACGACCTCTCGCCCTTACGAAAGGAAACAACCTGTGCGCAAGCCCGTTGTTGTCGTGGCCGATCCGCTGGATCCCGAAACCTTGAAAGACCTGCACCTTTGCGAGGTCAGGATGTGCGACGGCCGCGACACGGTCGCGCTGCACGCGGCGCTCCGCGAAGCTGACGCTCTGCTCATCCGTAGTGGCACGCGGGTGGACGAGGCTGCTCTTGCCGCCGCACCCCGGCTGCGGGTCGTAGCTCGGGCGGGCGTCGGACTCGACAACGTTGACGTGGTGGCCGCCACCAGGCACGGCGTCCTCGTCGCCAACGCGCCCTTGTCCAACGTTCTCAGCGTGGCCGAGCTGACGATCGGGCTCATCCTGGCCTTGATGAGGCATGTGGTGCCCGCCGGATCCGCCCTGCGCGCAGGGCGCTGGGAGCGAACCCGGCACCAGGGGATCGAACTGGCGGGGCGCACCGTGGGAATAGTTGGGCTCGGCCATGTGGGCACCCTGGTGGCCCAGCGGCTGGCGGCCTTCAAGGTCGAGGTCATTGCGTACGACCCCTATGTGCCGCAGAGTCACGCGCAGTCCGTGGGCGCGGCATTGACCGCTCTCGACGAACTGATGGGGCGCAGTGATGTCGTCACCGTCCACCTTCCGAAGAACTCGGTCACGACCGGGATTATCGGCGAAAGGGAACTCCGCCTGGCCAAACCGTCGATGTTGCTCGTCAACACGGCACGTGGTGGGATCGTCGACGAGACCGCCCTGGCCGTCGCACTCAAGGAGGAGCGTCTGGCCGGGGCGGCACTGGACGTCTTCGAGATCGAGCCTGCCGTAGGCAACCCCCTGCTGGACTTACCCAACGTGCTTACGACCCCCCATCTGGGCGCCAGCACCCGCGAGGCGCAGGGACGGGCTGGCCGGGAGGCGGTGTCGGCAGTGCTGCGTGTGCTGGTGGGTGAGCGGCCTGAGCACGCGGTGAACATGGCCGCGCTGGACCCGGGCACCACAGCCAGCCGTCCCACCGGACCTGGGCTGCCGTAGCGGGTACTGCAGGAAACGCGCCTGTGGGGGCTCCGACCGGAGCGCCGGCGCCCCCACAGATTGGTGTCAGGGCTCAGCGGGCAGTTGTCCCGGTGTGCCGCAGCCGCCCTGCGGTGAAGTCCGGGCGGTGGCCGGGCGCCAGGACATCTTGGGCGATCTGAACGAATCGGCCGACCAGCGGGTGGCTTCCCTGGACGGGCTGGATCAATGAAATGGGGATCTGGGGCCCGCCCCGGAGCGGAACGAAATCGACCGATGGGTGGATCGTCCGCCGCAGCGCCAGCTCCGGCACCACGCCCAGGCCCTTCCCTGCGGCCGCGGACTCGATGCACTCGTCGAAGTTGTGGCACCGCAGTGCAATCCGGAGCGGCCCCGCCCCCCAGTCCTGTTCCGTGACCGGTCCCACCGCCTCGCTGACGATCAGCGGGTGCTCGGCGAGTTCGCTCCAGTCCACTCCGCTGCGCGCCGCCAGCGGATGACGGTGGGGTACCACGGCGACGTACTGCTCGCTGCCCACTCTGGTCGCACGCATCCCTCTGCGGTGCGTGTACCCACGCAGAATCGCCACGTCCAGCGTCGACTGCGCGATCCCCGCGCCGACGTCGTCCCGGCGCTTGAGCTCCACGCCTACCCGGGTCTCCACTTCGAATCTGTTGATCGCGTCGTGCACCCAGTTGTCGGGCAACAGCCAAGAGAACCCGAGGCGCAATTCCGAAACCACGCTCTCGGGCCGCAGGGCTTTCTCGAACAAGGGAAGGAGAACCTGGAGCTCGTCGCGGAGCTTCTCGCCAGCCGGGGTGATCGAGACCTGCCGGGTCGTGCGGTGGAACAGGCGCAGACCCATGTGCTCTTCGATACGCTGGACAGAGCGGGTCAGCGCGGGCTGGTTGCTGGAGAGCCGATTCGCCGCGTCCGTGAAGCTCAGCATGTCGGCGACGGCGAGGAAAGCGCTCAGGTGGCGCAGGCTGATATCGGAAAGGCGCGCTGCGGATGAGTGTTGGTTCAGTGGCTCGCCTGTTCCCCCAAACCGTTGTGTCATGACAGGGCGTCGCCTCGTGACGTCCCTGCCGCTCCACAGGGGGCGCGGTCGACAGACGGTGTCGCGCGGGACGCGGGCGCTGTGGTGGTGAGCTCGGCGGTGAGTGCCACCAGGTCGTTCTGCGCTGCCCTGACAGCCAGCCGCTGGTGTCCGGATGCGTCTGCGGGCAGTTCCCGGGTGAACAGGGCACAAGGCGGGCCCAGCTCTACGTATCGCTCGAAAGCGTATGACAACGAGGTGACTTCGGCCCCTGCCGCACTTGTCCCGGCCGGGTTCGGGGTGCTCCTCGACCCAATCGCGGCCTGGTGAGCGGCTTCCAGCAGGAGCATCCCCGGTACGTGGTCCATTGGGTGATCGAAGAAGATGGGGTGGTCGGTGGTGACGCGCAGCCACTGTGCGCTCCCTGCGGCGGAGGGCGTCAGGAGCACGTCCCGCTCCCACACGCGGTGGAAGCGTCCGGGATGCGTGAGGACGGGGCCGGGCATGGGCACCGCGTGTGACATCGCCAGCGGGAAGTCCACGTAGCTGCCCCGCAGTCGCTGGTACACCTCCTTGGCCATCACGGCGAACCGCGTCTTGGCCTGGGCGACTGGGACGCCGCCCCACGTGACGGTCGTCCACATCGACAGCGCAGCAGGGCGGCTGCCGCGGTAGGAGATGTCGTAGCACTGCACTTGCAGCTCGACGTCTCGCCGGTGGCTCGCCGTGGTGTCGGCAAGGTGAAGGAGCTGGTAGGAGAACCGTTCCCAAATGAGCTGGTGCCCGAGCGGCACGCCGTAGGCGGCGTGGCACAGCAGAGGTAAGGTCTGACGGATCGTCTCGGAGAGGAGCAGGGGGTCGAGAGTGCTCCCCACCTGGTAGAAGGGGTGCGTATCTGGCCACTCCGCAGCTATTCGGAATCGGTCGCCGCCTTCCCCGCTCCAGCTTCTGAGGTAGACCTCCGACGCGTTCGCCTTGTGTACGTAGTGTTGCGGCACCCGGCCACCGATGGGCGTATCGATGCATTTGCTGAGATTGTCGCGTGCGTGCACGAGAACCGTTCTCCTCTGTATGAGCTCACATCACTGCGGTAGTTGAGCGATATCCGTTCCTCAAATAACATAGAGATCGATCTGTTTCTTGTCGAGAGGGCTTGGTGATCTTGGTCGTGACTCGGAGTACGCAGGAGCGCGCGTTCCGCACTCGAAGAGCATTGATCTGCGCTGCGGCTAAAGTCTTCGACGAAGCTGGCTACTCGGGAGCGGGAGTCACTCGGATCCTGGCCGAGGCAGGGTTGACCCACGGTGCGATGTACTTCCATTTCAAGTCGAAGGAGGAACTCGCCCGCGCCGTAATGCTGGAGCAGGCATCCGACCTGGATCTGCCAGAGGAACCCCAAGGGCTCCAGCAGCTCGTGGACCTGACGTTCATGCTGGCTGTCGAGTTGCGCCACAACAGGATGCTCCGTGCGGGAGTGCGACTGGCGGTGGACCCGGGCGGCCCAGCTCGCCACGACGGCTCGATCTACCGGTGGTGGGCCGAACTGTTTGAGAAGGAGCTCCTCGTGGCCCGCGAGAAGGGTGAACTCCGCCCGGAGGTCGACGAGCAGGACTTCGCCTTGGCGCTGGTGGGGGCGTACACAGGCACCCAGGTGATGTCCGAGATCATCTCGGAGCGCGACGATCTCCCCCGGCGCATCACAGCCCTGTGGCGCTACGTCCTGCCCGCCGTCGCCACACCCGACGTCCAAGCCGGGCTGACCTTCGACGGTGCCCCCGCAGGCTGGGGGAAGCGCCCGTGAACCCGGCACGCGTCGTGCTGACGGGGGGTACCGGATTCGTGGGAAGCTGGACCGTCAGGGAGTTCCTGAAGCACCCTGGAGTGGTGCTGCGCCTGGTGGGACGTACCAGGCCGCCCGGCGCTGACGACCGAGTGGATTGGGTGCCTGCTGACCTCGCCGACCCCGCGTCGTTGCGCGGGCGCCTCCGTGGCGCTACGTCTCTACCGCAGCACCCGACGCATCCGCGCCTACCTGAGGTGGTCGCAAGCGGGCGAGACTCGGGAACAGTACGTCGGGGAGGTTGACGAGGGCACGCGCGCCGCGAACTTGGAGCGTGCGTGGTCGATGGCGCGTTCCGCTGGTCATGTCACCACAGAGGCCGTGCCTCCCGGCTCGTGGGCCTCGTCTCCCGCTTCCTGCGCGGTCATGGCGGGGAACAAGGGACGGGACACCAAGCCGGAACGGCTACTCCGATCAGCCCTGCACCGCAAGGGGATGCGCTACAGGGTCTCCGTTCGGCCGGTCGCTGACTTGCGGCGAACCGCTGATGTTGTGTTCACCAAGGCCAAGGTCGCCGTCTTTGTCGACGGTTGCTACTGGCACGGTTGCCCGGAGCACTATCGGCCGTCCGCGAAGCGAGCTGAATTCTGGCAAGAGAAGATCGCGGGAAGTCAGGCACGAGACGGGGAGACGACGGCAGCCCTTGAGGGGCATGGCTGGAAGGTCCTCCGCTTTTGGGAGCATGAAGACCCCTTGGAAGCCGCAGAGATAGTTGAGCAAGCCGTTCAGAGTCGACTGGAACACTGAGTGTTTTCAGCGTTGCCTCACCAGGGTGAGGCAACGCTGAAAACACTCACTGGTAGATACAACTCACGCCCCGCACCGACCATGGGCCGGTGCGGGTGTCAACGGCCTCGTAGTGCGGATCTGACAAGATTTTCGTGACCGACATGACCATGAACTGCCGGTCCAGCATGGGGTGATGGACGTTGAACTTCTCCGTTTGCTCCTCCCGCACTTGGCCTTGGTGGAGGTGCAGCGCGTCGACCTGGTCGACGGCGTGATCAGGATCGAGGCCAGGACCAGGGACGATGCCGCAGCCCCGTGCCCGGATTGCCACACTCCCTCCGCTCGCGTGCACAGCCGTTACCAGCGCCATCCGGCCGATACGGCGATCAGTGGCCAGCCGGTGGCCATCGACCTGTCGGCCCGGCGCCTGTTCTGTGACAACGCGGCCTGCTCTCGACACAGCTTCGCCGAGCAGATCGACGGTCTGACCTTGCGTTATAGCCGCCTCACCACAGGACTGCTGGAGGTCGTGCGCGCGGTGGCTCTCGCTCTGGCCGGCCGGGCCGGATCCCGACTGATGGCTGTCCTGGGCACGATGCTCAGCCGCACCACCATGGTGAACCTGCTGTTGGCGCTGCAGACCGCCACACCCGCGTGCGGCCCCCGGGTCCTGGGGGTGGACGACTTCGCCCTGCGGAGACGCTACGTCTACGGCACGATCCTGATCGATATGGAGAGCGGCGACGTCGTCGACCTCCTGTCCGACCGGACCGGCGACACCCTGGCCGCCTGGCTCACCGCGCACCCCGGGGCCGAGATCATCTGCCGGGACCGGGCAGGCGCTTACCGCCGACGGCGCCACCCGAGGCGCCCCGGGTGCCGTCCAGGTCGCAGATCGCTGGCATTTATGGAAGAACCTCGCCGACGCGGTCGATGCGATCACCCGCCGGCTCCGGTCCAGGTGGACGCCCCCGCTGCCGGATGCCGGCCCGATGCCGGAAGAGCCGGAGCCGGACGCCCTGCTCGCACGGCCGGACACGCTGATCGTGCTGCGGCACCGGGAACGCCACGCGGCCGTGCACGCGCTGATGGCTCGCGGCGCCGGCGTCACCCGGATCGCCGCCGAACTGCGGCTTGACCCCAAGACGGTCCGCAAGTTCATGCGCGCCGACACCATCGACGACTTCCTGGCCGCCGCGCGTGGCGAGCGCCCGCAGAACCTGGACCGCCACGCCGAATACCTGGTCATGCGCTTCAACGAGGGCTGCACCCGCGCCGACATCCTGCACGCCGAGCTCGCCGCCCAGGGTGTGCACGTCAGCTCCCGCACCGTCCGCCGGTTTGTCCACCGGCTCCGCCGCGAACCCCCGATGACGTTCGCCGCGGTCGCCGCCCCCAAAGCCACCGCCGTCATCAAGGCGCTGCTCTCCCACCCTGACGGCTGCGCCGAGGAGGACAACCTGCTGGTCAAAGAGGTGTGCACCCGCTCGCCCGAGATGGAGACGGCTCATAGCCTGATCGGCGGCTTCGCTACGATGATGCAGAACCGCTGGGGCATTACCCACCTGGACGCCTGGCTGACCCGGTGCGAGGGCAGCGACCTGCCCGAGCTGGAGACGCTCGCCCGAGGGCTCCGCCAGGACCAGGACGCGGTCCGCGCCGGGCTGAGCCTGGAGTGGAACTCGGGGAAGGTCGAAGGCAACGTGAACCGGCTCAAGATGCTGAAGCGGCAGACCTACGGCCGAGCCCGGCTCGCGTTGCTGGCCCAACGCGTCACCCAGCACTAAACCGACCAGCCATCACGAAAATCTTGTCAGATCCGAAACCCGTGGCCATAAATTGCGCGGCAAGTGACCGCCTACGGGGAGCTTACGGAGGCCGCCGTCATGCGGGGCGTGAGTTGGCATGGTGACCTGCTGTGATTAGGCGAGCTGCGACTTCGTGTAGTCCATGAGCGCCTGTCAGTGGGGAGAGGTCTGCCGCCCCAGCGGACGTCTTTCCCGCTTCGGGTGCGGGCGCGTTCGCGTCGTTGGGCGGTGAGGACGTCGGGGCGCGGGTGTGCTGGTTTCGCCAGCGCAGGTAGGCGCGCAGCGCTCTGGCCTGGGCGGTGTGGTTCGGATGGTTGGAGTTGGGGAGGGCGAACTGTCGCAGGGACCCGAAGCGGGCCTCGATCGGATTGGCCCCCGACGGATTCTGGCCGGTGCTGACGTCGACAGAAGCGGTGGACGACGTTGGCGCGCTACTTCGCTGGCGCAAGCTGCGAACCAAAGTCACTAATCCCTTGTCCAGCAAGGTACGCATCGGCTTGATTCGTAGCTGTGATTCCCTTCAGCTACGAGCCTCACGGCTGTGCTGACGTGTCAGCACAGGAGCCTGATCGAGGCGGATGGAGGGGGATGCAGGAGGGCGGAATCGGGGTCGGATGTCCGATTCCCCGGCGTTTCCGCAGGTCAGGAAGGTAACAATTTCGGGTTCGACTCCCCTAGGCTCCACAGAAGGTTGGCCCTTCTGACATGCGGAAACGCAGGTCAGAAGGGCTATTTTGTTGCTCCTGGTGGGCACGAAGTGGGCACATTGCTTCGAATACGGCCCTTCTCATGGCCTACATCGAGATCAAGGAACGCAAGGACGGGGCGTCCACCTGCGTCGTCCGCCGGCGCGCAGGTGGAGCCCGGATCGGCAGACGGGAGTCAGAGCCCTTCGACGATCTCACGTCGGCTGAACGGTTCCGTGACCTCGTGAAAGGCCACGGTGAACACTGGCCCCCAGGCTGGATCAAAGGATGTGGTTTCGCCGCCGACCAGCGCCGCCAGGAGACGATGTTCGAGCCCTTCGCCATCGTCTACGTGGACCGGCTCACCGGGATTCAGGCCGAGGACGGGACCTTCAGGACGGCCTGGTGGATGGCGTCGGTGATGGTCATCCCGACCGAGTACGACAGCCACCTCCCGCGCCGGGCGAGCCAGGCGACGAACTCGTGGGTGCCGCCGCCGGAGTCGGTGCGGATGAGCGTCCGGCGTCCGCGCCGCGGTCCGGCGCTGTCAGCGCCGGGGCAGGGCGAGCGTGCACAGGGTGAACATGATGGCGAATGCCGCCTGGACGAGCATGCAGATCGCCAGGGCGCTCGTGTAGGCCTGACCGGTCGGGGCTGTGGAACCGGCCAGGGCCGCACCGAGCAGACCTCCGGCAACGGCGACACCGAGGCCCATTGCGGCTTGCTGTGTGGTTTGAAGCACGCCGGATGCTGCTCCCGCAGATGCTGGAGAGACCTCAGCGATCATCGCTCCGACGAGCGGACCGAACATGAAGGCTTGGCCGACACCGACTCCGACGAGGAGGGCGGCGAACGTCCACGAGTTCAGGCCGGCCCCCTGGAGGAACACGGAGGCGGCTGTGATGCTCAGGAGTGCGGCCTGGATGAGTCCGCCGACGGCGAGGAGCCTTCGGAACCCGAAACGGGGCGTAAGTTTCCCCGACCAGATCGACACGGTGAGGAAGAACAGGGAGAACGGCAACAGCACGAGGGCCGCATGCATGGGAGACCATCCGAGCCCCGTCTGCGTGGAGATCGCGTAGAGGAACGTGAACCCACCGAACGCGGACTGGAGCATCAACGCCATCACCAGCCCGATCCGGTAGGAACTGAGCCGGAACAGGGGCGGCGGAACGAGCGGAACGCGGTCACTACGGTGCAGCCGAACCTGCCGCCGCCAGAACGCTGCGAACAGTACCGGCGTCGCCCCCAGCAGCGCCCAGCACCAGACCGGCCAGCCCAGTGCGCCGCCCTGGGAGATCGGGATCATGAGTGCCAGCAGGGCGAGCCCGAGCAGTGTCGTCCCGATCAGGTCGAGCGACCGGTGGCCGGGCGCACTGGTATCGGGCAGCCAGCGCAGCGCGGCACCGAAGGCGATCACGCCCATGAGCACGCTCATCGCGAAGATCATCCGCCAGGGAGCGCCGAGCAGGGGGACGGACAGCAGCACGCCGCCGAGGACCTGACCGATCGCCGTGGCCCCGCCCGCGGTCGCACCGAACAGCGCGACAGCTCGGGCCCGTTCGGACCCCTGGGTAGACGCCGTGATCGTCGCCAGCACCTGGGGAACCATGGCCGCCGCAGAGATTCCGGTGAGGGCCCGCGCGGCGATCAACACAGTGATGTTCGGGGCCAGGGTTGCGACCAGGGAGAACGAGGTGAACCCGGCCATGCCGAGCAGGAAGAGCCGGCGTCGCCCGTACAGGTCCCCGAGCCTGCCCCCGAGGACCATGGGAATGGCGAACCCCAATGCGTACACCGACACCACCAACGACTGCTCGGCAGCCGTGGCCCCCAGAGAAGCACCGATGTCGGGCACAGCGATACCCGCCGCCGCGAAACTGACCACCGACAGCAGCAATGCCGACAGCGTCGTCAGCAGCCGACCCGTCCCCAGCCCCGGAGTCGGAGGCGCGGGCAGACCCTGCACTGGCGGCGGCGCGGCGCGGCCGTCCGATCTGCCAGGTCCGCCTGTACGGGAGAAGGGACTGTCATGTGGTGCAGAAGACGTGGTCATGCCGTCGATCATTAAGCGCCGCTTATCCTGGAACCAGGAGTCCGTTTATGGGGGTACTGCCACCACCTGGATATCGGGTTTTCGCACGGGAGGATGAAGAGATGACAGAGACCAGGCCCGCCGCGATCCGGCGCGAGGTCGGTGACTTCCTCCGCAGCCGACGCGAACGAGTAACCCCGCAACAGGTAGGTCTCCCGTCCACAGGGCGACGGCGGACACCTGGACTACGGCGCGAAGAGGTCGCCGTCCTCGCGGGGGTCGGCGTCACCTGGTACACCTGGCTCGAACAAGGTCGGCCCATCAACGTCAGCACTCATGTCCTGCAGGCGGTCGCCCGAGCCCTGCAACTCGACGACACTGAGAGGCGGCACCTGCGCCGGCTCGCCGGATCAAGTACGCCGGAAGCCGAGCCCTCCGAATGCGACCCGAGGCTCAGCGCGGCGTTCCAGCCCGTCCTGGACAAGCTCGACCCGTTCCCTGCGTGCCTGCAGACCTCGCTGTTCGATGTGGTGGCATACAACCGTGCCTACCGGTTTCTGTTCACCGACATGGACCTCATCCCGCCCGGCGAACGCAACTGCGCGGTGCAGTTCTTCACCGACCCCGACTGGCGCAGCCGCTACGTCGACGTCGACCTGGTTGCCGCCCGGATGGTCGCGAGATTGCGCGCCGACATCGGCACCCCTGCCGCTGCCGGAATCGTTGACGACCTTCGGGAACGATCAAAGGAGTTCGCCCGACTGTGGGCTCGTCACGACGTACTGCCCCAGCAGTATGAGACAAAACGCCTCGATAGCCCTCTTGTCGGGCAGCTCCAGCTGAACTTCGTCTCCACCAGTGTCTCGGCGACGGGACACCGGATGACCGTGATGACGCCGACCGATGAGTCCACCTCCCTACGTCTGACCCAGCTGGCAGGCCTCACCGTCGCGACTACGCGGGTGTAGCACCTGAAGAAAACCGCCGCTTGGGGAGTGGGGGCTGTTGATCACGAACCGTAGCCGCGGGGGCCGATCCTGCGGCGGGGATCATCATGCCCGGCCGGTGCCGACCGCCGCGTATGGAGATCTTCAATGGTGGGGGTTCTGGTTTTGCTGACGGCTGAGGTCGTGTGCGCTATGCCAGAGGTGTGCAGTATCCCGATGCTGACGGCTGACGGCTGAGGAGCGGGCCAGGAGAGAGCAAGTGCGCCTGGCTGCGGCCGAGTTCATCGAGAACGGGGTCAGTGACGCGGAGACCGCCCGACGGTTTCGTGTGACGCGGAGGCGATGAAGGGCCATCACACGTATCTCGTGTTGTATCTATCATGCATTCATGGGTGGATCATGGGTTGAGCTGCTGCTCGCCGGGGCGTCGTTGACGGACCTCGATCGGTATCGCGAGGAGTTGCTCGGCGCGGGCACGACGCCCGAGGACGTGGAACGGGAGGCGGGGGCCGCCTTGCGGGTCAAGGTGCTTCTTGACGAGGGACGTCGGCGGGCGGCTGAGCAGGCCTTGCTGAGCGACGCCGCCGAGCGGCTCGCGGGCGCGCGGAGCACGGATGAGCTGCTGCCCGCGGTGACCGGGTGGGCGCGGCGGCTGCTGGACGCCGACCTGGCGTATGTGGGGCTCGCGCACGACGGCGGGTTCGTTATGGCGGCCGCCCAGGGCGCGCGTACCGGTCGGCTGCAGGGGCTGCGGCTGCCCGCCGCGGTCGGGTTCACCGGGACCGTCGTCGCCGGGGGGCACCCTGTCGGCCTGCGCAGTTACGCGACGGAGGACGGTTTCCGCCATCACCCCGCCGCCGACACCGCGGCCATGGAGGAGGACATCCACGCCCTGCTCGGCGTGCCGCTGGCCCGGCGCGGCCGGATGCTCGGCGCGCTCTTCGTCAGCAGGCGGCGGGAGCACCGGTTCACGGACCGGGAGGTGGGGCTGCTGTCGGCCCTCGCGGCACACGCGGCCGCCGCGCTCGACCACGCCGAGCTGGAGCTGGCCGTACGCCGGCACGAGCGGCTGACCCAGGTGCTGCTGCGCGGCGGCGGCCTCGACGCGCTCGTGCAGGAGATCGGCCAGGAGGCCTCCGGTGACGTGCTGTTCGTCGATTCCGGCGTCGATTCCGGCGTCGATTCCGGCGTCGATTCGGGCGTGGACTCCGGCGTCGAATCCGGCGTGGGCTCCGGTGACGCGGAGCTCGTCGAACGGGCCGCGTGTGTCCGGGCCGTCTCCGCGGCCGGCTCCGTGCGCGGCTCCCTCGTGGCCATCGGCAGCCGGGACGTCCGCGGGGACCAGGCCCTGCTTGAGCGGGCCGCCCCGTTCGTCGCGCTCGCCGTCACCGCTGAGACGGCCGTGGCCGACGCGACCCGGGTCCCCCAGGACGTACTCCTGCTCGATCTGCTGACGCGGCCCGCCTCCGGCCCCCTCACCCCGCGTCAGCGCATGCGCAACGCGGGTCTGGACCCGTCCGCCTCGTACTGCGTACTGGTCGCCGAACCGGACGGTGATCGCCAGCGGGCACGGCGGGAGTTCGCCGCATGCGGACTTCCGCCGGGCACCGTCCTCGCACCGTGCGGTACGCGCCTGGTCGCGCTGGTGCCCGGCACAACCCCCGAGGAACTCCTGGAACAGTGGGAAGGCCGCGGCACTCCCGCCGCGACCATCGGCGTCTCCGGTCCCGCCACCGGCCCCGAACACCTCGCCCGCTGCCACCACGACGCGGAGCTGACCCTGGGCGCCCTGCTCACCCTGGGGCGCCGAGGCCAGGCCGCCTCCGCCGACCGGCTCGGCCTCTACCGGGTGCTGCTCAGCCACACCGGACGCCGGGAGCTGCGGGCCCAGTACGAGCAGCTGCTCGGCCCTGTCCTGCGCGAGCAGCGCCAACGCGGGCTTCCCCTCGTCGAAACCCTTCAGGCCTATCTCGACCACGGCTGCCGGGCCACCCCTGCCGCCCGGGCCCTCCATATCCACGTCAACACGCTCTACCAGCGGCTCGCCGGCCTGGACGACCTCCTGGGGGCCGACTGGCGTGAGCCGCCGCGCTCAGTGGACCTGCAACTGCTGCTGCGGGTCCACTCCGAGCGCGGCTAGGCGATCGGATCACTCGCACAGATCGGGCTGCTCGGCCACGATCTGGTCCCACAGCGGGCGGAAGTTCAGCCAGCCCGCGTAGTGGCCGCCGACCTCCTTGGCGGTGAACTCGGCGGTCTCCTCGTCCATGCAGATGGGGTGACCGGCCGCCATCGCCGTCAGCTGCGCCTGGCAGGACCGCTCCATGGTGATGAACCACCAGGCGGCCTCGCCGACGCTGTGGCCGACGGTGATCAGACCGTGGTTCTGGAGCACGGCGGCCTTGCCCGGTCCGACCGCCTGCGCGATGCGCAGGCCCTCCTCGTGGTAGCCGGCCGGACCACCGTAACCGGCGTACAGGCCGTGGTCGTTGTAGAACGCCGCCGCGTCCTGGGTGATCGGCAGGAGCTTCTTGCCGAGCGAAGCGAGGGTCTTGCCGTACAGCGAGTGGGTGTGCGCGGCCGCGACGACGTCGGGGCGGGCCTTGTGCACGGCCGAGTGGATGTAGAAGCCGGCCAGGTTGACCGCGCCCTTGCCCTCGACGACCTGGCCCTGCTCGTTGACGAGGATCAGGGCGGACGCCTTGATCCGGCTGAAGCTCATCGCGAACGGGTTGACCCAGAAGTGGTCTTCCCACTCCGGGTCGCGGGCGGTCATGTGACCGGCCACGCCCTCGGAGAAGCCGAACCTGGCGAACAGCCGGAAGGAAGCGGCAAGTTCACGCTTGCGCAGCTGCCGCTCCTCCTCGATCGACAGGTTCTGTGCCGGGGCGGGGATGCCCGCACCGGGGAGGAAGACGTTCACCTCGCCGAACTTGCCCCGGTTCTCGATGGATTCCTGGCTCACATCCCCCTTGGGGGAATTCTTGGTGTTGTTCATGCATTCGACGCTATGGCGGTTTCCCGGCAGCAGATATAGGCATTCCGCCCACTCTTTCCAGGGAGAGGCGGGCGAAGCGCACACGATCACCGCGCGGACTCGGTCCGACCGATTGAACGCGGCACCGGGGCCGGGGCCGGGACCGGGACTGGCACAGGGGCTGTCACCGGCCGGCGTGAAGGCCCCGTTGCCCCGGTCGGCAGGGCTGCCTGGAGGCCTCCCCCCAGCACACCCGCTCAAGACTTACGCACGGTGTTCACATGGTTCGTGCCCGCGGCGTAGAAGCCGTCGACGGCCTTGTTGACCTCGGTGAGGGAGACGGTTCGGTCGGCTTGGTAGTAGAGCCAGTTGACGCGCATGTCCCAGGTTCGCCGGCCCTTGAACGGCAGGTCGATGAACCAGGAGCTGAAGTGGACGCCCATGCGTTCCCGCGGGAAGTACTTGCCCTGGTGGCTGAACAGCTTGCGCCCGTCCACGGAGTAGGTGACCGTTCCGCTCTTGGCGGTGATCATCATGGTGTGCCAACCCGTGAGGTGCTCCGGCTGGGTCTGGGTGGTGCGGTCTCCCGGCTTGCCGCCGCCGCTGCGCCAGCTCGTGGTGTCGAGGCGGGGTCCGGGCGCTCCCCATCCGCCGTGCGGCATGTACTCGTAGTCGAGCTCGCTGTACTTGTTCGACTTGTCCGCGGGGGAGATCGTGAAGAAGGACTCGTTGAGGTGATCGCCGTTCAGGCCCGCTACGGGCTTGTCGCTGAAGTAGACCCGGGCGGCGATGGTGCCCGTGAAGAAGTCGGGTTCGACGCTCTGGATCTCGGACTGCTTGGTGCCCTTCTTCGTGCCGTCGGTGGAGGCCCGGAGCTGGAGCACCTGACCGCCCTTGGCGTTCGACTCGGCGGGGAAGGTGACGCCGTCGGTCGACCAGGTGTCGTGGATGCCGGGGCCGCCCTTGTCGCTGCGGGCCTGCCAGCCGTTGGCGGCGAACGCGGGGTCGTCGGGGCCGGCGTAGTGGAAGTTGTCGAAGATGACGCCTGTCGGCGGTGCGGCCGGGGACGAGGGCGGGGTCTTGTCCGTGCCGGCGGCGCCGTCCGGTTCGTCGCCCCAGGCCAGGGCGCCCCGGAGGTAGGCGGTGACGAGCTTCGACGGTGCGTAGTGGGACGCCTTGGCGTTGAACGAGCGGTCGTTCGCCTGGTTCAGCTTCTTGTGGTCCAGGCGGTAGAGCTGGAGGCCGATGCCCTCACTGGTCCCCCCGGGCTTCAAGTCCCCGGCGCCCGCGCCGAAACCGACCTGGACGTAGTGGGTGGCGGTGGAGTCGCCACCGCTCAGCGTGCCCAGCTTCTGGGTGACGTTGCCGCATCCCTTGCTCGTCTGGACACAATTGACGCCATAGGCGGAGTCATCCGCGGTGAAGTAGTAGCGAAGGGTCACATCGCTGAGCGGGACGGTCTTCTTGGATTTGTTGATGACTTCCAGCCAGGGCTTGGCCGTTGCCACGACAGTCGGTCCGTCCGTGCGGTATCGGACCGTCAGTTCACCGGTCCCTGAATCGCCGCTTCCGCTTGATCCGCCGTTTCCGCCAGGGCCCCACTTCACGTAGGCCGCCGCACCGGCGGCTATGACTATGGCCATGACAAGAATTATTTTGATCGTGCTCCCCCGATGGCGGCGGGATCTGCGACGAGGGCGACCCATTGAAGCTCCTTGATGTGCTGCGAGGAGCGGTGCCACCTGCTGGCCCTTCACATCGCATTCACGACTGACTCACATTCCGCGTCATCGTAACCACGATCCACGGGCGCATATAGGCAACAAGGGTGCATATATTTATGTCCGATTCTTCTGAGAGTCTACTGGTATACCCCTTTTATGTGTTCTTGGTGGTACATCTCAGCGTCAACCAGGTCAGGAACTGGGGCGCATGGTGCCCTTGATCACATCTTCATATACTCTCGCTGTGCCGACATGTGCGGATTGTGCTGTTTGTTCTGGTGGGTATGTCGCAATTTGCCATGTATGCCCCTGTGGGGTGCAGTCGGTCTGCCTTAAAGAGAAAGTAGGCCGTTCAAATACCTGGGTTATCTTCTCGCTGTGCTTTCACAGGATCAGCACAAGATGTGGGTCATGTGAGTTTGAGTTGAGTGGGGGAGAACCTTGTCGGGCACAGCTGCGCGCGGCGCACGGGCAAAAACCGCGCGTTCGTCGCGCGGCCGGCGCCGCAAGGGGAAGGGCCGTGTCCCGGTCCAGACTGTCGAAACGGTCGGCAGTCGGCGCCGTAAGGGCCGTGCCCCAGTTCAACGTGTCGAAGCGGCCGGCAGCCGGCACCGCAGAGGACGTGTCTCGTTCGACGAGCAAGGTGATACGGCCGTCTATGACACCGTCATCCTCGTTCCGGCGCGTAACGAGGAAGTCGGAGTCTTAACCTCACTGGAGTCCCTGGCCGGCCAGAGCCGACGCCCCGACCTGATCGTCGTGGTGGTCAATAACTCGACCGACCGCACCGATGAGTTCGCCCGGCAGTTCGCGGACGATGAGTCCACGCCGAACACGGTGGTGCTGAATGTGCCGAACAACCCGCACAAAAAAGCCGGTGCTCTCAACTACGGTCTGCAGTGGCTCAGGGAGTCCGTCGGGGGGCGGCTGACCAGCAAGGTGCGGCACGTCCTGGTCATGGACGCCGACACCGAACTGCACCCGAGGTTCATCGAACGCGCCCGCAACGTCCTCGCCTCCGACCCGGAGCTGGGCGGCGTCAGCGCCGCCTGCCTCGGCCGCACCGGCCTGTGGCGCAACCCGTGGCAGCGGTACCTGCTCGGCATGCAGATCATCGAGTACGGCAGGGCCGCCAACACCCGCTACCGCCAGGACGTGCACACCATGTCGGGGGCCGGCTCCTTCTATCGGAGCGAGGCGCTCCAAGGGCTCCTCGACTGGCGGGGGCAGGTCTTCTGGGAGGACCACCGCAACCTGGTCGAGGACTACGAGACCACGCTGGCGCTCAAGGAATCCGGCTGGAAGATCACGGCCAACCAACTGTGCATCGCCTACACCGACCTCATGCCCACCCTGCGCGAGCTGATCCAGCAGCGTGAGCGGTGGAGCCGCGGCACGGTGGACACGCTGCGCCGCCGCGGCTGGACCAAGTTCACCTGGCACTCGATCAGCACCATGATCGTGGGACTCTTCGGGTCCGCCTACATCCTGGGGTGGGGCTCGACCCAGCTCGTACGGTCCCTACAGCGCGGCTTCGCCCACTACCCGGTTTTCCTCCTGCTGCTGCTCGCCTTCTGGGTCGTCTATCCGGCCCTCCGCGTGCGGAACCTGGGCTGGAAGGCGATGCTCGTCGAGGCCCTGCTGATCCCCGAGTTGGTCTACACGGTGGTGCGGACGCATTGGCTCGTCTCGTCCATCGTGAAGTCGTACGTGACCCGCGTCTCCGCGTGGAAATGACCGCGGCAGCACCTGTAGAGAAAAACCAAGGAGAGCCATGAACTCCCTCAAGGGCCTGGGGGTCTGCGCGGTGCTCGCGTGCCTCGCCTACGCGCTGACCCGGGTGACGGACACCGACACCCTGTTGCTCTGGGCCACCGTCGTGATCGTCGTGTTGTCGGTGATCACCTACGCGGCCTCCATCAGGCGCCGGCGACGGGATCACCGCATCGCGGGCGACTGAGGCTTGGCGGCGCTGCCGGCGGGACCGGCCGCCCCCGTGGCCATGTCCTGGTACGCCCGCGGGAAGCGGCCGGCCAGGGGTGCCACCTCAGGTAAGGGCGTCCAGTAGGACGTGCGCCGGTTCGGCATGTCCGCGATGAAGCCGACCGGCAGATGACCTTTGCCCGGGCGACGGCGCCTGCCTGAGGCGTCCCCTGATCCCAGGTTTGCCACCAGGTTCGTGGCAGCGGGAAGTTGGGGTCGCCTGAGCGGTCCCATCGCTGGCGGGTGTGCGCTGTAGCCGACGCTCGACGGTCGAGAAGGTTGGTCACGCCCCGCTCTCCAGCCCAGTGCCCCGCCTGGGCTCACTTGAGGACCTTGGGGATGTGGCCGGGGCCGTCGGTTTCCATGGGCGAGAAATTTCCGGTGGCGCACACGTCAGGTCGACTACGGCTTCAACCGGTGATTTGCATGCTCCTGAAGTGCGTGCGGCACAGGTCTTCGACTCTTCTCAAGAGCTCTCTCCCCGGGGGCGCTGTACCGGTGTCCTCTCGTGAACGGGGAGGAATTGTATTGCGGGCCATCGGGAGCGGTAATGGGTTCGCTCGCACATGGTGACGGTCCGGGTAGCGCTCCGTCTGTCAGCGGTGTGTTCCGGAATCGCTTCTTTTGAATTCGCGTGGGGCGCTGCGTCAATTCAGGCAGTGGTGACCGGCCGCCCCGGTGCGACCGCGCCATCGCGTCCTTCTGCCTGCCGGGACGACGATGAGGCTCGCCGTTCGAGAGCGGTTCGAGCCGTCGTCCATGGGTGGTCGTGTCTGCGGCGAGGGGGGCGCGGCGAGCGGAGTTCGACCAGATTTCGACCGGGGCTTGAGGGTTTGGTCGCCGGGTTCTCGCCGCGGGCCATTCCGGACGGGGTGTGCGCCGGATGGACGAGCGGGGAGCGGCTGGGGGCGGTGGCGCGAAAGGGGTGGTCCCTGGGGAGCCGTACGTCGTGCGCGGGCCGGTCTACGGGCGGGCCGGCGGCTTCTGGCGGTGGCCGTGTCGGGTGGCGATCACCCTTCGGGCACGGCCGCAATTTGCTGGTGCTACGTCAATTGCGGGCGCCTCGTTAACGAGCGCCCATTCCGTCGCCCGGGTTCGGTGAAGCTCAGCGGAAGAGCTGTGGGCGACTTGTGGTCGGCCGACCGGCTCATGTGAATCTTGAATTCCGGAATTGCCGGAGCATCGGCTTCGTTCCGGCGCGCGAGGCCCGCGTGGGGTTTTCTGTACTGTCGAGCCTGATCTCAAATTACCAACGGGTATTTGACCTACTCTTGGCGTTTGCTTGATTCTTACATTAACGGTTCGAAGGGAGAGTGACGATCTAGTCGGACTCACTAATTCGGGGGATACATGAGCGAGATCCGCTCCAGAACCAGTACAGCCTTGGCAGTGATCAGCGCATCGCAGAGCCCGACCTCCAGGTCGGGGACGCGGGAACGCGACCGCGTCGGCGGCGCGGGCCGCGATCCGAAGATGTCCTAGCCGACAGCCGGACCGGGTCCGGGGCCGGTTCGCCCGTATGCGGCGGAGCGCGGCCCGCGAGAGTCCGGCGGCCCAGACCGCACATGCCGCAGTCGCGGACTCGGCCATCGCCCGCGTATGGCACTCCCGGCGCGGGCAACAGGCGAAGACGGACAGTCCAGGACGGGCAGTCCAAGAAAGACAGGTCGAGACAGACAAGTCGGCTGGTCGGTCCCCGATCGATCCGTCGCCTCTGCCCGGGCGATCGCCGCGATCCGAGCCGTGCGCGGCCCGATGATCCCGCACCGGCCGGCCGTACGCCGCACCCCCTCTTCCACCGGGCCGCGATCGCGCCCGGCCTCCCCGCACAAGCTCGCACGTCCCACGCAACTCGATCAGGAGCACGAGACAGCAAAAGCCAAGCCACGTCACACCAAAACATGGGGGCATCACATGAGGTTCAACATCCTTGGACCACTGGAAGTGATACATGACGGCCAGCTCTGTACGCCCACGGCGCAGAAAGTGCGCTGGACGCTGGCCCTGCTGCTGCTCAGAACCAACCGGGTCGTCGACCGCGATTCCCTGATCGACGAGATCTGGGGCGACGAGCCGCCGCGCAGCGCGGTCACCACCCTGCAGACATACATCTATCAACTGCGCAAGAACTTCAACCAGTTACTCGGTCAGATGCCGGGCGCCGACCAGATGATCCTGACGCGGCCCCCCGGATACGGAATCCGGCTCCTGCAGGACGACCAGCTCGACCTCCATGTCTTCGAGCGGGACACCAGGCGCGGACACGGCCTGCTGACCGAGGGGCGCTACGAGGAGGCGTCGGAACTGCTGGCCGGGGCGCTGCGGCTCTGGCGCGGTGCGCCGCTGGCCGACATCAGCAGGGCCGGGCGGTGCATCGAGGCGCACATCGTGTATCTGGAGGAGCTGCGGATCGAGGCTCTGAAGCTGCGCATCCTCGCCGAGAGCAAGCTCGGCCGTGACTCCCGCTTCATACCCGAGCTGCGTGAACTGGTGTCCATGCACCCGCTCAACGAGTGGTTCCACGGCGAGCTGATCAAGGCGTTGGCGCGGGCCGACCGGCGTGGCGAGGCGCTGGAGGCGTACCGGGACCTCCGACGGATCCTGCTGGACGAGCTCGGTCTGGAACCGTCCGCCCCGTACCAGCACTTGCAGCGGCAACTGCTCACCGACGACGGCCTGGAGAGCCTCTTCTCCCCGGCCGCTCCGGAAGCGATCGCCCTGACCTCCTGAGACCGCGGCGCGCGCAGCGAGCGCCGGTCAGCGGGCAGCCCGCTCTCTGAGGGGCTGCCACCAGGTCCGGTTGTCGCGATACCACCGGACGGTCTCGGCGAGCCCGGTGGCGAAGTCCACCTCGGGGGCGTAGCCGAGCGCGGTACGGATCTTGGTGCAGTCGACCGAGTAGCGGCGGTCGTGGCCCTTGCGGTCGGTGACCTGCCTGACGCTGTCCCACGTGGCGCCGCAGGCGTCCAGGAGCAGGCCGGTCAGTTCCTTGTTGGACAGTTCGGCGCCGCCGCCGATGTTGTACACCTCGCCCGCGCGGCCCTTGGTGCGGACCAGTTCTATGCCGCGGACGTGGTCGTCGATGTGCAGCCAGTCGCGCACATGGCTTCCGTCGCCGTACAGCGGCACCTGACGGCCGTCCAGCAGGTTGGTGATGAACAGCGGGATCAGCTTCTCCGGGAAGTGGTGGTGGCCGTAGTTGTTGGAGCAGCGCGTCACCCGCACGTCCAGGCCGTGGGTGCGGTGGTAGGAGAGCGCGATCAGGTCGCCGGCGGCTTTGGCCGCCGAGTACGGCGAGTTGGGCGCCAGCGGATGGGTCTCCGGCCAGGAGCCGCTGTCGATCGAGCCGTAGACCTCGTCCGTCGAGATGTGCACGAAGGTCTGGATACGGGCCCGGTGCGCGGCGTCGACGAGGGTGTGGGTGCCGACGGCGTTGGTGCGTACGAACCGGGCGCCGCCGTCGATGGAGCGGTCCACGTGCGTTTCGGCGGCGAAGTGCACCACCTGGTCGTGCTCGGCCATCAGATCGGCCGCCAGGGAGGCGTCGCAGATGTCTCCGCGTACGAAGGCGAAGCCGGGGCGCCCGCGGACCTCGTCGAGGTTGGCGGGGTTGCCGGCGTAGGTGAGCCGGTCCAGCACCGTGATCGCCACGTCGCCGGGTCCCTCGTCGCCCAGCAGGGTCCGTACGTAGTGGGAGCCGATGAAGCCCGCGCCGCCGGTCACCAGGATCTTGGTGGTCATGAGGAGATCTGCACCTTGCTGTGGTCGCCGAGTATCAGGCGGTGCGCGGCGGGCTTGCGGGGGGCGGGGGTGACCGTGACGTGGCGGCCGATGAGGGACGCCTCCACGCGGCGCACCCCGGTGAGCGAGGCGCCGGCCAGGACGATCGAGTACTCGATCTCGCTGTCCGTGATCCGGCAGTCCTCGGCCACCGCGGTGAAGGGCCCGATGTACGCGTCCGTGATCACTGTGCCGGCGCCGATGACGGCGGGGCCGACGATCCGCGAGCCGTGCACCCGTGCCCCGGCCTCGATCCGTACCCGCCCGATGATCTCGGTCTCCTCGTCCACCGTGCCGTCCACCGCCGCTTCGACGCGTTCCAGCACGGACCGGTTGACTTCCAGCATGTCGGTGACGTTGCCGGTGTCCTTCCAGTAGCCGGAGATGATGGTGCAGCGCACATCGCGCCGCCTGTCGATCATCCACTGCACGGCGTCGCTGATCTCCAGCTCACCCCGGTCGGAGGGGCTGATCGCGCGTACCGCCTCGTGGACCGCCGGGGTGAACAGGAACACGCCGACCAGTGCCAGATCGCTCTTGGGCCGCTGCGGCTTCTCCTCCAGGGCCACCACCTGCCCATCGGCGCCGAGTTCCGCGACACCGAAGCAGGAGGGGTTGGGCACCTTCGTGAGCAGGATGCGGGCTTCCGGGCGTTCGGCGCGGAAGCCGTCGACGAGGGGCGCGATGCCGCCGACGACGAAGTTGTCGCCCAGATACATCACGAAGTCGTCGTCGCCGAGGAAGTCGCGGGCGATGAGCACCGCGTGCGCCAGGCCCAGCGGGGCGTGCTGCTGGATGTAGGTGACCTTGAGGCCGAACCGGGAGCCGTCGTCTACGGCCGCGCGGATCTCCTCGCCGGTCTCCCCCACCACGATCCCCACCTCGACGATGCCGGCCTCGGCGATCGCCTCCAGACCGTAGAAGAGCACGGGTTTGTTGGCCACCGGCACCAGCTGCTTGGCCGATGTGTACGTGATGGGGCGGAGCCGGGTGCCGGACCCGCCGGACAGTACGAGCGCCTTCATCGTGGTCATGCGTCAGCCCTGCCAGGGGTGTCGGGGGAACGGAGGACGTGCGGGCGGCGTTTTGGACGTACGAGCGCACAGGAGGTACGCGGCGGAGCGCTCAGCGGCGGACCGGAGTCCGCGGTCCCGTCACGCGCTCCGGCG
Organism: Streptomyces sp. NPDC050610; assembly: GCF_040654875.1. Taxonomy (NCBI): domain Bacteria; kingdom Bacillati; phylum Actinomycetota; class Actinomycetes; order Kitasatosporales; family Streptomycetaceae; genus Streptomyces; species Streptomyces sp. NPDC050610. The sequence goes on along the minus strand of NZ_JBFAIV010000001.1, from coordinate 307,098 downwards.
GAACCAGCGTGCTCAACCGTTCCACGAGCTCGGCGGAGAGCCGTACGTCCGCCGCGCTCAGGTTGGCCGCCAGGTGGGCGCCGCTGCGGGTACCCGGGATGGGGACGATGTCGTTGCCGCGGGCCAGGAGCCAGCCCAGGGCGAGCTGGGCGGCGCCGAGGCCGGTGTCGGCGACCACCGCGTCCAGCTCGGCGGCGAGCTGGACGTTGTGCCGGAAGCTCTCACCCTGGAAGCGCGGGTGGTTCAGCCGGATGTCGCCGGGGCGCAGTTGATCCGGTTCGGCCAGCGCGCGGGTGAGGAGGCCCTTGCCTAGGGGGGTGTGCGCGACGAATCCGATGCCCAGTTCGCGGGCTGCGGGCAGGATCTCCGCCTCCACATGCCGCTCCCACAGCGAGTACTCGCTCTGCAGCGCGGTCACGGGGTGGGCGGCGTGCCCGCCGCGGAGTTCGTCCGCGGTCGCCTCGGACAGGCCGATGTGCCGGATCTTGCCCTCGGCCACCAGTTCGCCGAGGGCGCCCACGCTCTCCTCGACCGGCACTTTCGGGTCGACGCGGCCCAGGTAGTACAGGTCGACGTGGTCGACGCCGAGGCGTCGCAGCGACGCCTCGCACGCGGTGCGGAGGTACCGCGGCCGGCCGTCGACGATCTTCGGGGGCCCGTCGGGGCGCTCGGCGCGCAGCCCTCCGCGCGTCGCCAGGACCGCCTGGTCCCGGTGGCCCGCGACGGCCCGGCCGACCAGTTCCTCGTTCCGGCCGGCGCCGTAGAAGTCGGCGGTGTCGATCAGGGTCAGCCCCCGGCGCAGCCCCCGCCGGATCAGCGCCACGCACTCGGCCTCGTCGGCCGGCCCGTACGCGCCGGTCATGGCCAGGCAGCCGAGCCCGACGGCCGAGACCTCCAGGGCGCCGGCGCCGAGCTTTCGGTACTCCATCGTGTGCTCCCTCCGGATGCGGCTGAGGGCACCGAGCGTCCGCGCGGCCCCTCGACGCGAGGTCCAGTGCCGCTCGGTGTGCGAGCGAGTTCCGGGCCCGGCGCCGGCGGCCGGCGGCGTGGACCGCGGCTCGACCTTCCATCGAGCCGGGCGGGTTTGGCTGGCGGCATGAGAATCCTCGTCATCGCAGGCTGTTCCGAGGGGTTCGTGATGCCCCTCGTACCGCTGTCATGGGCGCTGCGCGCCGCCGGCCACGACGTGCTGGTGGCCGCCTCCGAGAACATGGGGCCGACCGTGACCGACGCGGGGCTGCCGTTCGCGCCGGTCTGCTCCGGCGTCGAGATGCCGGAGGTCCTCTCCTTCGACCGGGACGGCGACCGTACGACGATGCCGCGCGAGGAGGAGCCGCTGCTGCGGCACATCGGCCGGGGCTACGGTCGGCTGGTGCTGCGGATGATGGACGAGGCGCTGGCCCTCGCCGACCGGTGGCGGCCGGACCTGGTCCTCACCGAGACGTACAGCCTCACCGGGCCGATGGTGGCTGCCGCGCGCGGCGTGCCGTGGATCGAGCAGTCCATCAGGCTCGCCGCGCCCGACACGATCACGCGGGCGGCGGTCGGGGAGCTGGCGCCGGAGCTGTGCGCGCTGGGACGCACCGAATTCCCCGACCCCATGCTGTCGCTCGACGTCTGCCCGCCCAGCATGCGGCCGCGGTCGAAGCCGGGTGCGACGCGGATGCGGTACGTGCCGTACAACGGCCGCATCGAGCAGGTGCCGTCCTGGGTGTTCGAGGAGCGGAAGCGGCCGAGGCTGTGCCTGACCTTCGGCACGCGGGTGCCGCTGCCCAACGAGAACACGATTCCCGGCGGGCTCACGCTGCTGCAGGCGCTGGGCCGGGAGCTGCCGAAGCTCGGTTACGAGGTCGTGGTCGCCGTCTCCGACGAGCTGGCCCGGACGCTCGACCCGCTGCCGGAGGGGGTGCTCGCGGCGGGCCGGTTCCCGTTGTCGGCGATCCTGCCCGCCTGCGACGTCGCGGTGCACCATGGCGGGCACGGCACCACGCTGACCTGCCTCGCCGAGGGGGTGGCGCAGGTGAGCGTCCCGGTCATCGCCGAGGTGTGGGACTCGGCCCGGCTGCTGCACGCGGCCGGCGCCGGGGTCCAGGTGCCCTGGACCGAGGCGTCGGTGGAGACGGTGACCGCCGCCTGCGCCGCCATCCGCGACGACCGCTCGTACATCGACACGGCCCGCCGGCTGCGGGACGAGGTGGCCGCGTTACCGAGTCCGGCCGACATCGTGCGTCTGGTCGAGCGGGCGTGAGGCGCTCGCGCCGATCGCCTCGACGAGCTCCGCCTGGCGCAGGATCGAGGCGGCGTACGGCTCGAAGTCGGCTCTCTCGATGACCGCCCGCGCGAACTCCCCGGCCACGTTGGTGAACTGCCGGTCGGCGGGCAGGGTCAGCGGCTCGTGGGCGCCGCCCCGTTCGAGGCGTACCACGGGCACGTAGTCGTCGGGCGTGCTGTAGGCCCGGTGCAGGGAGATCCGACCCTCGCTGCCCCACAGCGCGTAGTGATTCCGGTAGGCGTGCCCCCTCCCGTAGGCGAGCTGGGCCGTGACGCCCCCCGGGGAGCACAGCAGCGCCGCGCCATGGGTGTCGCCCGACTGGGCGCCCAGCACGGTGAGTTCGTCGCCGAGGAACAGGCGTGCGGCGCGTACCGGGTAGGCGCCGACGTCCCACAGGTCGCCGGACGCGAGCCGCGGCACGCCGAACTCCGCGGTGAACGAGCGGAGCTCGCCGATCGCTCCGTCGGCGACCAGGCGGCGGACCGCCGCGTGCTGCCCGTGGTGGAGGAACATGAAGCTCTCCATCAGCAGCAGCCCGCGCTTCCGCGCGACGCGCACCGCGGTCCGGGCCTGTGCCGCGTCGGGGGCGAACGGCTTCTCGCACAGCACGTGCTTGCCCGCCTCCAGAGCCCGCACGGACCAGCCGACGTGCAGAGCGGACGGCAGCGGCAGGTAGACCGCGTCGATGTCGTCCCGCGCGAGCAGCGCGTCGTAGCCGGTCACCGCCGCGCAGCCGAACTCGGCGGCGTACCGCTCCGCCTTGCCGCCGTCCCGGCTGGCGACGGCGACGAGACGTACGAGCGGCTGGTGCGCCAGCGACGGCAGCATGCGGCGCCGGGCGATGTCGGCGCAGCCCAGCACCCCCAGCCGCAGGGGGCCCGCGGTCGTGCCGGTCACCAGGTGGTGTGCAGCGCCGCGAGCAGGCTGCGCGCCTCGATGTTCAGGTAGTTGCTGTGCCGCAGCAGCCCCGTGAGCTGCCGTACGGTCATCCACCGGTACTCCTCGGGTACGTCGAGCGGGAAGTCGTCGCCGCCGTCGATGATCTGGTGACGGGTCTCGGCCCGGTGGAAACGGCCTCCCTCCTCCGACTGCACGGCGTCGTATCTGATCCGCCGCGGGTCGGCCTCGCGCACGAAGTCCAGGAAGCGCGGCCGTGCCGCATCGGGCAGGCCCGCGAGGTTGCCGGGCGTGCACTGGACGGTCGGGGCGAGTTCCACCCCGTCCCGGTACCCGGCCGACAGCCGGGCGTGCATGAGGACATGGAGGACGCCCTTGACGGGACGTACGACGAAGGCCACCCGGCCCCGGCCCGTCGGCGCGAACATCGGCTGCGTCCAGTGGCTGACCTCCCGGCTGCCCGCGGTCACGTCCACGGCGATGACCTGGAAGTACCGGCCCTCGGCATGGCTGATCGCGTCGGCCGACCGGTGCCAGCCCCCGACCAGGCCCAGGGGCGTGTGACGGCGTACGAACAGCCTTCGGGCCTTGGTCTCGGCGAGCCAGCCGAGGATGTCGTCCGCCGTGTGGAGCGACCACGGGTCCCGGGTCAGCGAGCTCAGCAGCGCCCGGCGGTAGGCGTCGCCGCCGTCCCCCTCCGCGCGCGGGCCGCGGCCGGCGGGGGCGAAGGGGAGGCAGGACAGTACGGTGCGGGTGTCCATGTTCACGGTGTTGTCCTGCCGGAGCAGGCCGTGCAGCTGGTCGATGGACACCCAGCGGAAGTTGTCCAGTAGCGGTACGTCCTCGGCCACCTCGACCACGATGTTCCGGTTGCTCTTGCACAGGAACCACGAGCCCTGTTCGGACTGGATGGAGTCGACCAGCACCCGGCCGCGCCGCGGCCCGGTGAAGTACTCCAGATACGGCGTCGCCCGGCCGCCGTGCACCCGCGTGTAGTTGCTGCGGGTGGCCTGCGCGGTCGGTGACAGCTGGACCGTGTTGACGTTGCCCGGTTCCATCTTCGCCTGGAGCAGGCAGTACGGCACCCCGTCGAAGTACGTGACGACGATGCCGAGCAGGCCGATCTCGGGCTGGTTGATGATGGGCTGCGTCCAGGAGCCGTGCGCCGGATGGTCGGTGGTCACCCGCAGGCCCTCGACCCGGAAGAACCGTCCGCTCTCGTGGGCCAGGTCTCCGCCGTCCTCCTCGAAGTGCCAGCCGGCCAGGTCGTCGAAGCCGATCCGGCGGACGTCGAAGCGGTGGGCGCGCCGCTGTGCCGCGAGCCACGCGGCCAGTTCCTGGTCCGGGGCCCCTGCGTGCGTACGGGCGTGGGCCGGGACGGTGAAGCCCCGCGCGATGGTCATGCGGCGACGGGGGTGGGGGCGGGGGCGGGGGCGGGCCAGGAGGGCACGTCCAGGATTTCGAGTACGGCGCAGACCGTCGCGAACCCGGCCGACGCCCCGCAGAGCATGACGTGGTCGCCGGGCGCCAGGCCGTCGGTCAGGAGCAGGTGCTCCAGCGCCACGGCCTGGTCGCTGCAGCCCATATGGCCCACGGTCCGGCCGAACTCCCAGGCCGACTGCTCCAGGGTGGCCCCGATCTGGGACAGGAAGAACTCGACGATGAACCCGGCCATATTGTGGTAGACGACCCGGCTGATGTCGGACGTCTTGATGCCGGCCTCGGCGATGGAAAGTTCGGCCAGTTCGGTGTTGAGGCCGGCCATCAGGTTGGCCGCCTCCCGCTCCGCCATGTGCTCGGTGACCGACGCGTGCCGGGCCCGCAGATCGACGAGGCCGCGCGGGCCCGGCGGGTGGAGCGGCTCGTCGCCCCGGTTCATCCGCTCCAACTGCGGCACGGTGCCGGAGTTGATGGAACGGACCCTGGCGAAGCCGCCCACCGAGCTGAGGAGCAGCGCGCTGCCCGCGTCGCCGGGGAGGTAGACGTCGGACGGCCAGCGCTTTAGCCAGACGCCCATGTGATCGGCGGCGGTGAGCAGGACCGAGGTGTGGCCCTGGGCGCCCGTCAGCTGTCCGACGGCCAGCTCCATCGCGCTCAGCATGCCCGAGCAGCCGGTGCGCAGTTCGATCACGGATGCCTTGCCGCCGCCGAGTTCGCGCAGTGTGTACCCGGGCAGGGACCAGCCGTCGGGGCCGGGCTGGAAGACGCTGGAGTGGATCACGCAGTCCAGCTCCGCCGAGGTGACCCCGGCCCGTTCCAGCGCCGTCGCCGCGGCGGCGGTGGCCATGTGCGCCGGGGAGACGTCGCCGGCCACCAGAGTGCCGGTCAGCCCCATCTGCTCCAGGTCGTCGGCCTCGTACAGGCCCTCGTCCACCGCTTGTCGGGTGCTGGCGCGCGGCGGCAGGCAGCTGCCGACAGAGCGCACGTACACCCCGCTCCTGATCTCCACCGTCGACTCCTCACGTCACCGGACCGTTGGCGGGAGAGTCGCGCGGCGTACTCGAACCCTCGTCGATTCCCGGTCTCGTCCGCGTCGGCCGCGCTTTCTTCAGCGGCGCTCCAGAACAGCTCAACCGGGGGCGTCCAGGCTGCGCGGCGTCAGGTGTCCGGCGCCGACCCGGCCGGCGAGGGAAGGGCCGACGGCGAACCGCCCACCGACGAACTGGCCGACGGCGAATCGGCCGACGACGAAAGGAAGAGCCATGGTGACCGATGCCACCGGGATCACCCGGTTGAACACCGCCTACGCGGAGGCGCGGATCCTGCACAGCGCGGTGGAGACCGGCGTCTTCGAGCTGCTCGCCGAGGGACCGCTCGGCGCCGCGGAGATCTGCGCGCGGCGCGAACTGCACCCGCGGCTGGCCGAGGACTTCCTCAACGCGCTCGCCGCGCTCGGGCTGCTCGTACGCGCCGGGCAGCGGTACGCCAACAGCGAGGTGGCACGGGAGGCGCTCGTACCGGGCGGCCCGCTGTTCCTCGGCGGGCGGGTGAAGGCCGCGGCGCAGCGGCACTACCACACTTGGGGCCGGCTCACCGAGGCGCTGCGCGACGGCCGGCCCAAGGCGGCGATGGGGCTCGACGCCATGGAACGGCTCTACTCCGACCCAGCGGCGGCTCGCGGGTTCTTCAGCAACATGGACGCCAACAACGCCGTCGTGGCTCCGCAGTTGTCCGCGCGGTTCGACTGGTCGCCGTACCGCTCGTTCGTCGACGTGGGCGGCGCCCGAGGCAATGTGGCGGCCGAACTGGTGCTGTCGCACCCGCATCTGACCGGCCACGTCATGGACCTGGCCCAGGCGGAGCCGCTGTTCGACGAGTTGATGGCCGAGCGGGGCACCGCGGGCGAGGTGACCTTCCACCCCGGCGACTTCTTCGCCGACGAGATGCCCTCGGCCGACGTCGTCGTCCTCGGGCACGTGCTGCACGACTGGTCGTCCGAGCAGTGCCAGGAGCTGGTGGACCGGGCCTTCCACACGCTGCCCGCGGGCGGCGCCCTGGTCGTCTACGACCAGATGCTCGACGACGACGCCCCCGATCTGCGCAGCCTCATCGGCAGCCTGAACGTGGCGCTGCTGAGCGAAGGGGGTTCGGAGTACACGGCGGCGGAGTTCCGCACGTGGGCGGAGAAGGCCGGTTTCCGGTTCGACCGGGCCGAGCGCCTGGCGCGCGGGAACGACACGATCGCGGTCGCCCTCAAGGATTAGCCGCCCGGCCCGGGGCCGGCGGGCGGAGCGGGGCACGGCGCCCGGGGGACGGGGCCGGGGTCGGGGCGCGGTCCCCGGAGGCGGTACGGACCTGGGTCCGGCGGTCTCCGGGGGCCGCGCCCGTCGGCGTCAGTACCAGGTGAGCAGCGCGGCTCCCGCGGTCATCCCGCCGCCTACCGCGGCGAAGACGATCCGCTCGCCGCGGCGCAGCGGGCGCTCGCGGTGGGAGTGGCACAGGGTCATCGGAAGGGCCGCCGCGCCGGTGTTTCCGAGGTGCGGCGCGGTGAGCGGCACCCGCGCCATGTCGACGCCCAACCGCGCGGCCACGGCCTCCACCAGCCTGCTGTTGCCCTGGTGGACGATGAAGCGATCGATGTCGTCGGCCGTGCAGCCGTGTGCGCCGAGGACGTCGTCGATGGCCTTCGGGATGCTGTGCAGGGCGAAGTCGCGCACCGGGCGGCCCCGCATCCGGAAGTAGTGGCGCCCCGCCGCCCGCGCGGCGTCGTCGGCCCGCTCGCGGGTGCCGCCCGCCGCGACCTCGACGAGGTCCTCGGTTCCGCCGTCGGCGAGCAGGCTGGTCGCGTGGATGCCGTAGCCGTCCGGTACGTCGCCGAGCAGCACGGCGGCGGCCCCGTCGCCGAAGAGGGATACGGTCCTGCGGTCCGACCGGTCCATGATCGTCGAGTACATGTCGGCGCCGACGACGAGCGCCGTTCCGCTGCCCGTATCGCGGAGCAGCATCGCGTCGGCGACGCTCAGCGCGTAGACGAAGCCCGCGCAGACGGCATTGACGTCGAAGGCCGGAGTGGTGGTCCGTACGCGCAGCAGGTTGTGCATGCGCACGGCGGTGGAGGGCTGCGGCTGGTCGGGCGTGGACGTGGCCAGGACGGTGAGCGCCACCTCCTCAAGGGCGCGGGGAGAGCCCGCGAACAGGTTCTGGACGGCCTGCGCCGCGAGTTCGGAGGTGGTCACTCCGGGCGCGGCATAGCGCCTGTGGTGGATGCCCGTGCGCTCGGCTATCCACTCCTCGGTGGCTCCGGTCCACGTGGTGATCTGCGCGTTGTCGATGACATGCGGCGGGTTGAAGGCGCCGAGACCGACGATTCCGATGGGCAAGGCTGACTCCCTGGCTGTGGTGACGAAGAGCGGAGCGCTCCGGTCCCGTGGGCCCGGTGTGCGGAGCGTGGAGACGCCGACGCCGACGCCGGCCCGTGGCCGTCGGCGCGTCCGGTCGCGGTCGGCGGCGAGCCGGAAAGAGGGCCGGCGCGCCTGGAGGGAAGCGCGGGCCGTACTCCCGGTGCCGACCGGTGCCGACCGATGCCGACCGATGACGGCCTATGGCGGCCGATAGGCGACGGGCCCCGGGGACGCGCGGCGCCCTGTTCTCCATCACGCCATGAGACGACCGGCGCCGGGAGGGGCACCAGCCCGTTGATACCGATACGGGCTCAAGGGGAGGGCGAGCGGCGGTGGAGCCGTTGTCCGGCGACGGGCTCCCCATCACCTTCCTGGCGGCCCCGCAAGGGGGCGCCCGGCCAGCCCAGTTCCGCGTAACGGGTCGGCTTCCCGCGTCGCTGTCCGGACTCAGGCCGCTGTCCGGCCCCTCGTCACCAGAGGCTCTTCTCCAGCAGGTCGAAGGCCGCTTCGGCCTCGGCGGCGCACTGGTCGTATATGGCCTCGGGGGCGTCGCCGGACAGCATGCGTTCGACGTTGCGGACGATCAGGGTGCGCTGCACCGAGATGATCTGGCTGGCCAGCGCGTTCGGCACGATGGCGGTCGCCGGTTCGCCGAGGCTCTCGGCGAGCGCCTCGGCGAGGACGGCCTCGCTGTCGGTCCACTGCTCCAGGAGACGCAGCTTCAGGCTGGGGGTGGACATGACCATGCCCTGGAAGGCCAGGAACTCGTCGTAGTCGGCGAGCCCGGTGATCGGGTCGCGCTCCTGGAGCCCGGTCAGGAAGTGACGGCGCAGGGCGGCCACGGGAGAGTCGCCCTGCTGCCGCGTACGGACCACCCTGGCGGGCTCGCCCTTGTGGTCGCGGATCGGAAACAGGACGAGGTCTTCCTTGGCGGGGAAGTAGTTGAAGACGGTCTTCTTGGACACCTCGGCGGCGGCCGCGACATCGGCGACCGAGACCTGGTCGAACCCGCGCTCCAAGAAAAGCTCCAGCGCGGTGTTCGCGATGTGCTCCGTTGTCTTCAGCTTCTTGCGCTCCCGAAGGCCCAGCTGCTCCGTCATGCCCGAATCCTAGCAAGTATTTTCCCCAAGGGCACAGTTACGTCTGCCGTAAAACTTGTCTCGGTGTAAAAATAGCCCTAGCGTAAGACCATGACTGATACCGCCAAGGGCATGTACGCACCCGTGTACGACGGCCCTGTCCTGCTCATGAGCACGCCCAAGGTCAAACTGGTGGCCGCCGCGTGCATCACCGTCCTGCTGCTGTCGATCCTCGACATCAACATCGTTTCCGCGGTGTCGTGGAAGATGGTGGATGACCTCGACCCCGTCCACGGGATCAGCAAACTCCCCTGGCTGACCTCCTGTTACGCCCTGGCGGACTGCATCGTCGTGCCGCTGTACGGCAAGCTCGCCGACGAATACGGGGCCAAGCCGCTGATGATCTTCGGGCTCGGCGTCTTCACGGTCGGCTCGTTGCTCTGCGGCCTCGCGCAGAACATGACCGAGCTGATCGTGTTCCGTACCGTCCAGGGGCTGGGCGCCGGCGGACTCACCGCGATCACGCTGGTGGTCACCGGCATCCTCTTCAACGATCAGGAGGACGAGGCGCCGGACGGGCCCATCAAGCCGTCGAACGCGGTCGGCATCGGGGCCTCGGTGATGTTCGGCCTCGGCCTGGCCCTGGGCCCGACGCTGGGCGGCCTCATCGCCGACGCCATGAACTGGCGCTGGGTCTTCCTCCTCAACCTGCCGCTCCTCGTCGCCGCCTTCCTCATCATCGTCTTCGCGCTGAAGATGCCGACCAACCCGGTGCGGCGGAAGGTGGACTTCCTGGGAGCCGCCCTCCTCGGCGGCTTCGGCGCCTGCGCGCTGCTCGTGGCGGAGTGGGGCGGCGCCCGGTACGCGTGGGGCTCCACGACGATCGTCTCGCTGGCGGCCGGCGCGGTCCTGCTGGCCGCGGCCTTCGTATGGCGCAGCCTCACCGCTCCCGAACCGCTGGTGTCGCTGGCGCTGATGCGCAACTCGGTGTTCCGGGCGATGATGCCGATGTCGCTGATCGCCGGCGTCGGCGTGGCCGGCGGTCTGCTGTACGTCAGCGGCTATCTGCAGATCGGACGCGGGCTGAGCACCGGCCGCTCCGGACTGCTGGTGCTGTGCATGGCGTTCGGCATCCTGGCCTCCATCCCGGTGGCCAAGGGCATCGTCACGCTGCTCGGCAAGTTCAAGTACCTGCTCGTCGCCGCCGGAGTCTTCCAGGCCGTGGTGCTCATCCTCTTCGGCTGGCTCGGCCCCGACACCAGCTACTGGCTGATCGGCGCGGGCTGCTTCATCCTGGGCATCGGCATGGGGCAGTCGCTCGGCCTGGGTCTCCAGTACATGCAGAGTTCGGTGGCCAAGGAGGACCTCGGCGTCGCCACCAGTTCGCTGCGCTTCTGCCAGCAGCTCGGCGCCACGGCCGGGTTCGCCCTCTACAGCACGATCGTGGCGCGCTACCTCGACGCCCACCTCAGCAGCACCGCCGGGGCTGCCAACGTCAACGGCAACCTGGACACCGGAGCGCTGTCGAAACTGACCGGGGACCAACACCGCGCGGCGGTCGGCGTCTTCATCGACGCCACCAATGTGGTGTTCATCGTGGCGGGCGTCGTCTCGCTGGTGGCCGGCCTGGTGGCGCTCGTCATCCGCGAGCAGCGGTACCGGAAGCCTTCCGGCACCGCCGCGGACTCCGTCCCGTCCCAGGCCGCGGAGGAGCCGTCGCTCGACCCTCGGGTCAGCTGACGGCTCCGCTGAGCCGACGCCCCGGTCCAGCCGACGCCCTCGGTCCAGCCGACGGCGTCGGTTCAGCCGATGTCGTCCGGGCCCAGCTGATGCCTCCGCCCATCTGACGTCCCCGCTTCAGCCGACGAGCGCCCTTCGGGCCTGGGCGAGCAGTTCGCACTGCGCGTGCCAGTCGGGCCCGAAGGGGACCAGCACCAACTGTTCGACGCCTGCCTCCGGATAGCGGGCGAGCCGCTCGGCGAGTTCGTCCGGCCCGCCCGCCACCGCTGTCGCGGCCGCGCGCTCGGGGTCCAGCCCCAGCCGCGCGGTGAGGAATCCGGCGAGGCCCTCGGCCGAACCGCCTGCCGCCGCGATCACGACACAGCCGGTCCGGGGCACGGGCCGGCCGGCCTCCCGCGCGTACGTTCCGAGCCGGCCGGCCGTGTCGGCCAGTTCATGCGGCGGAGCCGCCGCGGCCAGCCAGCCGTCCCCGTGGCGGCAGGCACGCCGCAGCGCGGCCTCGGAACCGCCGCCGACCCAGACCGGCGGCATCTCCACGGCGGGAGCCAGCCGGGGCTCCCCCGTCCCCGCCAGCAGGCCGGGCAGAGCGGCCAGCGCCCGGTCGGTCCTGGCCCCGCGCTCCGTCATCGGGACCCCGGCCGCCGCCCACTCCTCCGGGGCGGCGCCGCCCACCCCGACGCCGAGGACCAGCCGGCCTCGGGACAGGTACTGGAGAGAACCGATCTGCTTCGCGGCCCAGGCCGGCTGCCGCAGCGCGAGCTGCAACACACCGAAGCCGAGCCGCACCCGCCCGGTCACCGCGGCCGCCGCCGAGAGCGCGACGGTGCTCTCCACAATGGGCCGGCCGTCGGTCAGATGGTCGCCCACCCACACCGAGTCGAATCCGGCCTCCTCCGCCGCGCGGGCGGCCTCGGCCACGTCCGGGATGCCTTCTCCCGCGGTCGGCAACGACACACCTATGTCCAGTCTCATGCCCGCAGCCTGGGGACCCGTCCTTGAGCCGGAGTCCAGTCGACATCGAACACGCCCCACCATCCTGACCGCCCCGACAGCGAGTGGCCAGGAGGTCGACGTGGATACGGATGTGGTGGTGGCGGGCGCCGGACCGGTCGGTCTGATGCTCGCCTGCGAACTGCGACTGCAAGGCATCGACACCGTGCTGATCGAGCGGCTGCCCGAGCCGGCGAACGACAACCGGGCGCAGGCGCTGCACGGCCGCACGGTCCCCGTGCTGGACCACCGGGGGCTGCTGCCGCGGTTCCGGGCGGCCGAGCGGGAACTCAACGGCGGGGCAGGCGGGGGGAACGACAGTCACCGCAAACGGCCGCTGCCCAAAGGCCACTTCGCGGGCATCACCGGGCTGCGGCCCGCCGCCCCCGACGGCGACCCCGAGGTGCCGGCCGTCGTCTTCGTCCCCCAGTACGTCACCACGCGGCTGCTCTCCGAGCGCGCGGCCGAACTCGGCGTCGCCATGTACCGCGGCAGCGAGATCACCGCCGTGGCACAGGATCCCGACGGGGTGACCGTACGGACCGACGGCCGCTCGGCTCCCGCCCGGCTGCGGGCCCGCTACCTGGTCGGCTGCGACGGCGCCCGGAGCCTGGTGCGGCGGCAGTCCGGCATCGGCTTCGAGGGCTCCGACGCCTCCCTGTCCACCCTCGCCGCCGAAGTGCGCCTCGACGACCTGACGGACGTGCCCACCGGCTGGCACCGCACCCAGCACGGCTGCACGGTGATCTCCCCGCACCCGGAGGGCGGCCACAGCCGCGTCGTCGTCATCGACTTCGCAGGCCCCGACCCCGACCGCGAGGCGCCCGTGACCCTCGCCGAGCTGCGGGAACGGACGGCCGCGGTCCTCGGCCGCGAGATCCCGATGAGCGACCTCAAGACCGCTCAGCGGTACGGGGACGCCGCCCGGCTCGCCGACCGGTACCGCGCGGGACGGATCTTCCTGGCCGGCGACGCGGCCCACATCCACTACCCCGTCGGCGGGCAGGGCCTGAACATCGGCCTCCAGGACGCGGTGAACCTCGGCTGGAAGCTGGCCGGGCAAATGCGCGGCTGGGCGCCGGTGGGGCTGCTCGACACCTACCACAGCGAGCGCCACCCGGTGGCCGCCGCCGTGCTGACCCACACCCGCGCGCAGGTCGCGCTGCTCGCTCCCGGCCCTCGTACCGACGCGCTGCGCGACCTGTTCACCGAACTGATCGGCTTCGAGCAGGTGAGCCGCTACCTCTCCGAGAAGATGTCCGCGGCCGACGTCCGCTACGACATGGGCGGCGCCGCACCGGACCCGCTCACCGGGCGGTTCGCGCCCAGCCTCCGGCTGGAGACCGCTCAGGGGACCCGGCGGCTGGCGGACCTGATGCGCCACGGCCGCCCCGTACTGCTCGACCTGACCGACCCCGCGGCCCCCGACCCCGCACGGCCCGCCGCGGCGGCCGCCCCGTGGGCGGACCGGGTCGATGTGCACACGGGCCGGTGCCCCGGCCACCCCGGCTACGACGCCGTTCTCGTACGGCCCGACGGGTACGTGGCCTGGGCCTGCGACCCCGAGGACGCGCCGGACTGGGTCGCCGAGGACCTGACGGCCACGCTGCGGCGGTGGTTCGGCGCGCCCGGCCGACGGCCGCCCCACTGAAACCGCACCGAGCCCCGGCTCGCCGAGCCCCGAGCACCGAAGCACCCACCGAAAGGAAGCGACATGGCTGACGCCCCCTGGGCATCCAGGCTGATGGACATGGCCGAGCTGACCACCCCGATGGCGATCCGCGTGGCCGCCACACTGCGCGTAGCCGACCACATCCTGGCCGGCGCCACCCACGTGGACGCCATCGCCGAGCGAGCGGAGGCGGACCCCGGCGGGCTGATCCGGGTGCTGAGGCATCTCGCGGCCGTCGGCGTGCTCCGTGCCACGGACCCCGGATGTTTCGAACTAACCGCTATAGGGCGGGAGTTGCGCGAGCAAGGGCCGGGTGATCCGCGCAGCTGGCTGGACGTCACCACCGCGTCCAGCCGAGCCGACCTGGCGCTGGTCGGCCTGCTCGACGCGGTACGGATCGGCAAGCCGGTCAGCGCCCAGGACTGGGGCGACCTGGACCGGGACGTGGAACTGTCGGACTCCTTCGACGACCAGATGGCCGTCGGCGCCGCGGCCAAGGCCCCCGCACTCATCGAGGGCTACGACTGGAGCACCGTCGAGCACGTGGTGGACGTCGGCGGCGGCAACGGCACCCTGCTCGCCGAACTCCTGCGGGCGCGCCCGGGGTTGCGCGGAACGGTCGTCGACCGGCCGCACCCGGTCGAGGGCGCCGAGCGCAGACTGGCCGCCGAGGGCCTCGCGGACCGCGCCGAGAGCCGCGCGCAGAGCTTCTTCGACGCGCTGCCGACCGGCGGCACGGTGTACCTGCTGTCGGGCGTACTCCACGACTGGCCCGATCCGGACGCGGCCCGCATCCTGTCCCGCTGCGCGGAGGCGGCCGGCGCCTCCGGCCGCGTACTGGTGATGGAGTCGCTCGTGGAGCCCGACGACATGCGCCCCTCGACCACCGGGATGGACCTGATGCTGCTCGTCGTCACGGGCGGCCGGGCGCGTTCCGCCGAGGACCTCACGGCGCTCGCCGCCACCGCGGGCCTGGCCCTGGAATCGTCCTCGGCGCTGCGCCCGCCCCACTCGCTCCTCGAATTCACGACCACCCGCTGACCCAAGCGCCGAACGACCGCACCGACCGCACATCCGGTGCGCCGGTCCGGGGCGAGCCCCCGGGCCCGGCCGCCGGTCGTGCCGTTTCGCCGTACCGCCGTGCCGCCACGGAGAGGGAGTAACGACATGCCCACGCACGACACCGCCCCCGTACGGGCGGGCCGTCTCATCGAGCCGACCGACCCGGCCCTGACCTACCGGGGAGCCGTGTCCCTCCAGCACAAGGACGGGTGGGTGGCGCCGTGGCGCGCCCCCTACGAGGAGGCGTACCTCTACTTTCCGCGCGGGAAGGTGGGCCGGCTCGCGCACACCTCCGGCATCCGGGTGTGCCTGCGCACCGACAGCCCGTGGATCTCCTGCCGGTACGAGGCGATCGGGGCGAAGGCCGTACCGGGCGAACCGACTCCGCCGGACGAGCCCGCGCTGCTCGATGTGGTCTGCGACGACGTTCTGGTCCGCACGGTCGACTTGGAGTGCGAGGCCGACGCCACCCTGTACGCCGACGGGCTGCCGTCCGGCGAGAAGCTCGTCGAGCTGTGGCTGCCCACCCTGCACCAGTTCCGGATCAGGGAGTTCCGGGTGGCGGAGGGCGCCTCGCTCGCCCCGGACACCGCCCGGCGCCCACGGTGGATCCACTACGGCGACTCGATCGACCACGGGCGGGGGGCCGCGTCGCCGAGCCGCACCTGGTTGGCGCTGGCAGCCCGTGCCGAGGGGCTCGACCTGCAGTCGATGTCGTTCGCCGGGGACGGCAGCCATC
The DNA here is from genome assembly GCF_040654875.1 of Streptomyces sp. NPDC050610. Taxonomy (NCBI): domain Bacteria; kingdom Bacillati; phylum Actinomycetota; class Actinomycetes; order Kitasatosporales; family Streptomycetaceae; genus Streptomyces; species Streptomyces sp. NPDC050610. The sequence continues at coordinate 291,806 of NZ_JBFAIV010000001.1, read as the reverse complement.
TCCAGCCGATGTTCGCCCGGCTCGCCCGGGACCTGCCGGCGGACCTGATCTCGCTACGGGTCGGCATGTCGCACTTCATGGACGGCGACGGTTTCGTGGACTTCCCCGCCAACCTCATCGGCTTCGTACGGATCATCCGGGAACGCCGACCGGACACCCCGATCGTGCTCGGCTCGTCGGTGTATTCCCCCTTCTGGGACACCCTCCCGGCCAACGGCGCTCCCACGGCAGCCGATTACCGCGAGGAAGTCGCCAAGACGGCCGAGCTGCTGCGCCGGCACGGCGACGAGAACGTGCACTTCATGGACGGGGTGAAGGTGTGGGGCCCCGAGCACGGCCTGGACCTCTACATCGAGAAGCCCGACAAATACCCGACGCATCCGAACGCCCCCGGTCACGAGATCTTCGCGGCCAGTTCCCGGCGCGAGATGGCGGCCATAGGGGTACTGCCGATCCGGAGTTGACGACGGGAAAGCCGACGCGGGCGGGGGACGGCGGACAGTCCGCCGCCCCCCGCCCGTACGCTCACGGCCTCGGCCGGGCCCGGCGGGTGCCGTTGCATCTCGCGCCCGTGGCCTGACGGGCGTGCGTACGGTGCGGGGCGCGGTCGGTCCGTAGCGCGGTTACCGGCCCGGGCGCGGCTACGGCCCGGGGCTGTGGCCGTCAGGCATTCAGGCGGCCCGGAGCTGCTCAGCCGGTCAGCGGACGCAGCCGGTCCGGGACTCAGTCGATCCGGGGTTCAGCCAATTCGGGGTTCAGTCGGTCTCTCCCGCCGACCAAGCCCAGTCGAGGGACCGCGTCAGCGAGTACCGCGGCGCCCAGCCGAGGACATCCCCGGCGGTGGTGATGTCGAGCCGCTGCCAGTCCCCGTTGTCCCGGGCGCGCGGCCCGCCCGTCCGCTCGACGATCTCGGCGGGGGTGCCGCTGAGCTCGATGAGCCGTTCCATGACCCGGCGGACCGGCACCGGCGTGCCGCCGCCGATGTTGACCGGCCGGCCGGCCGGGCGGGCGATGGCCCGGGCCACGGCCGAGGCCACGTCGCGGGCGTCCACGAAGTCGCGGTACGCGTACGGCGCGTCGAGCGGCAGCAGCGCCGTATCGCCGGTCGCCCCGGCTGCCCGCAGCCGCCGTACGACCGTGCCGAGCAGGCTGCCGCGCGGCGCACCGGGGCCCAGCACGTTGGAGAGCCGCAGCACCGTGCCGTCCAGCGCGCCGTCGTCGAACGCGGCGCAGACCAGGCGCGTCGAGCGCAGTTTGGCGTGACCGTAGGCCGTGAGCGGGCTCGTGCGCACGCTCTCGTGGGTGCTGACGCCGTGCGGCGCGGGGCCGTACTCGTGCGCCGAGCCGAGGTGCACCAGGCGCGGGCGGTGCTCCAGCCGGGCCAGCGCCGTCAGCAGCCGCTCGACGAACGACACGTTCGCGCCCAGCATCTGCTCGTCGGTGACCTCCCATACGCCGCCGGCGGCGTTGACGACGACCCGCGGCCGGACGGCCGTCAGGAGCCGTTCCAGCGCGTCGGGTCGGTCGAGGGCCGCGAACGGGAGGCCCGGCGGGGCCTTCGCGGGGTTGCGCGCGACGGCCAGCACGTCGTGTCCGAGCCCGGCGAGGACGCCGCACACATGCCGTCCGACGTAGCCGGTGCCGCCGAGAACCATCGTGTCGACCACGCCCCCGACTGTGGCCGCAGCCGCTCCAGGGACGCTCGGTCGGCCCTGGAGCCGAGCACGAGGACGCGAACGAGAAGAGGGGGGACCGCTCACGTCCGTCCGCCGCCGGTGGCGGCGGCAGGCGACCCGCCGAGTGCGGCCAGCAACTGGCGCAGTTCGGCGCGTATCGGTTCCCGCAGCGCCCGCGGGTCGGGCCCGGCGCCGCCGGCCAGCGGCAGGGTGACCGTATGGCGCAGGACGACCTCGACCCGGTCCGGGGCGAGCTGCGTCGTCCGCCAGCGGCCGGTCTGGGCGTGCAGGCCCTCCGGCGGGTCGAGGGACTTGTAGACGATGTCCGTGTCGTTCGGCCGCAGCCAGAAGTACCGGGCCGCCGCTCCGGCGACTTCGAGCAGTGCGGCGTCCTCGCCGAGGTCGGTCACCGTCACGCCCGTGGCCTCCGGATGGTGCACGGCCCACAGACCGGTGCCGAGCAGCCGGGCCCGCACGTCGGCGACCGTCCCCGGCACCACGGCGGTCTCCTCACCGGTGACGTACCGCCGGGTCAGGGCGGCCCCCAGCTCGCCGGCCGCCTTGTACCCGGCCAGTTGGGCCGGCACCTGCTGGTCGAAGCCGGCCCGCAGCGGAACTTCGTCCGCCGCGTCGACCGTCTCGATCAGGTGCTGGACACGGACCAGTGCGCCGCCGTCGCCGGTGGCCCGAAAGGTCCAGGTGCCGCGCTGGTCCCGTACCGGCGGCGCGGGGTCGATGTGGGTGAAGACGATGCGCAGGGCGGCCCGGTCGACCGCGCGGCGGAAGGTCCAGGCGCGCATGCCGCGCCCGGCGAAGACCCACCGCTTGATGACGTCCCCGGCGGGTCCGTGCCGGAGGATCTCGGCGTGCATCTGCGACGGGGCGTGACGCGGCGCGCCCTGTACGTCGGCGACGAGGTCGAAGAGGCGCTCGGGCGCGGCTGCCGCGGTGATCTCGTGAGTCGTGGTGAACCGTGTGCCGTTCATGCCGGACGTTCCTCCTTCGTGGGCCGCGTCGCCACGACGGCCTGGAGCGGTACGCCCGCACGCCGGTGCGTCCGGGCGTCGGCGAGCCCGGCCCCCGTGGCCATGTCCTGGTACGCCCGCGGTGACAGCAGTTCGCCGCCGCGGGTCCAGGAGAGCATCAACAGGTTGAGCAGATGGGCGTGTTCCGAGCCGTCGGCGCCGTCGCCCGTCATGAACGATGCGACGACCACCCTCCCGCCGGGGGCGAGCACCGCCGTCAGCCGACGCATCAGCGTCGCGGCCCGCTCGGGGTCGAACAGGAAGAGCAGGTTGCCGGCGACGACGACGTCGTACGGGCCCTCGGGGAGCCCCGGCCCGAAGGCGTCGCCGGGCGACAGCGAGACCCGGTCCGCCAAGCCGCGGACCTCCGCGTTCCGTTGGGCGGCCGGGAGCACGGCGGGCCAGTCCTGCAGGGTCACCCGCGCCCGTGGATGGCGGGCGGCGAGCGCGAGCCCGAAGGCGCCCGAGCCGCAGCCGACGTCCAGGACGCGGGGGCTGCCGGGGCCGTCGGGGGCGTCCGGTCCGTCGAGCCACGGCTGGAGGAGGTCGGCGACCATCTCCGCCCCCTTCGCGGTGGCCGGGGTGGTGTGCTCCGCGAAGTCGGTCCAGTAGGCGAAGTCCGGGTCACCGGCGTCGATTCCGGCGATCGGCGCCCCGCCGCGCACGGTCTCCGTGAGCCGCCCGAACACGTCCCACTCGCCGTAGCTCGCCGCGATCCTGGCGATGCCGCCCACGTAACCGGGGCCGGCGGAGGTCAGCAGCGGGGCGGAGCCGGGCAGGAGCCGGTAGCCGTCGCCGTCGGCGGCCAGCAGGCCCCCGGAGGCCAGGGCGTCGAGGAGTAAGGCGGTCGCGCGCGGGTCGCTCCCCAGGCGTTCGGCGATCTGCCGGGCCGTCGGGGCGGCCGCTGCGCCGTTGGCGTCCGTGGCGTCCGCGACGTCCGTGACGTCTATGGCCTCTATGGCGTCGAACAACCGCAGTTCGAGGGCGGTGCGCAGCAGCGCGGTCCGCTTGAAGCCCGTCAGGGTCGCGAAGACCTCCTGCGGGCCGAGGGGGGTGTTCGACGCGTCCGGCATGGTCCTGCCCTTCTGCTGGCGTGTCCCGGTCGTCGGAATCGCGACGCGTTCCGCGGTCATCGCGCCATCCGGCTCTCCGGCAGGGCCGGATACGCGTCGACGGAACCGTTGGGCTCCCCGCGCGGGCCGCCTCTCTCGGTCAGGCCGCGGAACTCGTCCGGCCCGGCACCCCCCGCCCCGGCGAGCCCTGTCGGCGAGGCCGGAGTCTCGCCGAGCGCGTCGGGGAGGCCCGGCCGAACGGCCGCGCGGAGCGTCGGGGGGCGCGCGGCGTTGGGGGAGATCACCCACGACCGCCTTGCCGCGCCGGAGATCCCGTTGGTGGCACCGGCCATGGAGACCGCCCTTCGGTCGGGGATGGGGCGGTCAGGAGCGTGACGGAACCGCATCGGCTCCGCCTCGACCCTCGGTGGAGCCGGGGCACGCTCCCATCGGGGCGACGGAATGCGAGCGGCTACGGTGCGGCGGACGACCGACTACGCGCGGACCTCGGCGCCGGACGGGGGCGGCGGAGGACCCGCGCATGGGGCCCCACCTGCTCCCGGCGACGAAAAAACCGCCCTCGCCCGATGGCCGCCGGGACGCGGAATCCGGTGCGTACCGGTAGCGCGGCGGCGGGCTACCAGTCATGTCCCGCCTCGCGTACGACCCCATGACCACGACCACGACCACGACCACGGCTTCGGTGAGGGCGCGCCCAGTGCCCTACGACGGCTGCCCGGTGCCTTACGGGACGGCCCGGTGTCCTACGCGACGGCCCGGCCCCTACGGCACGTCCCGGCCCAGCAGCTACAGGACCCAGCGGATCAGGCCCACGAAGGCCATGATCGACAGTGCGCCGAGCGCGATCCCGATGCGGGCCGTACGGGCCCCGGTCGCCTCACCGCGTCGCACGCGGCCCAGTCCGCTCACCCCCGAGACGACGGCGCCGACCCCGAGGAGCGGGACCATGGGCACGAGCAGGGGGCCGCGAGCACGAGCAGGGGGCCGCCCACAGAACGCCGTACAGGGCGCAGGCGAGGAGGCTCATGCCCAGTGCGACCGTGCCGGCCCGTTCCGTCGGCGGGGCGGTGGCGGTCGGGGTGGCGGTTCTGGTCAGAGGGGCGGCGCTCATGCGCGGAACGCTAGGCGGAAGCCGGGGCGCCGCGCCTGAGACCACGTACTCAAGGGCGGCTGAGTACTACGTGATTCGCCCCGTGGGGCGTGCCCCTGTCCAGGTCAGGCGGACGGAGCCCCCGCCCACCGGTTCAGCGCGGCTTCCAGGCCGGAGGCGGTTTCGGGGCCGGTGGAGTCGGTGGCCCAGGCGACCACCCCGTCCGGGCGTACGAGCACTCCCGTCGGCGCATTCCCGTCGTCGCGCACGCTGGTCACCCGCCCGCCCCAGGCCGCCGCGAGGCGGGCGAAGGGGCCGTCCGGGGCGCGGTCGAGCAGCAGGAATCCGCCGTCGTGGCCGTGGTCGGCCAGCCGGGTGCCGTCGCTCAGCCACAGGTCGGGGGCGTAGCGGCCGATCAGCGGGTGGTCGCCGGGCAGGTCGACGCACTGCGCGACGCCGGAGATCTTCTTGACCGCGTGGGTCGCGCCGTCCCGGGTGTTCAGCAGATCGTTGACGACCTCCCGCAGCGCGGCCGACTTGGCGTCCCCGCGCAACACCCCGATCTGGGCGCGCGTCCAGTCCAGCACCCAGGCGCCGAGGGGACGCCGCTCGGCGTCGTACGTGTCGAGCAGCTCTTCCGGCGCCCATCCGGCGACGACGGCGCCGAGCTTCCAGCCGAGGTTCATCGCGTCGCCGAACCCGAGGTTGAGCCCCTGGCCGCCGAACGGCGAGTGCACATGCGCGGCGTCCCCGGCCAGCAGCACCCGCCCGGACCGGTAGGCCGCGGCCTGGCGGGCGTTGTCGCTCCAGCGGGACGCTTCGCCGCGCAGCGCGGTCAGGGTGACGTCGGTGCCCGAGACCCGGCGCAGGCTGGCTTGCAGTTCCTCCAGGGTGACCGGAGCCGACCGGTCGGCGGGCGGGGCGACGAACTCCACGGTGACCACTCGCCCGGGCTGGGGGCCGTAGCGGTACGCGCCCTGCGGCGACCATCCCCACCCTTCCGCGAGCACCGAAGGGTCGGCGATATCGGTGAGCGCCATGTAGCCGGTGAGTTCGGGGGCGGTGCCGGGGAAGCCGATGCCCGCGAGGCGGCGTACGGTGCTGCGCCCGCCGTCGCAGCCGACCAGCCACCCGGTACGCACCGTGCCGTCGGCACCGGTGCCGACGCTGGTCGTGCCGACGCCGGTCGTGCCGACGAGTACGCCGTCGCCGGTGTCTTCGAGCGCGGTGACCTCCACGCCGCGGTGCACCGGCACGCCGAGCTTCGCGAGATGGTCTGCCAGCAGCGCCTCCAGCTCACGCTGCGGAACCATCCGCGCACCGTCGACCGAGGTGTGCGCGGCGAGGTCGGCGTCGGTCCAGTCCACGAGGTCGGCGTCGAGGACGATCCCCGCGAAATGCCCGGTGAATCGCTTGTCGCCGGCCGCTCGCTGCTCGCCGCCGGGCTGCCGCTCGCCGCCGGGCCGCTGGTCGGCCCGACGGCCGCCGTCGGGCCCGTCGTCCTCGGGCCGCTGCTTGCCGGGCACGCGGGCGAACGGCCCCAACCGCGCCAGCAGCTCCCGCTGCACCTCCTCGGCTGCGGGCAGCAGGCCGCGGCGGTCGAGCGCCTCGGCCGTCGGCACGTTGATCCCGCCCGCCTTCATCCCGACGGCCGGCTCGGCCAGCCGCTCCAGTACCTGCACCGTCGCCCCGGAGAGCGCCAGTTCCGCGGCGAGCATGAGGCCCACCGGTCCGGCTCCGACCACGGTCACGTCCGTGTCCGCCGTGGCTTGATTCGCGTTCTTCGTCATGAACGCCGTTCTATATACGAACAGCGTTCGTGTCAAGTTATGATGGACGGGTGAACCCGAGAGAGCGACGCGCGGCTCGCCACCAGCCGCCGAACCCCGAGGCCGAAACCGCTTCCCAGCCGCGGCGCCGCAAGGTCCCGATCACCGTGGAGCAGGTCGTCGACACCGCGCTGGGCGTCGTCGCCACCGAGGGCTACGAGGCGCTGACCATGCGCCGGCTGGCCGGCGCGCTCGACACCGGCCCCGCCTCGCTCTACGCCCACGTGGTCAACAAGGCCGACCTCGACGAACTGCTCATCGGGCGGCTGTGCGCCGGGCTCGTACTTCCCGAGCCCGACCCCGCGGCCTGGCGGGAGCAGATCCGCGGCGTGTGCGTCCAGATGCGCGACCAGTACCTGAAATACCCCGGAATCTCCCGCGCCGCCCTCGCCATGGCCCCCACCGACCTGGAGACCGTGCGCGTCAGCGAGGGGATGCTGGCGATCCTGCTCGCCGGCGGCGTCGCCCCGCAGGCCGCCGCCTGGGGCATCGACGCCCTCACGCTGTACGTGGCCGCCTACTGCCTGGAGCTGTCGATCGCGCGCCGCCGCGCCGCCGACGACGACATCGCCTGGGTCCGCGACCGCGACGAACTGCTACGCCGGTTCGCCGCCCTGCCCGCCGAGACCTTCCCGCACTCCACCCGCCACGCCGCCGAGCTGACCGCGGGCGAGGGCCACGACCGGTTCGACTTCACCCTCGCCCTGATGATCGACGGCCTCGCACACCGCTAGCCGGACCCGGCGTTCAGGAGGCGGTGTCGTCGCGGCGGGCCGGAGGCTCTTCGTCCGGCCCCGGCAGCGCTTCCGCGATCAGGCGGACGGCGAAGTCGGGGTCCTCGGTGATGCGGTTGATGTGCTCCGCGAGGAGGAAAGCGGTGACTTCCAGCGGAGTCATCTCCTCCTCGGTCCAGTAGCCGTACTGCATGCGCCACAGATTGGGGCTCAGCCCGGTGCCCGCGGCGACGACCAGCCCGGTCATCGTGGGGATGACCTCGGGACGGACGCTGATGGGCATCATGCGCATCGTGGCCACGAGGTTGGGCACCACGTACTCGATGACGTCCCGGTCATGGTCCTCGTGGGCCATCCGCAGCCACTTCATGAACATGTAGATGAGCGTGCACGTGCCGTCCAGCACGGCATCGGCTTCCCGGGGGCCCAAGGACGCGGTGAACTGGTCCATCAGCGCCCGCTGTTCGGGGTCGACCTCGGTCTTGCCGCCGTGCACGGTCTTGAGCTGGGAGTCGACCATCATGAGCGCCGCGCCCACATCGCCGGCGGGAGCGTGCTTGGGGTCGCAGGGCGATGACACAGAATTCCTCCTCAGATGACCGCGGAGGGTCGCGCGGTGCGTCCGTACCGTAGAGCGCCGACGAGGCGGAGATCCGTCGAATTCCGGAAAGGCGCGGCCGCCTCGTACGTTCGCGTCACCGAACGACATCGGAGCGCAAGTTGGGCCCCTGTTCGGTCACTTGGGGTCGGTTTTGCGCGTACCCCCTGACGCGGGCCTCAAGCGGGTGAGCGCCCCTGACGGCCTTCGTCACCAGCCTCGCCGGGCCTCGGCCGGCCTCGTCGGGACGGGCTCGCACCAGGGTCGACAATCAGGAAACGGTAAAAGTGACTGGTAATGTCATTGACCCGTCAATTCACCTTGTATGAAGGACTTTTAGTGACCTTTCCCGCGCCTCCTGGCGACCAGAGATCCGGCGGCCAGAGACCTGGTGGTCAAGGGTCGGCAACCCAGGAGCCCTCCGGCGAGGAGCAGACCACCCCGGAGGCTCCCACCCCGGAGACTCCCAGCCAGGAGCAGACCACCCCGGAGACTCCCGGCCAAGATCAGGCCGCTCCAGAGACTCCCAACCAGGAGCAGGCCGGCCAAGAGCAGGCCGGTCAGGAGCAGACCAGCCAGGAGCAGACCAGCCAGGAACCTGCCGGTCAGGAACACGCCGACCAGGCCCCCTGGGGTCCCCCGCCGCCCGGGCCGACCACCTCGCACTGGTCGCCGTACCCGGTGCCGGCGCCGTCGGCCCCCGACGCGATGGGCATAGCCGCCCTGGTGCTCGGCATCGTCGGCGTGTCCCTCGGCCTGGCCATCATCCTGTTCTGGATGTCCTGGATTCCGGCGCTCCTGGCCGTGATCTTCGGCTCCATCGGACTGAGCCGCGCGGGCAGGGCGCCGGGGGCCAACAAGGGAATGGCGCTGACCGGCGTGATCCTGGGCGCGGCCGGTCTGCTGATCCCGGTCGCGGCCGGGGTGTTCGCCGTGGCGGCGGTGAAGGCGGAGGTCGACGACCGTCGCTCGAGGGACGCCGCGGTGAAGGCGGACGAGGCCGCGGAGCGGGAGAAGAAGGAGCGGGAGGAGAAGGCCAGGCACCTGTCCTTCGGCGAGGCCTATACGTTCGGGAACGGTCTGAAGGTCACGGTGGCCAAGCCGAAGCCGTACGCCCCGGACGACTTCGTGCTCGGCCACGCGAAGGGGAACAAGGCGATCGAGGTGACGATCACCGTCGTCAACACCGGCAAGGACCGGCTGCCGATCGCGTCGGGGCTGCCCAGCGTCAACGACGCCGACGGGGCCTCCACGGAGCTGGTGATCGACGGCAGCGGCCGCCAGAAGGTCCTCGACGGCTACGTGCTGCCCGGTAAGGAGGCCGTCGGCAAGTACGCCTTCTCGCTGCCGCCCGACGCGGCCGACCGGGTCGAGGTCGAGTTCACCCCTGATGCGAAGCAGTGGCAGGACTCCTACTGGTCCGGCCCCAACTGATCCGGCACGCTGGGCTGCCTCCGGTGCGCTGAGCCGCCTCCGCATCCGCGCGAACGACCCGGAAGCGCTGTCCTCCACCCGCATCGTTCGAGAGCCCGGCAGGTCATGATCACGACAGCCGACCCCTGGCAGGGGCACGACTTCGCAGTGCTGCTCCCCATCCTGATGGCCGGGTCGGGGGCGCTGCTGAGCCTCGTCGTGTACCTGTGCTCACGCCTCGCGCGGCAGGACCGCCGACGGTTCCTCCCGTTCGCCCTGTGGCGGGACGCGTCCCTGTCGGCGGTCGCCGCGGCGCTCGCTCTCTACCTGTGGGGATGCCTCCACCTCCTCTTCCCCGAAGGGCGGGAACTGGCCGAGGAGTGTGAGCGGCGGCGTCCCGAGGGAGTGCCGAGCCTGGTCGGACGCAGAGGGGACTTCATCCCGCTGCGGCTCGTGTGCGAGGCATCGAACGGCCAGGACTACTCCGTCGTCATCCCCGAGTACGTCAACCCGTTCAGCGCGGCCCTGCTGCTGATCGCGCTCGCCTGCGCCGTCGTCGCCGTCGCTCTTCACCACAGGCAGCGGCCGGCGGTGCGCTAGCGAAGCAGACCCGCAGCGTTGAAGCAGACCCGCAGCGTTTCTGCGCGCAGGGGGAGCAGCGGAGACGCGCCTGTGGGGCGGGTCCCGAAGACCTCAGTGGTCCTCGGGTCCCGCCCCACAGCGTTCGGCGGTGTGTACGGGCCGGCGGGCGCTGGCCCGAGTCGGCCGGCTTCCTGGTCCGCGGTCCGGATGCGCTCACGTACGCGCGTAAGCGCCCGTACGGCCGTCAGCGCTTGTCGTCGCGGTCCTTGGAGTCGGCCTCCGCCTCGGCCTGCTTGGCCTGGACCTCGGGGTCGAGGGAGGCGCCCGCGCTGCCGTCGACCGCGGTGAGCGGGGTGCGGTCGGAGACCTCGGTGGGGGCCGGGGGCTCCACGAGCCAGTCCGGGTTGGCCTGCTTGTCCCACCACTTCCAGACGGCTACGGCGCCGCCCGCCAGCACCCCGAGCACCACGAGGCGCTTCGCGAACTTTCCGGTGCGGGCGCGGCGGGTGCGCTTCTTGGTGAGCTTTTCGATCTCGGCGGCCGAGACCTGGCCGCGCAGCGCCGCGAGGGCCGCGCTGCCGCGGGCCACGGCTTCGTCCCGTACGGGCTCGGCGGCGGCGCGGGCCCGCAGAGCCGCCTGGTCGACCTTGGGCGGCAGCGCCTCGCGGGCGTGCTCGATCCGGGGGGCGAGGTGGGCGCGGTACTGCTCGCCGGCGGTGGAGCGGGCCTGGTGTGCGGCGGTCGATACCTTGGGCGCGAGCCGTACGCGCGCCTCGTGCGCAAAGTGTGTGGCGGTGTCCTTGGCCGTTCCGGCGTAGGGCGCCACCGCCTCCGCGGCGTGCCGCACGCTGTCCTTGGCCGTGCCGGTCGCGGCTCGCACGCTGTCCTTGCGGGTCACGGTTCCTCCTCCTCGGTGGCGTGTCCGGGGGCTTGGCGTTTGTCCCCAATGCATGCAGTGTCTGTCGCCTGTCCCCGCGATTGAAGATCATGCCTGTCCGGCGGCCTGACGGCATGTGCGGGCGGGCATCCGGGGCATAAGGAGCTTCGGCTGACAATGCCACGGTTGGCGGCCGGGCGCGCCTGTTCGGCGACTACTCGTCACGAGAAGCGGCGAGAAGCAGCGGCGAGAAGCGGCGAGAAGTGGCGAGAAGCGATGAGCGGCGAGAAGCGGCGAGAAGTGGCGAGAAGCGATGAGAAGAGGCGGCGAGCAGTCGTGAGAAGCCGTGCGAAGCAGCGATAAGTGGCGAGAAGTGGCGAGAAGAGCCGAGAAGCAGCGATAAGCGACGTGAAGCTGTCCGAAGAAGCCCACCGGCGGCAGTCGGGCGACGTCCGCGCGCGTCCGTGCGAGGATCGGGGAACGTCAGTGAAGTCTATGGAAGGTAGATCGTGGCTGAGCAGCTCTACGCCACCCTGAAGACCAACAACGGTGACATCGTGATCCGGCTGCTGCCGGACCACGCACCCAAGACGGTCAAGAACTTCGTCGAGCTCGCCGAGGGATCTCGCGAGTGGACCAACCCGGAGACCGGCAAGACCTCCACGGACAAGCTGTACGACGGCACGATCTTCCACCGTGTCATCAGCGGGTTCATGATCCAGGGCGGGGACCCGCTGGGCAACGGCACCGGCGGCCCCGGCTACAAGTTCGGGGACGAGTTCCACCCGGACCTCTCGTTCAACAAGCCGTACCTGCTGGCCATGGCCAACGCGGGCCCGGGCACCAACGGCTCGCAGTTCTTCCTCACGGTCTCCCCGACCACGTGGCTGACCGGCAAGCACACCATCTTCGGTGAGGTCGTCGACCCGGCGAGCCAGAAGGTCATCGACGCCATCGCGGCCGTGGACACCAACCCGCGTACGGACCGCCCGGTCAGCGACATCGTGATCGAGTCCGTCGTGGTCGAGCGCCGCGAGGGCTGAGCCCGTAGCCGAATCCGTACGGGAACCCAGCGCCCCGCCCGTCCGTAAAGAGGGCGGGGCCTGCGTACGTGCGCGGAGGCCGGAAGCCGCTGGATTCCGCCGGTGGCCCGGCCGGCCGGCGGAGGCGAGGGGCGAGGGCAAGGGGAGACGATGGAGGACCAGGCGGTCTGCTGCTACCGGCACCCGGACCGGGAGACGGGCGTGCGCTGTGTGCGCTGCGAACGGCCGATCTGCCCCGACTGCATGGTCAGCGCCTCGGTCGGCTTCCAGTGCCCCGAGTGCGTCGGCAGCGGCTCGGGCACCGGGCAGGATCCGCGGGCGAACGCGCCGCGCACCGTCGCGGGCGGCGCCGTGGCCGCCGATCCGCGCCGGGTGACCAAGATCCTGCTGGGGCTCAATGTCGCGATGTTCATCGCGGTGCTCTCCGTGGGCGACGGCCTCGTCGTCGACCTCTCCTTGATCGGGAAGGCGTTCGACCCGAGCGGCTCCGGCTGGATCGGCATCGCCACCGGCGAGTGGTACCGGCTGCTGACCTCGACGTTCCTGCACCAGCAGATCTTCCACATCGGCTTCAACATGCTGTCGCTGTGGTGGCTGGGCCCGCCGCTGGAGGCGGCCCTGGGCCGCGCCCGGTTCCTGGTGCTGTATCTGCTGTCGGGGCTGGGCGGCAGCGCGCTGGCCTATCTGCTCGCGGCCCAGAACGAGCAGGTGATCGGCGCGTCCGGCGCCATCTTCGGGCTGCTGGGCGGTACGGCGGTGGTGCTGCGGCGCCTGAGGTACGACATGCGGCCGGTCATCGTGCTGCTCGTGCTGAACCTGCTGATCACCTTCACCTGGTCCAACATCTCCTGGCAGGCGCACCTCGGCGGCCTGGTGGTCGGCGCGGCGGTGGCGTACGGCCTGGTGCACGCGCCCCGCGACAAGCGCGCCCTCGTGCAGCGGGTCACCTGTGTGGCGGCGCTGCTCGTGATCGTCGCCGTGGTGTGGGTGCGGACCGTACAGCTCAACGGCTGACCTCCGGCGGGGGACAGCGTGCTGGAGAGTCGCCGGTCAGGGGCCTGATCCCCGGGTTGTCCGCGTGTTGTCCCCGAGTTGTCCACAGAGAATCACGGATCTTGTGCATGCTGTGGGGAACTGCTGTTCGCGTCGGCCCCGATCCGTGTTTGCCCAGGAAGACGGCGGTGTGATCGTGGGCACGGAGTGCGGTCCACCAGTCACACCGGCGTCAACGCCTGGGAAGTTATCCACAGATCTTCTGAGTTTTTCCCCAGTGTGGATGAAGGTGTGGATAACTCGGCGACAGGCTCAGGGCAGAGCCGACGGCTAAGTGGCCCAGCGGGGGCCGGGCAGAGAGTCCAGCAAGGCTCGGCGGGACTCAGAGGGCCGCCCGGCAGCACCGCCCGGCGGCACCGCCCGGCAAGGGCTCAGCGCCGGCCCGGCATGGGCTCGGAGGCACCGCCCGGCCGAGCTACTTCCACTGCGTGGAGACCACGAACCCCGCGGCGATGAAGCCGAAACCGATCACGATGTTCCAGTTGTGCAGGGCCGAGATCGGCAGATCTCCGCGCGTCACATAGAAGACGACGATCCATGCCAGCCCGAGGGCGAACATCGCCAGCATCAGCGGGGCCACCCATCGGCGCCCGCTGTTGAGCTTGACGTTCTGCTGCTTCGCCGCCGGCGGCGGGGTGAAGTCGTCCTTCTTGCGGATACGTGACTTCGGCACGAGGAACTCTCCTGTCGATGCGCTGCGTGACCGCGCGGGGATACAAAACTGTCAGTCGGGACGGGTGGCGGCGGGGGTCGCTGCCGTGCCCCGGCCGTCCGTTAGCGTAGTGCTTCCGCGGCGTCGGAGAGGATAAGGGTACGTTGAGCAATTCTGCCGACTCCACCAGCACCGGCTCCCGGCGTTTCCGGCCGGTCCGGCTGCTCACGGCGGGAGTCTTCGCGCTGGCCGGCCTCATCTTCTGGATGAGCTTCAACACCGCCCAGGGCACCGACCTGCGCACCGACGACTCCATGCTCCGGCTCTCCGACCTCATCCAGGAGCGCAGCCACAAGAACGCGAGCCTCGACGACAGCGCGGCGGGCGTACGCGCCGAGGTCGACGCGCTGGCCCGGCGGGACAACGGCAGCACCGAGGCCGAGGACAAGCGCATCGCCGGCCTGGAGAAGAGCGCCGGCACCAAGCCGCTCACCGGCAGCGGGCTGAGCGTCACCCTCACCGACGCCCCGCAGGGCGCCACCGCCCGTATCCCCGGCGTCCCGGAGCCGCAGCCCAACGACCTGGTCATCCACCAGCAGGACCTCCAGGGCGTCGTCAACGCCCTGTGGCGGGGCGGCGCCAAGGGCATCCGGATCATGGACCAGCGGTTGATCTCCACCAGCGCCGTGCGCTGTGTGGGCAACACCCTCATCCTCCAGGGCCGCGTCTACTCCCCGCCGTACAAGGTGACCGCCGTCGGCGACCGGAACGCGCTGCGCAAGGCGCTGGACTCCACGACCTCGATCCAGAACTACAAGCAGTACGTGAACGCGTACGGGCTCGGCTGGAAAGTCGACCAGCACGATGCGGTGACTCTTCCCGGCTACTCGGGCACAGTGGATCTCCACTACGCGAAGCCCGCGTCGTAGCCGTAGGCGGCTGCGGGCGGTCCAGGCCCCCAGCCGACGACGGGAGCGGCCGTGAAGGTGAACGCGCGCGTGATCGTCCGGACGTTCAGTGAGCTGTGCGTCACCGTCGGCGCCCTGATCGTCCTGTTCGTCGTCTACGTCCTGTACTGGACCGGGGTACGGGCCGACAGCGCCATGAACGGCGAGCTCGACCACCTCCAGGACAAGTGGTCCACCGGCTCCGTGGCGACCGGCAGCGCGCGGCCGGGACAGACCGGGCCCTCCGGAGAGCCGGGCGGCCGGCCCACGGGGGCTCCGGAACCGCCCCCGCGGTCCTCTTATAAAGAAGGCGAGTCGTTCGCCGTCATGTACATCCCGCGATTCGGGTCCGGCTGGTCCAAGCCCGTCCTGGAGGGCACCGGCACCTCCGTGCTGAAGAAGGGCCTCGGCCACTACTCGGGCACCGTGCGCCTCGGCGGGACGGGCAACTTCGCGGTGGCCGGGCACCGCCGTACGTACGGCGACCCGTTCAAGGACTTCCCCGAGCTGCGCCCCGGGGACGCGGTGGTGGTGCGGGACGGCGCGACCTGGTTCACGTACCGCGTCGACAACAGGCCGTACAAGACGCTGCCCTCCGACATCGGCGTCATCGACCCCGTGCCGCGCAAGTCGGGGTTCAAGGGCCCCGGGCGCTACCTCACCCTCACGACCTGCGAGCCCGAGTGGGGCCACAGCCACCGGCTGATCGCCTGGGCGCACCTGGACGCGACCCAGCCGGTCGAGCGGGGCAAGCCCGCCGCTTTGCCCAGGTGACCCACCCGCCACAGGCCCGGAGCCTTACCCTGGTGCTGCACCGCGCCGCCGCGACCCGTCGCGGCGGCTGGATTTCCGTCCTCGTCATCGGCAAGTAGGGACAGCATGTACGGCTGGATCTGGCGGCATCTGCCGGGCAACGCGTGGGTGCGGGCGCTGATCTCGCTCGTACTGGTGCTGGCGATCGTCTACGTGCTCTTCCAGTACGTCTTCCCGTGGGCGGAGCCGCTGCTTCCGTTCAACGATGTGACGGTCGACAACGGAATGGCGGGTACGGCCCGGTGAGCGCTCGCATCCTGGTCGTGGACAACTACGACAGCTTCGTCTTCAACCTCGTCCAGTACCTCTACCAGCTCGGCGCGGAGTGCGAGGTGGTCCGCAACGACGAGGTCGAACTCGCGCACGCGCGGGACGGCTTCGACGGCGTGCTGCTCTCCCCCGGCCCGGGCACGCCCGAGCACGCGGGCGTCTGCGTCGACATGGTCCGGCACTGCGCCGAGCACGGAATCCCGGTCTTCGGCGTGTGCCTCGGCATGCAGTCCATGGCGGTCGCCTACGGCGGCGTCGTCGGACGCGCCCCCGAGCTGCTGCACGGCAAGACCTCGTCGGTCACCCACGAGGGCGTCGGCGTCTTCCACGGCCTGCCGTCGCCGTTCACCGCCACCCGGTACCACTCGCTGGCGCTCGAACAGGGCACCGTGCCGGACGAGTTGCAGGTCACGGCCCGTACGGACACCGGGATCGTGATGGGGCTCAGGCACCGCGACCTGCCCGTGGAGGGCGTGCAGTTCCACCCCGAGTCGGTGCTCACGGAGTGGGGGCACCTGATGCTCGCCAACTGGCTGGTGATGTGCGGCGACGCGGCCGCCGTGGACCGCTCGGCGGGGCTCGCGCCGGTGGTCGGCAAGGTCGGCGCGTGACCGCACTCCGCCCCGAGCGTGAGGGCGCCGCGCAGAGCGCCCAGGAGCCCGTGCCGCCGTACGACCCGTACGAGGACACCGGCGCGTTCGCGGCGGCCGTCGAACTGCTCGACGACCCGCTGAACGACCCGCTGCCGGGGCGGCCGACGCCGCCGCCCGCCCGGGAAGAGGCGGAAGCGCGGGGAGCCGCGCCGGAGCGAGAGACCCGGCCCCGGCACCAGCGGCCACAGGAGCCCGCGCGGCCACAGCAGCCCGCGCAGCCGCACGAGTCCGTACGGGCACATGAGCCCGTACGTCCGCAAGCGCATGACGCACGGCAGCAGGCGCATGCCGCACGCGCGCAGCAGCTCGTACAAGCGCCCGAGCCCGTACGCACGCCCACGCAGCAGCCCGTAGGCACGCAGCAGCCCGTACGCGCCCCCGAGCCCGAGCCCATACGTTCCCAGGCGCCCCAGCCGGCGCACGAGTCCGTACGGCCGCAGGAGCCCCCGACCCGGCGGCGGGCCGCGCAGCCGCTGCCGCCCGAGCGGTCCCCGCAGTCCCAGGGGTCGCCCTGGTTCCGCCCGCACGAGCAGCCGGAACCGGCCACGCCGGAACCGGCTGCGCCGAGACCTGCGCAGGACCGCGCCCCGCAGACCCCTCCGCCCCCGCCCCCCGACGGCGGGACCCTGACCCTCGATCTCGGCCCGGACTTCGCCGCGACGGCCGCACCGCGCGCGGGCGGCGAACGCGGGCGAGGGGGCGAGGACGAGGACGACAGGACGGTCGCGCTGCGGCGGATCGACCCCGCCGCGCCCCTCACAGCGGCCGGTACGGACGCGGGAGCCGCTCCGCGGCCAGGCGGCCGGGCCGAGCGCCGGAAGGCCGCTCAGGACGCCGCCAAGCGCGGCGGCCGGGGCCGCCGTACGCCTCCCGCTGCCGCCGCCCCCGAGAGCGCGGCGGCGGCGCCGCGCACCAGGCTGGAGGCGCGCCGCGCGCAGCGGGCCCGCAAGGACAGCCCCGGCGTGATCGTGAGCCGGCTGCTCGGCGAGGGTTTCATCACGATCGGCGTGCTGATGCTGCTCTTCGTGACGTACCAGCTGTGGTGGACGAACGTGATAGCCCACCAGCAGGCGGGCGGCGCCGCGAACAGCCTTCAGCACAAGTGGGACAAGGGCGACGGCGACGACCGGAGCGCGGGGGCGTTCTCGCCCGGCCAGGGGTTCGCGATCATCTACATCCCGAAGCTGGACGTGAAGGCGCCGATCGCGGAGGGCATCAGCAAGCCGAAGGTCCTCGACCGCGGCATGGTCGGCCACTACGCCGACGGTGCGCTGAAGACCGCGATGCCCTGGGACAAGAAGGGCAACTTCGCGCTCGCCGGGCACCGCAACACCCATGGCGAGCCGTTCCGTTACATCAACCAGCTCAAGCCGGGCGACAAGGTCGTCGTGGAGACGAAGAGCGCGTACTTCACGTACGAGATGACGAGCGCGCTCCCGCAGACCGCGCCGTCCAACACCAGCGTCATCCGCCCGGTGCCGACCGGGTCCGGTTTCACGAAGCCCGGCCGGTACATCACGCTCACGACCTGCACGCCGGAATTCACCAGTACGTATCGAATGATCGTCTGGGGCAAGATGGTCGACGAACGGCCGCGTGACAAGGGCAAGCCGGACGCGCTCGTCGAGTGAGCCCGGCAGCGGGCGGACGGGCCGTTCGGCGGGCCGGCGATCCAACGGGGCCGACACACCAGCGAATCAGTGAACAAGGGGTACGAGCGCCGTGGCACGGACCGATCACGAGGAGCCGCCGGGACGGCCGGCGCGCCGCGGCCGGGGGCGGATCGCCGCCACCGTCAGCTTCATCGGCGAACTGCTGATCACGGCGGGCCTGCTGCTGGCCCTGTTCGTCGTCTACTCGCTGTGGTGGACCAACGTGCTCGCCGACCGCGAGGCGTCGCGCCAGGGCCATCACGTCCGCGACAACTGGGCCAAGGGCCCGGGGGCGCTGAACACCAAGGACGGCATCGGCTTCCTGCACGTACCGGCCATGAAGAACGGCGAGGTCCTCGTAAAGAAGGGGACGAATACCGGGACGCTCAATGAGGGGGTCGCCGGCTTTTACACCTCTCCGGTGAAGTCGGCGATGCCCTGGGACAAGAAGGGCAACTTCACGCTGGCCGCGCACCGCGACGGGCACGGCGCGAAGTTCCACAACATCGACAAGCTCAAGGACGGCGACGCGGTCGTCTTCGAGACGCGCGATGTCTGGTATGTCTACAAGGTCTACGCGGAGCTGCGCTCGACCTCGAAGTACAACGTCGAGGTCATCGACCAGGTCCCCGGGGAATCCGGCAAGAAGAAGCCCGGCCGCTACCTCACCCTGACGACCTGCACCCCCGTCTACACCTCCGACTACCGCTATGTCGTCTGGGCGCAGCTGGAGCGCACGGAGAAGGTCGACGCCAAGCGCACGCCCCCGGCGGAACTGCGGTAGCCGCCTCCTGCGGCGCCCGTACGGAACCCCAACGGCGCCCGTACGGAACCCCAAACGGAAAAAGGCCCCGGCGCCCTCCCCAGTGGTTCAGGGAGGGCGCCGGGGCCCTTCTCAAGCGGCTCAAGCTTCAAGACTCAAGCGCGGCCGGCCGCTAGTGATGGTGGTGGCCCTTCCCTATGAGGTCCCAGAACTGGGTGCCGTTCCCGTCGCCGTCCCCGTCCCCGTCCCCGTCGCTGGAGCCGAGCGAAGTGGTCGTCAGGGAGACCGACTGGCCCTTGCTGACCTGGGCGCCTGCGACCGGGTCGGACAGGATCACGGTCGCGTTGTCGTCCTGGGGGCCGGAGACGCCGCCGAGGGTCAGCTGCGCGTCGCTGATCTCCTTCTTGACGTCCTTGAGTTTCTTGCCCGACAGCGCCGGCATCGGGAACTTCTCGGCCGCCTTGGCGACGGTCAGGGTGACCGTGGAGTTCGGCTGCGCCTGGGAGTTGCCGTCCGGGGTCTGCTTGAGGACGGTGCCCGGGGGCTGGGACGACTCCTGCTCCTGCTTCTGCGGGGTGAAGCCGACATCGGTGAGCTGCTTGCTGGCCTCGTCCCAGTTCTTGCCGACCACCGGCGGAACCGTCTTGGTCTGCGGGGCCTGGGCGATGGTCAGGGTGACCGTCGCGCCCTTCTCCTTCTTGGTGCCGGAGGACGGGTCCTGGTTGATGACCGAGTTGGGAGTCTTCTCGGACTCCTCCTGCTTCTGCTCGACCTTGAAGCCCTTGTCCTTCAGGGTGGACGTCGCGTCGTCCAGGGAGAGGCCGGTGACCGGCGGCACCGAGACCTTCTCGACGCCCTTGGACATGACGACGGTGACCGTGCCGTCGCGGTCGACCTTGGACCCGGCCGCCGGGTTCTGGGTGCAGACCGTGCCCTTCTTCTGGTCCTCGCAGAACTTGGAGCCGTCCTCGACGACCTTGAAGCTGCCGTTCTCGCCCATCTGTTTGGCCTTCGCCAGCGTCTCGCCCGCGAGCGCCGGCACCGGCACCTGGCTGCTGTTGTTCTTGCCGCCCATGAGGGCCTTGCCGATGAAGATGGCGCCGATGAGGACCAGGATGCCCGCGATGATCAGCAGGATCATCGAGACGCGGCTCTTCTTGCCGCCGCTGCTGCCGCGCCGCCGGTCCGGGCGGTCGTCGTAGCCGCCGTAGCCGCCGTCGTCGCGCATCGGCGGCAGCATGGAGGTCTGGCCGGCGGCCGGGTCCTGGGCGTGCAGCATGGCGGTCGGCTGGTCCTCGCCGTAGCCGACGGCGCCCATGGCCGCGGTGGCGGCGACCGGCTGGCCGTCGAGCGCCGCCTCGATGTCGGCGCGCATCTCGTCGGCCGACTGGTAGCGGTACGCCGGGTCCTTGGTGAGCGCCTTCAGCACGATCGCGTCCATCTCGGGCGTGATCTCGGGGTCGAAGTTGCTCGGCGGCTGCGGCTCTTCCCGTACGTGCTGGTAGGCGACGGCCACGGGCGAGTCGCCGATGAACGGCGGCCGCACCGTCAGCAGCTCGTACAGCAGGCAGCCGGTGGAGTAGAGGTCGCTGCGCGCGTCGACCTGCTCGCCCTTGGCCTGCTCGGGGGAGAGGTACTGGGCGGTGCCGATGACGGCGGCGGTCTGCGTCATGGTCATGCCGGAGTCGCCCATGGCGCGGGCGATGCCGAAGTCCATGACCTTGACCTGCCCGGTGCGCGTCAGCATGACGTTGGCGGGCTTGATGTCGCGGTGCACGATGCCGGCGCGGTGCGAGTACTCCAGGGCCTGGAGGACCCCGATGGTCATCTCCAGTGAGCGCTCGGGCAGCAGCTTGCGGCCGGAGTGCAGGAGCTCGCGGAGGGTCGAGCCGTCGACGTACTCCATGACGATGTAGGGGATGGAGACGTTGTCGACATAGTCCTCGCCGGTGTCGTAGACGGCGACGATCGACGGGTGGTTGAGCGAGGCGGCGGACTGTGCCTCTCGGCGGAACCGGGCCTGGAAGGACGGGTCGCGGGCCAGATCCACCCGCAGGGTCTTCACAGCCACGGTGCGGCCGAGCCGGGTGTCATGGGCGAGGTAGACCTCCGCCATGCCACCGCGGCCGAGCACCGAGCCCAGCTCGTACCGGCCGCCGAGGCGACGCGGCTCTTCCATAGATCCAGCCCTCTCCGTCAATCCTGACCGCACCGGTGTGGGGTCCGGCGGTGTGCTGTCCGGGCATACCGTACCCGGCGCGCCTTCGGTGATCCGGGCGCGACCGTCACCCGATATCAGACCGGTACCGCCACATGCGGCGCTCGGTTGCGGGGTGACCGGGGTCACTTCGCTGTCTTGAGTACCGCCTCCATGACCGCCTTCGCGACGGGCGCGGCGAGCTTGCCGCCCGCGATGTCGTCGCGCAGCGTGTCGGAGCTCTCGATGACGCAGGCGACGGCGACCGGGGAGCCCTTGTCCGTCTTGGCGTACGAGACGAACCAGGCGTACGGGTTGGCCTTGTTGTTCTCGCCGTGCTGGGCGGTACCGGTCTTGCCGCCGACCGTGACGCCGGGGATCTTGCCGGCGGTGCCGGTGCCCTTCTCGACGACGGTCTCCATCATCTCCTGCAGCTTCTGGGCGTTGGCGCTGGAGAGCGGCCGGCTGTACTCCTTGGGCTCGGTCTGCTCGATGACGTTGAGGTTCGGCGCCCGCAGCTTGTCGACCATGTACGGCTGCATGAGCTTGCCGTTGTTGGCGATCGCCGAGACGACCATGGCCATCTGGAGCGGGGAGGCCGTGTTGGACGCCTGGCCGATACCGGCCATGGCGTTCTGCGGCCGGTTGTCCTCGGGGTACTTGGACGGGGCGGCGCGCGTCGGCGTGTCGACCTTGGGGTCGTTGAAGCCGAACTTCTCGGCTTCCTTCTTCATCGTCGCGTTGCCCAGGTCGGCGCTGATCTTGCCGAAGACGGTGTTACAGGACCACCGGAGCGCCTCCCGCATCGTGGCGTTCTCACAGGGGATGTTGCCCTCGTTAGGCAGCGGCTGCTTGTTCGTGTCGGGCAGGTAGTACGGCAGCGGCGACTTCGTGGCCTCGTCGATGCTGCTGTAGAGACCGTTCTCCAGCGCCGCGGACGCGGTGACCAGCTTGAAGGTGGAGCCGGGCGGATAGGTCTCCTGCAGCGCCCGGTTGAGCATCGGCTTGTCGCCCGTGTCCGGCGACAGCTTCTTCCACATCTCCTCGTCCTTCTTGCCGCTGCCCGCGATCACGGACGGGTCGAACGACGGGGTGGAGGCCAGCGCGAGGATCTTGCCGGTGCGCGGGTCGAGGGCGGCGACGGCGCCCTTGTTCTTGCCGAGGCCCTTGAACGCGGCCTCCTGCGCCTTGGCGTTGAGGGTGGTGACGACGTCGCCGCCCTTCTTGCCCTTGCCGGTGACCATGTCGATGGTGCGGTTGAAGAAGAGCCGGTCGTCCTCACCGGTGAGGATCTTGTCCTCCAGCTTCTCGATCCCCCGGCCGTCGTAGACCTGCGAGGCGAAGCCCGTGACGGGCGCCCACATCGGGCCGTCCTTGTACGTCCGCTTGTACTTGAAGTCGAGGCTGTCGGTCTTCGTGGAGCCGGTGATGCGCTGGCCGTCGACGATGATGTCGCCGCGCGGCTTGCTGTACGTGGCGATCGTGACGCGGCGGTTGTGCTTGTGGTTCTTGAGCTCGTCGGCCTGGACGAACTGCACCCAGTTGTCACGGACCAGCAGCGCGAGGACCAGCAGTCCACAGAAGATCGCGATACGGCGCAGGGGTTTGTTCACGGTCGGACCACCTGGGTCATCTCGGCGTCGGGGGACGGGGCAGGGGCCGGAGCCGGTCTGCGGGCGGTGTCGCTGACCTTCATGAGGATGGCGATCAGGGCCCAGTTGGCGATCACGGACGAACCGCCCTGGGCGAGGAACGGCATCGTCATACCGGTCATCGGGATGAGCCCCATGACGCCGCCGGCGACGACGAAGACCTGGATGGCGAAGGCCGCGGACAGGCCGACGGCCAGCAGCTTGCCGAAGGGGTCGCGGGCGGCGAGGGCGGTGCGTACGCCGCGCTCCACGATCAGCCCGTAGATCAGCAGCATCGCCATCGTGCCGGCCAGCCCGAGCTCCTCGCCGACGGTGGCGAAGATGAAGTCGGAGTTGGCGGCGAAGCTGATGAGGTCGGAGTGGCCCTGGCCCCAGCCGGTGCCGAAGACGCCGCCGGAGCCGAAGGCGAAGAGGGACTGGGCGATCTGCTCGGTGCCCTGGCCGGTCTTGAAGACGTCGAAGGGGTGCAGCCACGCCATCACGCGGACGTGCACATGCGGCTCGAAGGTGCCGATGACCGCGGCGCCGCCGACGGACATCAGCAGGCCGAAGACGATCCAGCTGGTGCGCTCGGTGGCGACGTACAGCATGACGACGAACATGCCGAAGAAGAGCAGCGAGGTGCCCAGGTCGGTCTCGAAGACCAGGATGAGCAGCGACAGCACCCAGACGACGATGATCGGCCCGAGGTCGCGGCCGCGCGGCAGGTACAGGCCCATGAAGCGGCGGCTGGCCAGCGCGAGGGCGTCCCGCTTGACCATGAGGTAGCCCGCGAAGAAGACCGCGAGGATGATCTTCGCGAACTCGCCGGGCTGGATGGAGCCGAGACCGGGGAGCGTGATCCAGATCTTGGCGCCGTTCTTGCCCGGGAAGAAGATCGGCGCGACCAGCAGGATCAGCGCGACCACCATGGAGATGTAGGTGTAGCGCTGGAGGATCCGGTGGTCCTTGAGGAAGATCAGGACGGCTACGAACAGGGCGATGGCGATGGCCGAGAACAGCAGCTGGTTGGGGGCCGACGCCTGGAAGGTGAAGCCCTGCGCCTTGGCGGTGCGCGCGAGCCGCTCGGACTGGTCGAGCCGCCAGATCAGTACGAGGCCGAGCCCGTTGAGCAGCGTCGCCAGCGGCAGCAGCAGCGGGTCGGCGTACGGGGCGAACTTGCGGACCACGAGGTGGCCGACGCCCGCGAGGAGGCCGAGCCCGACGCCGTAGCCGAGCATGCCGGAGGGCATCTCGTTGCTGAGCGCGAGGCCCACGTTGGCGTAGGCGAAACACGGGATCACGACGGCGAAGACCAGCAGGGCCAGTTCGGTGTTGCGCCTGCTGGGCGGCCCGATCGTGCTGATGGTGGTGGTCGCTGTGGTGGTGGCGCTGCTCATCGGTAGTGGCCCCCTATGCCTTTACTGCTGGCTGCTGCTGCACTGCGGGACCAACTTCTGCTCTTCCTCGCTGAGGGTGGGACCGGGGGTCGGCGTCGGGGCGGCGTTGAGGCGGGTGCCGTTCTGGTTCGTACCGTGCAGCGGCTTGGAGCCGGGGGCCCCGCCGGACTTCTTCTCCTTCTCCGCCTTCTCCTTGTCCGCCTTCTCCTTCTGCTTCTTCGCCTCGGCCTCGGCCTTCTTGCGCTCGTCGAGCTTCTTGCACGCTCCGGCGAGGGTGCCGAGGTCCTTGGCCTTCTGCTCGGCCTGGTCGCGGTCGGCCACCGTGATGGTGTCCTGCACGAGGCTGCGCTGGTCGACCGGCAGGTACTTGAGTTCGATCTCGGGGTGGTCCTGGTAGACCTTGTTCAGCTTGAACCAGGCGAGGTCCTGGTTGATGCCCTGGTAGACGGCGAGGTGCTGGTCCTTGGCGCCCACGTAGTACTGCGCCTGGGTCCACCGGTAGCCGCCGTACAGGCCGCCGCCGACGATGCCGAGCACCACCAGGGTGATCAGCGACCGCTTGAGCCATTTGCGGCCGGCGGAGGGTTTGACGAAGTCGTCGTCGGCGTAGTCGTCGTAGGCCCCGTCGGAGGACTGACCGTCCTGCTGATCGCCGCTGCCCGGCGGTCCGAAGCCGCCCGGCTGCGACGGCACGGACCGGTTGGCGCGGCCGAGCTCGGCCGCGCGGCCGGCGGGGGTCTGCATGGCGGCGCCGCCGTCGCCCATCTGGAGCTGGTTCTCGGCGACCGCGCCCACGATGACGGGGGTGTCGTTGAACTGGCTCGCGTGCGCCTCACCGCTGTCGACGTCGAGGACGTCGGCGACGATGCAGGTGATGTTGTCGGGCCCGCCGCCGCGCAGGGCCAGCTCGATGAGCATCTGCACGGTCTCGTGCGGGCCCTGGTAGCTGGCGAGGGTCTCCTCGATCGTCTGGTGGCTGACGACCCCGCAGAGACCGTCGGAGCAGATGAGGTAGCGGTCCCCGGCCCGCACCTCCCTGATGGACAGGTCGGGCTCGACATGGTCGCCGCTGCCCAGCGCGCGCATCAGCAGGGAGCGCTGCGGGTGGGTGGTGGCCTCTTCCTCGGTGATGCGGCCCTCGTCGACGAGGCGCTGCACCCAGGTGTGGTCCTGGGTGATCTGGGTGAGGATGCCGTCGCGCAGCAGGTACGCGCGCGAGTCGCCGACGTGTACGAGGCCGAGGCGCTGGCCGGTCCACAGCAGGGCGGTGAGCGTGGTGCCCATGCCTTCGAGCTGGGGGTCCTCCTCGACCATGACGCGCAGCTGGTCGTTGGCGCGCTGCACGGCGGTGCCGAGCGAGGTGAGGATGTCCGAGCCCGGCACGTCGTCGTCGAGCGAGACGAGGGTGGAGATCACCTCGGAACTGGCGACCTCGCCGGCCGCCTGGCCGCCCATGCCGTCGGCGACGGCGAGCAGGCGGGGGCCGGCGTAACCGGAGTCCTCGTTGCCCTCTCGGATCATGCCCTTGTGCGATCCGGCGGCGAAACGCAGTGACAGACTCATGCGCACCTCGCCCGTCGGCTCCGGGAACAGCCCCTTTGCTGCCACGCTGCCCACCCTCCGGTCGTCATGGTCCTACTACTTCCGCAGCTCGATGACGGTTTTGCCGATGCGGATCGGCGCGCCGAGCGGGATCGGGGTCGGGGTGGTCAATCGGGTCCGGTCCAGGTACGTGCCGTTGGTGGAGCCGAGGTCCTCGACGATCCACTTGCCGTCCCGGTCCGGATAGATCCTGGCATGCCTGCTGGAGGCGTAGTCGTCGTCGAGGACGATCGTGGAGTCGTGGGCACGGCCCAGCGAGATGGTCTGGCCCTGGAGCGCGACGGTGGTGCCGGCCAGGGTCCCTTCGGAGACGACGAGCTTGCTGGGGGCGCCACGGCCGCCCCCCTTGGCCCGCCGCCCGCCGGACTGCTGGCGCTGCTGCGGCGGCGCGGCGGCGGCGGCCTGCTGCGCCGCGGCTCCCCGCTGCGGCTGCCGGTCCTGGCCGCCGCGGCGCGAACCGCGCTGGGTCACCCGCGTGCCGAACAGATCGCTGCGGATGACCTGTACGGCCACGATGACGAACAGCCACAGTACGGCGAGGAAACCCAACCGCATGACCGTGAGGGTCAGCTCTGACATTGCCCCCGCTTCACCCTTCGGCTTGCCGGTAAACGATGGTGGTACTGCCCACGACGATCCGCGAGCCGTCGCGGAGCGTAGCGCGGGTGGTGTGCTGCCCGTCCACCACGATGCCGTTTGTGGACCCCAGGTCCTGAATTGTCGCGGGGGTGCCGACCCGGATCTCGCAGTGCCTGCGGGAGACGCCGGGGTCGTCGATACGTACGTCCGCCTCGGTGCTGCGGCCCAGTACGAGCGTGGGCCGGGAGATCTGGTGGCGGGTGCCGTTGATCTCGATCCAGCGGCGGGTCTGCCCGCTCGGCAGCGGGCCCGCGCCGGGCGCGCCCGTACGGGGCACGGGGCGGGCGGCTCCGGGGGGCGGACTCGCGGGCATGGGGGGCGGACTCGCGGGCTGCGCGGGGTATCCGCCGCCCTGGGCGGGCCCGGGCCCGGAACGCGGGGCGGTGGCGCGCTCCGCGTAGGGGTTGTTGTCGGTCGGCGGCTGCTGGCTCTCGCTGGAGGCGAGGGTGCGGCTGCGGACGCGGTAGAGGCCGGTGTCGAGGTCGTCGGCCTTCTCCAGGTGCACCCTGATGGTGCCCATGAAGGTGTAGCGCTGCTGTTTGGCGTAGTCGCGCACCATCCCGGACAGCTCGTCGCCGAGCTGACCGGAGTACGGACTCAGCCGGTCGAAGTCCGGGGTGCTGAGCTCGACGATGAAGTCGTTGGGCACGACGGTGCGGTCGCGGTTCCAGATGGTGGCGTTGTTGTCGCACTCACGCTGAAGAGCGCCCGCGATCTCGACGGGCTGCACCTCGGACTTGAATACTTTGGCGAAGGTGCCGTTCACGAGACCTTCGAGACGCTGCTCGAAGCGCTTCATAACTCCCACCGGGCACCTCCTTCCTCGGTGTCGGGCCGAGTGTCGTCCTGATACTGCTTACTGATCGTATCCACGCGTCGTGGAAACGGCTGGTTCCCCTTTGGCGCCAGGAGTGACGAGTGTCGCGTTCCGGGGGCGTCTCCGCGAGGTTCCACTAGGGATCGTAGAGGCGGCCCCAAGTCAGTGTCCCGCAACCGGGGTGGTCGTCGGCGGAGCGGGCGCTCGACAAGGGATGTGAATCCACCCCCACCGGCGTGCTAATCTTCTGGATGTCGGAAGGCGCTCGCACCAGACCCGAACAGGCCAGTTCGGAAGCTGTGGGAGAGTCGGAGGACAGCACCCATGCGCGGGTGGCGGAATAGGCAGACGCGCTGGATTCAGGTTCCAGTGCCCGAAAGGGCGTGGGGGTTCAACTCCCCCCTCGCGCACATATCAGTGAGACGGGTCTCACCGGTGACGGAAGTCGTCGGTGGGGCCCGTTTCTCGTTGTCCGGAGCCGATGCGCGCGCCGCGGGGGCGCGCTCGCGACCGTATCGCTTTCATTGTTGGCGGGAATCTTTCTCTCCTGCGGGGGCTTGGCCGGATCGCCGCATGTCGGCGGGGCCGCGGTGGGAGCATCGACCTGTAGTCGCACTGGGGCGCTGCGAGAGGCGTCACGTCGCGTTGGGTGTGCGGCAGGGGCGCCGCTGGTTCGGACTTCGCCGATTCGGGTGCGTGGAGAGCCTCGTCGTCTGTGACCGGAGTACCGGAGTGGGGGACGATGTGGCGTTGGGCCAGGCGTCTTGGCTGACGGAGTGGCTCCTGCCCGCCGCGGTGTGCGCGGCGGTGGCGTGGGTGGGTCTGATCTACCGCTTCCGTGAGGACGGGCGCCTGCTCGGTACGGTCCGGTCGGCGGCGCTGGCGGTCTCCGTCGTGCTGTGGACTTCCGGGGTGGCGGCGCTGGCCAGCGGTTTTCTGCTGCCGCACGCGTCGAGCGTGCCGCCGATCGCGGTGGGCGCGGTGGCCGGTTCCGGTGTGGTCCCCAGGGGCCGCGGGGAGCAGACGAGCGGGCGCGCCCTGATGGCCGTGTTGACGCTGGGCGACTCGCTGCTGCTCGCCAGCCTCGCGCGCCGGCTCCAGGAGGACCGGGCCGACTGGTGCGACAACCTGGTCGGCGGCTTCCACGACTGCTGGGACCTCGACGTCTTCTCCGACGAGGTCAAGCGGCACCTGCTGATGCGGGTCGACGTGCGCGGGCGTACGGGCCGGAGCCGCAGCAACATCCGGCGCGAGATCACCGACCGCTACAAGGACGTGCAGACGGCGGCGCAGCGGTGGGCCAAGGCCGAGACGGACATCGGCAAGACCTGTCTGCAGCAGTGCCGGCCGCGCACCCGCGAGGAGGAACGGCGTGCGAAGCGGGCGTTCGGGGAGGCCGAGCAGTACTGCCGGCACTTGCTGGAACTCGCGCACACGTACGGGAAGCGCAGCAGCGACAGGAAGATCGCCGAACTCAGAGCGCGGCATCTGCCGCTGCGGCGCCCGATGGCCATGCCCGGCATTCCGCGGCCCCGCAGACTGAGCCTGGCCGGCCTGCTGCGGCACCGGCGCTGACCTGGCGGCGCTGACCTGGTGGCCCTGATTCGGCGGGCTTGATTCGACCGGTCTGACTTGGCCGGTCTGATTTGGCCGGTCTGATCGGGCGGGCCTGACTTGGCGGGCCTGGCTCAGCCTGGCCTGGTTGGTCTGGCTTGATCGGCCCGACCTGGGCGGCCTGGCTTCGCCGCTTCGCTGAGCGGGTGCGGAAGCCTTGAGCCGGGCCCGTACGGTCGTGGGCGGTCCTGGGCAGTCCTGGGCGGTCAGCGGCCGACGGTCATCGGTAGGACCCGGCGGAGTGGTAGTGGGGCGCGAAGGGCCGCGTCGGTTCCGCCTCGGGCACTGCGGTCTCGGTGGTCTCCGCGTACTCTGCCGAGGGAGGATCGTAGAACGCTATCTCCACACGGGCGTTGAGTGACTCGGCGACCGCGGCCAGCGACCGCAGCGTGAGGTTCTCGTCGCCGGACAGGATCTGACTGACCCGTCCGGGGGACACCCCCAGGGAGTCGGCCAGGTCCTTGCGGGTCATACCGCGCTCTGCCAACAGTCCCGCCAGGGAGGCCGTCGCTTGTCTCGCCAGCTGAGCACCCGCCAACTCCGCGGCACGACCGTGCTCAGCACTGTTTCGCCAGGCCATGGCGCACCCCCAAAGGCTAGGTGGTCTCTGGTGTCCGTTACCTAAAGAAGGATGCCACCTTTAGGCATGGCTAAAAGCTTAGTTTCAGCTAAAGATTGAGCCACCCTCACCGGGCACCGCCCGCCACCCCGCGCTGACCAGCGGCTACGGGGTGACCGACGGTTTCCGGCCATTCTCAACTCTGCGCCGGCGCAGCGGAGTCGGCGTGGCGGGCGGCGAGTTCCCCGCCCTTCGCGGCGGCGGCTTCGAGGGCCGCAGCGCGGGACTTCTCCGCGAGCGGCACGAGGTCGGCCATCGCGGGGTTGACGTGGGCGAGCGTCAGCTCCGGGACGATGAAGTCGACCTCGGCGCCGAACATGGTGAACACCTTCTCCAGGTAGTTCTGCACGAACTCGAAGCCCTCGCGCGGGGTGCCGGGGGCGTACGAGCCGCCGCGGCTGGCGACGACGGTGATGGGGGTGCCCGCGATGGACTGCTTGTCCCCCGCGGTGCGGCCGATGATGAACACCTGGTCCAGCCACGTCTTGAGCGTGGAGGGGATCGTGAAGTTGTACATGGGCGCGCCTATGAGGACCGCGTCCGCGGCTTCGAGCTCCTCGACGAGCTCGGTGCGCAGGGCGGCGGCGGCCTGCTGGGCGGGGGTGCGCTCGGCCGGGTCGACGGAGCCGGCGGACGCGGCGGCGGCGTCGAAGTGCGGCAGCGGGTCGGCGTCGAGGTCGCGGTAGACGACGGTGCCCTCGGGGTGCTGGGCCAGCCAGGCGTCGCGGAAGGCGGCGGTGACGGTGCGGGAGGCCGAGGATTCGGCGGGGAAGACGGACGAGTCGAGGTGCAGCAGCGTGGCCATGGTGGCTCCAGGGTGCGTGTCGGTAGTGGCAGTGCGCCGATAGCTCTTCTAGCTCTTCTAGCTCTTCACATGCGCAGCTATGAATAACACAGTAGCTTACTTTTTTATAGCCACGTACGGGAAAGCAGTACCCTGTCCGTATGGCGGACCATGATGAGCAGAGGTGCAAGAGTGTCGATGCGGGGATGACGCGCGTCTTCGAGCTCTTCGGGAAGCGCTGGACGGGGCTGATCGTGGCGACGCTGATGCCGGGGGAGGTGTACTTCGCCGAGCTACGGCGGGCGATTCCGGGGATCAGCGAGCGCATGCTGTCGGATCGGCTCACGGAGCTGGCCGCGGCCGGGCTGGTGCTGCGGGAGGTCGAAGTGGGGCCGCCGCTGCGCGTCGCCTACCGGCTGACCGCCGCGGGCGAGGCGATGGAGCCCGCGCTCAAGGAGCTGGGGCGATGGGCTGAGAAGCACCTGGCCGATGGGGGCGGGTGTCCGGAGGCGCTGCGGTAGCGGTGCTGCGCGGCCCCGGTGCGTACGGGGGCTGTGCGTACAGGGCGCTCTCGCGGGTGTGTTCGGGGTGCTCAGGGCTGCTCGGGGTGCTTGGGGGTGGTTCGTGCGGCGTCGCTCACTCCATTGCTTCCTGCGCGGCGTTGTAGCGCAGCAGGTAGGAGGCGAAGCGGTCGAGGTCGGCCTCGTCCCAGTCGGCCAGGCGTTCATGGAAGGCGACGCGGCGGCTGGCGGTGACGTTGCCGAGCATCTCGGCGCCCGCCGTGGTGAGATGCAGCACCTGGACGCGGTGGTCGTCGGGGTCGACCCGGCGCTCGACGAAGCCGAGCCGCTCCAGCGCCGAGACCTGGCGGCTGACCGTGGACTTGTCCAGCAGGTAGTGCGCGGCGAGGTCGGTCGCGCGGCATCCCCGCCGGTCCTCCAGGTGAGCCAGGAGCGTGAAGGAGACGAGCGAGAGCTCGGGATGCATCCGGGCGGCCGTGGCGCGGGCCCGGCGGGCGAACGCGGTCATCTCGCGCTGGATCGTCTCGACGGAGTCGTCTCGATGGGACACGGTGCTGCCTTTCAGTCAACTGGTTGTATAGTACAACCTGAAGTGAGAGTTGTAGAAGCCAACCATTGGGGTCTCTGAGGACTACGAGACGTCCGAGAAGCGCGCGCAGTACGTGCAGTACGTGCAGTACGCGCGATACAGGCGATACGCGAGTTGCGCGAAGTACGAGAAAGTTTGAGAAGGCTGCTCATGAGTTCCGCCCACCGTGCCGGTCCGGCCGGTCCGGCACGCCGTTCCGGTGATGCCGCCGCCCTGCGCCACGTCCTCGCCCACCTGATCACCCCGCTGCTGATGTGCGTAGGGATGGGATTCGCCTATCTGGGCGCCTTCGCGCACCCGGCTCCGCACCAGCTGCCCGTGGCGGTCGTCGGTTCCGGGCCGAGCGCCCAGGTGCTGGCGCAGACGATCAACGACAAGTCGGGCGGCGAACTGACGGTACGGACGGTCGCCGACCGGGGCGAGGCGGTGCGGCAGCTCAAGGCGCAGGACGTCTTCGGCGCTTACGTCGCGGGCGCGTCGCCGGAACTGCTGGTCGCCACGGCCGGTTCGGACACCACCGCCTCCGCCGTGCAGAAGGTCTTCACGCCCATCGCCGCGGGCCAGGGCGCGCCGCTCAAGGTCACGGACGTCGTGCCGACGTCCCAGGGAGACCCGACCGGGCAGGGCGTTTTCTTCCTGCTGGTCGCGGTCAGCATCGGTTCGTACGCCTCGGTCGCCGTGATCGGCGGGGCGGGCGCCGCGCTGCCGGTGCGGCTGCGGGCGCTGCTGGCCGCCGGCTTGTCGCTCGTGGTCAGCGTCATCGGCGCGCTGTTCGCGGGGCCGGTCTTCCACCTCGTCGACCGCGGGCTGTGGGGCGTGTGGGGCATGGCCTGGATCTACTCGGCGGGCATTCTGCTGCTCGGTACCGGCCTGCATGTCTTCCTCAAGCGGTGGACCACGCTCGGGGTGATGGCGCTCTTCGTGATGCTCAACTTCACCAGTTCCGGCGGGGTGTTCCGGCCCGAGTTGCAGAACGGTTTCTTCGCCGCGCTGCACGCCTTCTGGAACGGCGCGGGCTTCCTTGAGGGCACGCGCGGCCTCGTCTACTTCGACGGCACCGGGCTGGGCGGGCATGTGTGGACGCTGGCGCTGTGGCTCGTCGCCGCGTTGGCGGTGCTGGGGGCGGCGGGGGCGGTGGAGTCCCGGCGTGCGGGGGCGGCTTCCGCTGTGTCTGCTTCTGGCGGGTCTGCCTCTGTCGGGGCCGCTTCCGCAGGGTCTGTCGGGTCCGCTTCCGCGGGGTCCGCGGGTGCCGGGGCGGGTTCTTCGGCGGGGGCGGTCGAGGGGGCTCCGGAGCAGGTACGGGAGCGTGCCGAGGGGGCTCGGGAGCAGCGGGAGGAGGAAGAGGAGATGGAGGAGGCGGTCGGGGTCTGACCGTTGTCAGTGGGGAGCGGTACGGTCATGAGCAGTCGACTTAGCGTGACGGTGTGCCATGGGGTGAAGGGGGAGGTGGCCGCGATGGCGCGACTGCCGTACGTACCGGGGTTCGCTCGGCTGGGGGGCAAGGGGCGGGACGGCGGCGCCGAGTCGCCGAAGGCTGCCGGGAAGGCGCTGCGGGCGCGCGTGGCGCGCCGCGACCACGCCGAGCTGGAGCTCGGGGCCGGGCGGCCGGGCGCGGTCGAGGCGGTCCAGGAGTCCAACGCCGGGCGGCTGCCGGAGCTGGTGCCGATACGGGTCGGGCGGATGGCCGCCTCCCCGTTCGCCTTCCTGCGCGGCACGTCCGGGCTGATGGCGTACGACCTGTCGACGACGCCCGTCACCGGGGCCGGCGCGCAGATATGCGGTGACGCGCACGCCGCCAACTTCGGGCTGTACGGCGACGCGCAGGGCCGGCTCGTCGTCGACCTCAACGACTTCGACGACACGGTGCACGGCCCGTGGGAGTGGGACCTCAAGCGGCTCGCGGCCTCGCTGGTGCTGGCCGGCCGGGAGACGGGCGCGGACGAGGACGACTGCCGGGACGCGGCGCGGGACGCCGTCGGCGCGTACCGGCGCACGATGCGGCTGCTGGCCAAGCTGCCCGCCGCCGAGGCGTGGAACGCCGTCGCCGACGAGGAGTTCGTCTCGCACGCCGACGCGCGGGACCTCCTGGGCGCGCTGGAGCGCGTGGCCGACAAGGCGCGGCGCAACACCGGGGCGCGCTTCGCCGAGAAGTCGACGCGGCAACTGCCGGACGGCACGCTGCGGTTCGTGAACGCTCCGCCGGTGCTGCGGCGGGTGGCGGACGACGAGGCGGCGGCCGTGGCCGGTTCGCTCGGCGGGTATCTGCGGTCGCTGCCGGAGGACCGGCTGCCGCTGCTGGGCCGGTACGCGGTGCACGACGTGGCGTTCCGGCTGGTGGGCACGGGGAGCGTCGGGCTGCGCTCGTATGTGGTGCTGCTCCTGGACCACCGGGGCGAGGCGGTGGTGCTCCAGGTGAAGGAGGCCAGGCAGTCGTCGCTGCTGCCGCACGTGGAGAAGGCCGGGTTCGTGATACCCGAGGTCGCGCACGAGGGGCGGCGCGTCGTGCGGGGGCAGCAGCGGATGCAGACCGTCAGCGACATGCTGCTGGGGTGGACGACGGTCGAGGGACGGCCGTACCAGGTCCGGCAGTTCCGCAACCGGCAGGGCAGCGTGGACCCGGCCGCCCTCGAACCCGGCCAGATCGACGATTACGGACGGATGACGGGCGCGCTGCTGGCACGGGCGCACGCGCACAGCGTGGACCCGCGGCTGATCGGCGGGTACTGCGGCAAGAGCGAGGAGCTGGACGAGGCGGTGGCCGCCTTCGCGGTGGCGTACGCGGACCGTACGGAGGCGGACCACGCGGAGCTGGTGGAGGCGGTACGGGACGGGCGTGTCCCGGCTGAGATGGGGGTGTGAGGGCGCCTCGCTGTGCGGTGCGGGGTGTGACGCGGGCTCTGCGAGGGAGTGAGGGCGCCTTTCGCCGGGGTGTGGAGGGGGTTTCGGCGGGCCGGGCTGCCCGGGAGTCGGGGTGCGTACGCGTACGGGCCGGGTGTGCGCGCGTACGGGACCGGGGTTCGGGTGCGTACGGGTCGGGTGTGCGCGTATGGGGCCGGGGTTCGGGTGTGTACGGGTCGGGGTCCGGTCTGTGGGACCCCGTGCCCGGAAACTCGGCCCGATCCAGGAAAACCCCGGCACATTTGAGACGCTGTACGGGTGACGAACCCGGAAGCCGAGCAGGCGCAGCCAGAGGCCGAAGACCACTCCGCAGATTCGGCCGCAGGCCGGGCGGGCGGTGCGGGGGGCGACCCGTCCGGCAGCCCGGCCGGTGGTGCGGGCGGTACGGGTGATGGAGCCGGCGATTCCGGTGACGCGGCCGGCGGCCCGGACGGTGGGGCCGGGGAGCAGGCGACGGACCGGCTGGAGCAGGCGGTGCGGACGGCTGAGCAGGCGCTGATCGAGTTCGAGATCGCGGTGGAGACGTTCCGGGTGGAGGTGGAGAACTTCTCCCGCCTGCACCACCAGCGGCTCGGTCCGATGTACTCCCGCCTCGATGAGCTGGACGCGCTGGTCGCGGAGGCCGTCGCGGCCCGTACGGGCGACGCGGAGGACCTCCGCCGCGCGCAGGAGGCGCGGTCGCTGGTACAGCCGATGCCCGGCGTGGACGAGCTGTTCGGCGGCTGGATGGACTCCGAGGGGCTGTCGCCCGAGGCGTCCTCGATGCTCACGGAGCGCCCCGTGCAGCCGCCCAAGCGGGTGCGGCCGAGCGAGGAGGCGCGGCGCGTCTTCCGGGAGCTGGTCCGTAAGGCGCATCCGGACCTGGCGCGGGACGAGCCGGACCGGGAGCGGCGCGAGGCGTTCATCGTGCGCGTCAACGCCGCGTACGGGGACGGCGACGAGAAGGCGTTGCGCACGCTCGCCGAGGAGTGGGCGGCCGGGCCGGTGGCCGAGGAGCGGCGGTCGAGCCGGAGCGAGGAGTTGTACGCGCGGCTGGAGTGGCTCGCCCAGCGCAAGGAACTGCTGGCGGCCGTGGCGGCGGAGCTGGAGAACAGCGCGATCGGCGCGATGATCAAGATGGCGCCGGAGGACCCGGACCGGCTGCTGGAGGAGATCGCGGAGCGGCTGCTGGCACAGGTCGCCGAGCGGGAGGCGTACCTGGCCTCGCTGGTCGGGTAGCTTCTTTCGGCCCGATACACGCACTCGACCCCGATACGCGAACCGAGAGAGGCTTTCCATGAATTTCGCCCAGGTCCCCGAGGTGGACGCGGCGTCCGTGCCGTCCGACGGCTTCCTGCTGGACGTCCGGGAGAACGACGAGTGGGCGGCCGGTCACGCCGAGGGCGCGCTGCACATCCCCATGAGCGACTTCGTCGGCCGCTACGGCGAGCTGACCGAGCGGGCTCCGGAGGGCGACAAGGTGTATGTGATCTGCCGCTCCGGCGGCCGGTCCGCCCAGGTCGCGCAGTACCTGCTGCAACAGGGGCTGGACGCCGTGAACGTCGCCGGCGGCATGCAGCGCTGGGAGGCCGCCGGCCGCCCGGTGGCGGACGGCACGGGCGGCTCCGGCACGGTCATCTAGCCCCCCGCGCCACCGGCTGCGAACGGCTGTCGCTGGTACCTGAGGCCGGTCTTCGGGTGGTTGCCGCGGCTGGTTGCGGCATGTCGGCAGGGACTGCGACTGGGGGCGGCAGGGGTTGCGGGTACGCGGGCTCTCGCTCGGCCCGGCTGCGTTTCCCGTGGGCGGGAAGGCCGGTTTACCGCGGCCCGTAACCGTCGCCCCTTGCCCCCCGCCCCCGCCCGCCGGCCCGGGACGGCTACCCGAGAGGGTGGGCCGCGATGAGGTCGCCGAGGGCTTCCTCATGGGCGGCGGCCGGGCCGAGCGAGAGTTCCAGCTGCTTGGCCCAGGCGTGGTAGCGGTGCAGCGCGTAGTCGGTGTCCGCGCCGAATCCGCCGTGCAGATGCTGCGCGCTCTGCACGACGCGGCGCACGCCGTCCGCTGCCCAGATCTTGGCGACGGCGATGTCCGCGGCAACCGGCAACGGGCCCCCTGCCGAAGGGTTGCCGAGGCGCCAGGCGGCCTGCCACAGGGTGGCTTCCATGGCGCGCAGATCGATGTAGCGGTCGGCGGTCTGGACGGCGACGGCCTGGAAAGTGGCGATGGGGAAGCCGAACTGCTCGCGCTTGCCCGCGTAGTCGCTCGTCATGGACAGCACGGCCTCGCCGAGGCCGAGCGCCAGCGCGCAGGTGCCGGCGGCGAGGAGGCAGCGCAGCCACTCCCAGCAGCCGTCGGCTGTGATCATGTCCCGAGCCGGTACGCGTACGGCGTCGAGGTGCAGTCGCGCGTACCGCTCGCCGCTGGTGGAGACCTGGTCGGCGAGGGTGAGGCGTTCGTGGGCGCGGGGGACGAGGGCGAGGACGGCGCGGCCCTCGCCGGTGTGGGCGGGCAGCAGGACGAAGTCCGCTGCCTGGGCCCAGGGGACGGCGGTGTGGACGCCGTCGAGCACCCAGGCGTCCCCGTCCTGGCGCGCCGCCACGGAGAGTTCGGCCGGGTCGTGCCCCGTACGGCCGTTGGACGCGACGGTGATGACGACTTCCCCGCGGCCGACCCGTGGCAGGAGTTCGGAGCGTGCCGCGTCGCCGCCGTAGGTCTCCAGGGCCAGCGCCGCGGCGCTCGTCTCCAGCAGCGGCACCCGGGCGAGCACCTTGGCGGACTCGCGCAGTACGAGACAGAGCGCGATGGCGTCGAGCCCCGCTCCGCCGTGCTCGGGCGCGAGGAGCAGGCTCAGCAGGTCGGCCCCGGCCAGGCGGCGCCACAGGGTCCGGTCGAAGTCGTCCGCGACGGCGCCCGCGGTGAGCGCCGGACTGGGCACGCTGTCGGGGGCGACGCCTGAGAAGACCGCTTTCGCCGCCTCGACGGCCGCTTGCTGCTCCTCGGTGAAGGTGAAGTCCACTGCCTGTCCTCCCGCGCACCCCGACTGAACTGACGGGTCGTCAAGGTAGAACAGGTTGCAGGAATTGGGAATGGGCTCAGCGGTCGAAGTCCAACTCCACCCTCTCCGTCGCCGGATGCGACTGGCAGGCCAGCACATACCCCGACTCGACCTCCTCCGGCTCCAGCGCGAAATTCCGGTCCATCCGCACCTCGCCCGAGACCAGGAACGCCCGGCAGGTGCCGCACACCCCGCCCTTGCACGCGTACGGAGCGTCGCCGCGGTTGCGCAACACCGTGTCCAGCAGCGATTCGCCGTCCAGCACCGGCCAGTCGCCGCTGCGGCCGTCCAGCGTCGCGGTGACCGAACTGTGCGCGGGCGCCGACGACCCGGAGCCCCCAGCGGCCCCGGCGGCCGTGCTCGTGGCCGAGGCGTCCAGCGGCACCGCGACCGTGCCGTCGTCCACGTGGAAGATCTCCTGGTGCACCCGGTGCCGGTCCACCCCGAGCCCGCGCAGCGCCCGCTCGGCACTCTGCACCAGGCCGTACGGGCCGCACAGGAACCAGCCGTCCACCTCGCCCACCGGCAGCAGCGCGGGGAGCAGCGACGACAGCCGCTCCTCGTCCAGCCGCCCGGACGCCAGGCCGGCCTGCTGCTCCTCGCGAGAGAGCGCGTGCACCAGGTGGAAGCGGTCCGGACAGCGGTCCTTGAGGTCGGCCACCTCCTCCAGGAACATCGTCGAAGCGGCCGTGCGGTCGCTGCGGATCAGGCAGAAACTCGCGTCGGTCCGGCGCGCGAGCAGCGTCGCGGCGATGGACAGCACCGGCGTGATGCCGCTGCCGCCGACCAGCGCCGCGAAGCGGCCTGCCCTCGGCTCCAGGACGAAGCGCCCGGCCGGCGCCATCACGTCCACCGTGTCGCCGGCGGCCAGTTCCTTGAGCGCGTACGTCGAGAACTCGCCTCCCTCGACCCGCCGCACCCCCACCCGCAGCGACCGCGGCCCGTCCGGGTCTGTCACCGGCGAGCAGATCGAGTACGTGCGCCGGACCTCCGCGTCGTCGACGAACAGCCGCACCGCGACATGCTGGCCCGGGGTGTAGCGGAACCTCGCGCGCAGTTCCTCGGGCACGGCGAGAGTGAGGGCGACCGCGTCGTCGGTGAGGCGGTCGACCGCCGTCACCCGCAGCGGGTGGAAGGCGCCGTGGCGGGCCCCGGCCATCTACAACTCCTTGAAGTGGTCGAAGGGTTCGCGGCACGACTCGCAGCGGCGCAGCGCCTTGCAGGCCGTGGACGAGAAGCGGCTCAGCAGGGTGGTGTCGGTCGAGCCGCAGTGCGGGCAGCGGATGGCCAGCCGGAGCGCGACGGGCCCGCTCGGGACCGGCCGCGGCGGCGCTACGCCGAACTCCGCGAGTTTGCGGCGGCCTTCGGCGCTGATCGCGTCCGTGGTCCAGGGCGGCGAGAGGACCGTACGGACCTCGACCTCCGGTATGCCGTGGTCGTGCAGCACCCGCTCGATGTCGGAGGACATCGTCTCTATGGCCGGGCAGCCGCTGTAGGTGGGGGTCAGCTCCACCTCGACCCGGCCGGGCCCGAGGACATGCAGATCGCGCAGCACGCCCAGCTCGGAGAGGGTGACCACGGGCAGCTCGGGGTCCGGCACCGAGCCGGCGAGCTCGCGCAGCTCCGCTTCGAGGGCGGTGTCGGTCACCATGTCGCCCCCGGGTGGCTGCGGTGCAGGTGCTGCATCTCGGCGATCATCCGGCCGAACGCCTCGGTGTGGATGCCCTGCCGCCCGCCGCCCGCGCTCCAGCCTCCGTGCTGCGGGCCGGTCGGCACCGTCAGCGTGGCGCGCTCCACGACGCCGGTGACGCCTGCCTGCCAGCCCTCCCGCAGCGCGGCGGCATCCACCTCCAGCCCCTCGACGGGTTCGAAGAGCTCGCCGGTGAACCGCCACAGGGCGTCGAGGCCGCGCTGCATCCGCTCATGGCTCTCGGCCGTGCCGTCGCCGAGCCGCAGCGTCCAGTGCTCGGCGTGGTCCCGGTGGTAGGCGACCTCCTTGACGGCCTTCGCGGCGATCGGCGCGAGCGGTCCCTCGCCGTCGGCCAACTGCCCGTACAGCAGTGCCTGGTAGGTGGAGAAGTACAGCTGCCGGGCGATGGTGTGCGCGAAGTCGCCGCGCTCCTGCTCGACCAGCTGGGTGTTGCGGAAGGCGCGCTCCTCGCGGAGGTAGGCCAGCTCGTCCTCGTCGCCGACGAGGGAGAGCAGCAGCCGCGCCTGGCCCAGCAGGTCCAGCGCGATGTTGGCCAGCGCCACGTCCTCCTCCAACACGGGCGCGTGCCCGGCCCACTCGCCCAGCCGGTGCGACAGGACGAGCGCGTCGTCGCCGAGGGCGAGCGCGGCCGCCGTGGATGGGCTGCTCACAGGTGTCGCACCCCCTCGGGGATCTCGTAGAACGTCGGGTGGCGGTACGGCTTGTCGGCGGCCGGGGCGAAGAACGGGTCCTTCTCGTCCGGCGAGGAGGCGGTGATCTCGGCGGACGGCACCACCCAGATCGAGACGCCCTCCGAGCGGCGGGTGTACAGGTCGCGGGCGTTGCGCAGGGCCATCTCGGCGTCCGGCGCGTGCAGGCTGCCGGCGTGGGTGTGGGACAGCCCGCGGCGGCTGCGCACGAACACCTCCCACAGCGGCCAGCCCGATTCGGATGTCGTCATGCCCGTGCCTCCCCGTGCTTGGCGGCGTACGCGCTCGCTGCCTCGCGGACCCAGCCGCCCTCGTCGTGGGCGCGCCGCCGCTGAGCGATGCGCTGTTCGTTGCACGGCCCGTTGCCGCGCAGCACCTCGTGGAACTCGGCCCAGTCGATGGGGCCGAAGTCATACGCCTCCCGCTCCTCGTTCCAGGCGAGGTCCGGATCGGGGAGGGTGAGTCCGAGCGCTTCGGCCTGCGGGACGCAGATGTCCACGAAGCGCTGGCGCAGCTCGTCGTTGGAGTGCCGCTTGATCTTCCAGGCCATGGACTGGGAGGAGTGCGCGGACTCGTCGTCCGGGGGGCCGAACATCATCAGGGACGGCCACCACCAGCGGTCCACGGCGTCCTGGGCCATCGCGTGCTGGGCTATGGTCCCCCGGCTCAGGGCGAGGAGCAGCTCGTACCCCTGGCGCTGGTGGAAGGACTCCTCCTTGCAGATCCGCACCATCGCGCGGGCGTACGGCCCGTACGAGCAGCGGCACAGCGGGACCTGGTTGGTGATGGCGGCGCCGTCCACGAGCCAGCCGATGGCTCCGACGTCGGCCCAGGTCAGAGTGGGGTAGTTGAAGATCGAGGAGTAGCGCTGGCG
Organism: Streptomyces sp. NPDC050610; assembly: GCF_040654875.1. Lineage (NCBI taxonomy): Bacteria > Bacillati > Actinomycetota > Actinomycetes > Kitasatosporales > Streptomycetaceae > Streptomyces > Streptomyces sp. NPDC050610. The sequence goes on along the minus strand of NZ_JBFAIV010000001.1, from coordinate 251,446 downwards.
GCCCGCGTGGAGCTTGTCTAGCAGCTCGTCGCGGCTGGTGCCGAGCGTCTCCGCCGCGCTGTAGAGGTACAGGCCGTGGCCGGCCTCGTCCTGGACCTTCGCCATCAGGATCGCCTTGCGCCGCAGGGACGGCGCGCGGGTGATCCAGTTGGCCTCCGGCTGCATTCCGATGATCTCGGAGTGGGCGTGCTGCGCGATCTGCCGCACCAGCGAGGCGCGGTAGGCGTCGGGCATCCAGTCGCGCGGCTCGACGCGCTCGTCCGCGGCCACGGTGGCGTCGAAGGCCGCTTCCAGGGCCGGCTCGTAGGCCGCTTCGGTGTCCGGCGCCATCGTCGTCATGCGGTGCCCCCTGGCTCTCCACTGGATGTGTCGTCGGGTCACCGGGCGGCGGGTGGGTGCGCGGGGATCCGAGCACTCAGCCAACCGACCGATCGTTCGGTTCAATGGTGTGCCGAGCGCTCGCGGGGTGTCAAGCCTGTGGATAACCGAAGGATCGCTGTGCTCGGCGCAGAGGCGTGGGTACGGTTCCGTGACACGAGGGACACGCAGACACGCAGATGCGCAGATGCGCGGCGGCGCAGGGGCGCGGGAGACCGCGAGAAGCAGGCAGTACACGGGATCGGGGCGGGTGTGGAGCCGGACGACCATGAGCCATCGCGCGGAATCGCCGCGCTCTCTCTGCCATCCCGCATCGCGGTGGCCCTCGGCGTCGCGGTCGCGGCCGTCGCCGCCACCATCCATATCGCGATGATGTTCTTGCAGGTCACGCCCTCGAACACGGTCACCAAGAAGCACGGCGCGGCCGTCGACGACTACGTGTATCCGGAATTCGAGCAGAACTGGAAGCTGTTCGCGCCCAACCCCCTCCAGCAGAACGTCGCGGTGCAGGCGCGGACCGAGGCGCGTCGCGCGGACGGCCGCCTGGTGACCGGCGGCTGGGTCGACCTCACCGCACAGGACGCCGCCGCCATCCGGCACAACCCGCTGCCCAGCCACACCCAGCAGAACGAGCTCCGCCGGGCCTGGGACTCCTACGTCGCCACGCATGACACCGAGGATCGGCCGAACGGGTTGCGAGGCGAGCTGTCCGAGCAGTACCTGCGGCGCGTGGTCATGTTCCGCTTCGGCGCCGAACACGACGGCGGCAAGGTGCAGCGGGTTCAGCTGCGCTCGGCGACGTCCAACGTCCCTCCGCCGTCCTGGAGCGACGAGAAGACCGACCTCAAGACCGCGTACCACGAACTGCGCTGGTGGCCGGTGACCGCCGCCGACCTTCCGGAGGCGAAGAACAGGTGACCGACTCCCCCGAGCCGCCGGCTTCCGAGGCGCCTGACGCCCAGCCGCCGGCCTCCGAGCCGTCTGCCGCCCGGCTGCCCGTTCCCCCGCAGTCCGCTGCCCATCCGACCGGTCCCGTGCCGTCTGCTGCCCGGCCGCCTGCTGTCGCACTGTCCTCCGCTCAACCGTCGGCCTCCGCGCCGTCCGCCGTCCGGCCCTCCGCTGCTGCCGCGCCGCTCGCCGCCCGCCTCGACCGTGCGCTGACCAGCGGCCTCGCCCGCGTCACCGGGACGTCCATCGGCCCGTACCAGACCGCCGTCATCCGCATCGGCTACGCCTTCACCTGGCTGTTCTTCCTGCTCCGCGAGTGGCCGCACCGCCATGAGCTGTACGGGCCGGGCGGGACCTGGAACTGGGAGATGGCCCGGCGACTGGTCGACGACAACCACTCCTTCACGGCTCTGATGTGGTCGGACGGGAACCTCTGGTTCGAGGCCGTCTACTGCCTCGCCATCGCCTCCAGCGCGCTGCTGATGCTCGGCTGGCGCACCCGCACGATGTCCGTGCTGTTCATGCTGGGCGTGCTGTCGATGCAGAACCGCAGCGTCTTCGTGGGCGACGGCGGCGACAACGTCATCCACCTGATGTCGATGTATCTGGTCCTCACCCGCTGCGGCCAGGTGTGGTCGCTGGACGCCCGGCGGGCCCGGCGCGCCGGCGAGCGGGGGCCTGGCCGGGACACGACCGGCGTCGTGCTGTGGCTGCTCGCGGGCCTCGCCCTGGCGACAGCCCACCTTCTCGGCGCCGTCCACCTGTCCTGGACGGCGAACGGCCCGCTGCCGGGCCTCGGCTGGGCGACGGTCCTGTGGGGCCTGTGGCTCGTGCACGCCGCGTGGTGGGTGGTGCGGCGGTATGCGCCGGGGGAGCCGCGCACTGTGCTCGACGCGTTCGCTCATCTCGCGCACAACAGCGCCCTGTTGGTGATCCTGGTGCAGGTCTGCCTGATCTACGCGACCGCGGGCTGGTACAAGGTCCAGGGCTCCCGCTGGCAGGACGGCACCGCGCTCTTCTACCCGATGCACCTCGACTACTTCACGCCGTGGCCCGCGCTGTCCGACGCTTTCACCAGCAGCGGGATCATCACCATGGCGGTGACCTACGGAACGGTCATCGTGCAGGTCGCCTTCCCGTTCACGCTCTTCAACCGGCGGATCAAGAACGCGCTGCTGGCCCTGATGATCGTCGAGCACCTCTCCATCGCGTTCCTCCTGGGGCTGCCCTTCTTCTCCCTCGCGATGATCACGGCGGACGCCGTCTTCCTGCCGACTAACTTCCTGCGCGCGGCAGGACGCCGGATCGGCGGCGTCCGCGACCGGCTGCCCGCCGTTCGCCGCGCCGCACTGCCCGCCCAACGCACGGGCGACAAGGAGGCATCGCCGCGCACACTCGTGAGTTGAGCGGGGGCGTTGTTTGGAATGTGGACGGGAACTTGACCCGTCGGCGCGGGCGGAGTCGGCCGGCCGGGGAGGCGGGGGTACCGACGCACGAGTCGTCGCCGACGGGCACCTGGTGACCCCGGCGCCTCTGAGGTCACTTCCGTAGGCTGAGGGAATGATCGAAGACGAGGCGACGGCCGCCGCGGAACGGTGGCGGGCCAGCGCGCCCGGCGCCGTGCTGCTCGACGGTTTCCACGCGCTCAAACACGCCCTGCGGTTCGGCGCGGACGTGCCCCTGGCGCTCGCCGCCGACAAGGACTCCGTCCTGTCCCTCGCGGACGAGCTGGCCGACGACCTCACCGAGGTGCTCCGCCGGTCCGTCGTCGAGGTGCCCGCCGCCACCCTGCGCGAACTGGTGCCCAGGCTGCACCCCACCGGCGTGGCGGCGCTGGCGGTCCGCCGGGAGCGCCGCGCCAACCTGGACCGGCTCGGCGCACCGTCCCGCCCCTCGCCGGTCGTCGTCCTGGACAACCCCCGGAACCTGGGCAACGTCGGCGCGGTGATCCGGCTCGCCGCGGGCTTCGGCGCCACGGGTGTCGTGACCACCGGAGACCTCGACCCCTGGCACGGCAACGCCGTACGGGCGGGGGCGGGGCTCCACTACGCCACCGCCGTCGAACAACTGCCGCTCGACGACCTGCCGCCCGGCCCCCTCTACGTGCTGGACCCGGCGGGCGAGGACATCCGGTCCCTCGCCATCCCCGATGACGCCCTCATCGCCTTCGGCTCCGAACGGCACGGGATCTCGCCCGAGCTGCGCGCCCGCGCCGAGCATCTCGTGGCGCTGCCCATGCGGCCGCAGGTCTCCAGCTACAACCTCGCCACCAGCGTCGCCATGGCCCTCTTCCACTGGGGCGGCGCCTCGCCCGGCACCCCGGAGACCGCCGCCGCGTAGCGGCCGGCCCCGCGGGGCCCGGAGCGAGGCACACGCCTGGCTCCGGGCGGCTCAGGCAGGCTTGCGCACCTCGACCGTACGGAACCGGGACGCCACGAACGCGCCGTCGCACAGCGCCGCGTTGGCCGCCGGGTTGCCGCCCGAACCGTGGAAGTCGGAGAACGCGGCGGTCTGGTTGACGTACACCCCGCCGGTCAGGTTGAGCGACAACTGGGCGCACTCCTCCAGGCACGCCTCCTGGACCAGGCCCTCGACCTCCGGGGAGGTGGTGTACGCGCCCACCGTCATCGAGCCCCGGTCCCGGATCGTGCGGCGCAGCAGCTCCACCGCGTCGGCCGCCGAGTCGACGGCGACGGCGAAGGACACCGGGCCGAAGTGCTCGGAGAGATAGGCCGCTTCGGAGTCCGGCTTCGCGCCGTCGAGCTTGACGATGACGGGCGTACGGACCGTGGCGCCCGGGAAGTCGGGGTTGGTGACCGTCCGCGAGGCCAGCGCGACCTCGCCCAGCCCGGCCGCCGCCTCGACGCGCTCCTTGACCTGCGGGTTGACGATCGCGCCCAGCAGGGCGTTCGCCCGCGCGTCGTCGCCCAGCAGTCCGTCGACGGCGGCCGCGAGGTCGGTGACCACCTCGTCGTACGTCTTGGGCCCGGCGTCCGTGGCGATGCCGTCGCGGGGGATGAGGAGGTTCTGCGGGGTGGTGCACATCTGGCCGCTGTAGAGCGACAGGGAGAAGGCCAGGTTGGCGAGCATTCCCTTGTAGTCGTCGGTGGAGTCGACGACGACGGTGTTGACGCCGGCCTTCTCCGTGAAGACCTGCGCCTGGGGGGCGTGGCTCTCCAGCCAGTCACCGAAGGCGGTGGAGCCGGTGTAGTCGATGATGCGGACCTCGAGCCGCTGGGCCAGGGGCTTGGCGATGCCCTCGCCGTCCCGCTCGGCGGCCAGGGCGACCAGGTTGGGGTCGAAGCCCGCCTCGGCGAGCGCCTCACGCGCGATGCGGACGGTGAGCGCGAGCGGCAGCACCGCGCGCGGGTGCGGCTTGACGAGCACCGGGTTGCCGGTGGCGAGGGAGGCGAACAGGCCCGGGTAGCCGTTCCAGGTGGGGAAGGTGTTGCAGCCCACCAGCAGGGAGATGCCGCGCGGCACGGCCGTGAACTCCTTGCGCAGATCGAGCGGGTCGCGCTTGCCCTGCGGCTTGGACCAGTCGGCCGTGCGCGGCGTGCGGGTCTGCTCCTCGTACGCGTACGCCACGGCCTCCAGGCCGCGGTCCTGGGCGTGCGGCCCGCCCGCCTGGAAGGCCATCATGAACGCCTGGCCGCTGGTGTGCATGACCGCGTGCGCGAACTCGTGCGTGCGGGCGCTGATGCGCGCGAGGATCTCCAGACAGACCGCGGCGCGCACCTCGGGACCCGCGTCCCGCCAGGCGGCCATGCCGGCGCGCATCGCGGGCAGCAGCGCGTGCAGGTCCGCGTGCGGATACTCGATGCCCAACTCCAGCCCGTACGGCGAGACCTCGGCGCCCGCCCAGCCGTCGGCGCCCGGCTGGTCCAGCTCGAAGCGCGCGCCGCGCAGGGCGTCGAAGGCCGCCTGCCCGTCCGCCGCGCTCAGGCTGCCGCCTTCGCCGTACGCCTTCGGGTGCTCGGGGTGGGGCGACCAGTAGGCACGGCTGCGGATCGCGTCCAGAGCCTGGTCGAGGGTGGGTCGGTGCTTCTCGATCAACTGCGCGGAGGTGAGCTCGGCGGTCACGACTGACCAACTCCTCGTCGAGCCGGTGGTGAGGGGCGCGGGCGCGCCCTCAGCGGGCGGTGGTGGAGACGGGCGGACGGTGGAGCGGCCCTGCGGAGAGACCGCGGGGACGCGGAACGGTGACAACACCGCTAGATTAACCGAACGATCGGTCGGGGCAAGGGGGCCTGGCGAACCTGTGGACAACTCATCGGGGAGGATCAGCGGCATGACCGCAATCGACCGCAGCAGCACCGTCACCGGCACCGTCGCCGTCGTCGGGACCGGCACCATGGGCCAGGGAATCGCCCAGGTCGCACTGGTCGCCGGCCACCCGGTCCGGCTGTACGACGCCGCGCCCGGCCGCGCCGCGGAGGCGGCGGCGTCCATCGCCGCGCGCCTCGACCGCCTCGTCGAGAAGGGCCGGCTCACGGCCGCCGACCGCGACGCGGCCCGCGACCGCCTCCGCCCGGCGGCGGCGCTCGCCGAACTCGGCGACGCCGAGCTCGTGGTCGAGGCGGTGGTGGAAGAACTGGCGGTCAAACAGAAGCTGTTCACCGAACTCGAAGAGTTCGTGACGGACGCCTGCCTGCTCGCCACCAACACCTCCTCCCTCTCCGTGACCGCCGTCGCGGGAGCGCTGCGGATACCCGGCCGCTTCGTCGGGCTGCACTTCTTCAACCCGGCGCCGCTGCTGCCGCTCGTCGAGGTGGTCCGCGGCTCCGCCACCGAGGACGCCGCCGCCGACCGGGCGTGCGCGACGGCCGCCGCCTGGGGCAAGACCCCCGTGCGCTGCGCGGACACCCCCGGCTTCATCGTCAACCGGATCGCCCGGCCCTTCTACGCCGAGGCGTTCCGCGTGTACGAGGAGCGCTCCGCCGACCCCGCCACCATCGACGCGGCGCTGCGCGAGAGCGGGGGCTTCAAAATGGGGCCCTTCGAACTGACCGACCTCATCGGCCAGGACGTCAACGAGGCCGTCACCCGGTCCGTATGGGAGTCCTTCTCCCAGGACCCGAAATTCACGCCCTCCCTCGCCCAACGCCGCCTCGTCGAATCCGGGCTGCACGGGAGCAAGTCGGGCCGCGGCTGGTACGACCACGGCCCGGACGCCGCGCCCCCGGCCCCGCACACCGCCGAGCCCCGCACGGCCCCGCGCGAGGTCACGATCGAGGGCTCCCTGGGCCCCGCGGACGTGCTCCGCGAGCTGATCGAGGAAGCCGGAGTCAAGGTCGTAGGGGAAGACGACCCGGCGGAGCTGGCGAGCCAGGCGGGCTGCGTCGTGCTGCCCGGCGGGGCGCGGCTGCTGCTGTGCGACGGCGGCACGGCTTCGGGCTACGCGTCGTCCGGCACGCACATCTACTTCGACCTGGCACTCGACTACCGGGCCGCCACCCGGATCGTCCTCGCTCCCGGGGACTCCGCCGCGGCCGCGGACGTGGACGAGGCGATCGGCCTCTTCCAGGCGCTCGGCAAGCGGGTCAGTGTGATCGACGACGTCCCCGGCATGATCGTGGCCCGTACGGTCGCGATGATCGCCGACTTCGCGCTCGATGCGGTGGCACGCGGCGTGGCGGGCCCGGAGGACGTCGACATCGCCATGCGGCTCGGCGTGAACTACCCCGGCGGGCCGCTGGAGTGGGCCGGCCGGCTCGGCGCGACATGGCTGGAGGGCGTCCTGGACGCGCTGCACTACGCGTATCCGACCGGCCGCTACGGGCCCTCCACGGCGCTGCGCCGCCGTGCGTCCGCCGAGGAGCAGGTGCTCTAATCATGACCATGACCAAGCGCGACACCTATACGCCCGAATCGCTGCTCGCGGTCGCCGTCCAGGTGTTCAACGAGCGCGGCTACGACGGCACCTCCATGGAGCACCTCTCCAAGGCGGCCGGAATCTCCAAATCCTCCATCTACCACCACGTCAAGGGCAAGGAGGAGCTGCTCCGCCTCGCCATAGCCCGCGCGCTGGACGGCCTCTTCGGAATCCTCCAGGAGCCGGGCGCGACCGAGGGGCGCGCGGTCGAGCGGCTGGAGTACGTGACCCGGCGCACCGCCGAGGTGCTGATGGCCGAGCTGCCGTACGTCACCCTGCTGCTGCGCGTACGGGGCAACACGGACACCGAGCGGTGGGCGATGGAGCGGCGGCGCGAGTTCGACCAAGAGGTCGCGGAGCTGCTGAAGCGGGCCGCGGCCGATGGCGATCTGCGGACGGACGTGGACGAGCGGCTCGCTACCCGGCTCCTCTTCGGCATGATCAATTCGATCGTCGAGTGGTACCGGCCGCACAACGGCGTGACGACCGACGACCAGCAGGTGGCCGACGCGGTGGCCCGGATGGCCTTCAAGGGGTTGCGCACGTAGCTCCGCCCGCGCTCGGCGGGCGAATGGTGCCGATGGTGCCGCCCGTGAGGTCGTACGGTTCCCAACTCGGTGGGCGAACGGTGCCGGGCTCGGCTGGTGCGCGGTTTCCGGCTGGGCGAGGGCGGGGGACGCGGCCTGACAGTCGTACAGCCCCGGGCTCGGCTGGTGCGCGGTTTCCGGACGGGTGGGGGCGGGGGCGCGGCCTGACGGTCGTACAGCCCCTGGCTTGGCGGGCGGGCGGTTCGCGGCCTGGCGGGGGCGCGGCCTGGCGGGGGCGCGGCCTGGCGGGGGCGGGCGCGCGGCCTGCGTCCCGCGCGCCCTCGCTCTTCGTGCGCCCCTCGCGTCCCCCTACGCGCCTACAGCAGCCCCTGGTTCTCCTGGAGGTCGGTCTCCTCGAAGACCAGCAGGGTGCGGGTGCTCAGGACCTCCTCCATCGACTGGAGGCGGGTGAGGACCAGCTCGCGCAGGGCCCGGTTGTCCTCGGTGTGGACGAGGAGCAGCACGTCGAAGTCCCCGCTGACCAGCGCGATATGGGTGGCGCCCGGCAGCGCTTGCAGTTTCTCGCGCACGCTGCGCCAGGAGTTCTGGACGATCTTCAAGGTGATGTACGCGGACGCGCCCTGACCGGCGCGTTCCTGGTCGACGCGGGCGCTGAAACCCCGGATGACCCCGTCGTCGATCAGCCGGTTGATACGTGCGTAGGCGTTGGCGCGCGAGATGTGCACGCGCTCGGCCACCGACCGTATCGAGGCGCGGCCGTCGGCCTGGAGCATGCGCAGGATGTCGCGGTCGATGTCGTCGAGAGGCCGGGCGGGCGGCCTGCCGCCTGATCCGGCCATCTGTTCGTCCCGCATGCCGTCGTGCCTTCCGCTGATGGACGTACTGCTCTTATCTCAGGCTGTGGAGAACCGTTTGTCCACAGGCTCGGGTCGCCTGTAGCCAAAATGTGCCGGCGACCGAACAATCGGTAGGGAGAGCGGGGCGGCTACTCGGCCCGGCCCTCAGCGTGCTCCCAGCCCGCCCATACGAGGAGGTGCTCGACATGACGGTCCTTGAGCAGCCCGGCTCCTACCGGCCCGCACCGCCGCCCGCCTGGCAGCCGCGCACCGACCCCGCGCCGCTGCTGCCCGACGCGGAGCCGTATCGCCTGCTGGGCACCGACGCCGTCGAGAAGCTGGACGCGGAGCTGCTGCGTCGGCTGTACGGGCAGCTCGTGCGCGGCCGCCGCTACAACACCCAGGCCACGGCCCTCACCCGGCAGGGCCGGCTCGCGGTCTACCCCTCCTCCACCGGCCAGGAGGCGTGCGAGGTCGCGGCAGCGCTCGTGCTCCAGGCCCAGGACTGGCTCTTTCCCAGCTATCGCGACACCCTCGCCGTCGTCGCCCGCGGCCTGGACCCGGTGGCGGCGCTGACGCTGCTGCGCGGCGACTGGCACACCGGTTACGACCCGCGTGAGCAGCGCATCGCACCGCTCTCCACGCCGCTGGCCACCCAGTTGCCGCATGCCGTGGGGCTCGCGCACGCCGCGCGGCTGGCGGGGGACGACGTCGTCGCGCTCGCCATGGTCGGCGACGGCGGCACGAGCGAGGGCGACTTCCACGAGGCGCTGAACTTCGCCGCGGTCTGGCGGGCGCCGGTCGTCTTCTTCGTGCAGAACAACGGCTTCGCGATCTCCGTGCCCCTCGCCAAGCAGACCGCGGCCCCCTCCCTCGCGCACAAGGCGGTCGGCTACGGCATGCCCGGACGGCTCGTGGACGGCAACGACGCGGCCGCCGTCCACGCGGTGCTCGGCGAGGCCGTCGAGCGGGCTCGGAGCGGCGGCGGCCCGACCCTGGTGGAGGCCGTCACCTACCGCGTGGAGGCCCACACCAACGCGGACGACGCCACTCGCTACCGCTCCGACTCCGAGGTCGAGGCGTGGCGTGCGCATGACCCGATCGCGCTGCTGGAGGGCGAGCTGACCAGGCGCGGCCTGCTCGACGACGAGGGGATACGGGCCGAGCGGGACGCGGCCGAGCGGATGGCCGCCGACCTGCGCGACCGTATGAACGACGATCCCGCGCTCGACCCGATGGACCTTTTCGCGGACGTCTACGCGGAGCAGACCGCGCAGCTGCGGGAACAGGCGGCCCAATTGCGGGACGAGTTGGCGGCCGAGCAGCAGTCCGAGCAGCAGTCCGAGCAGCAGGGCGGACCGACGGCCGAGCCGACGGCCGAGCGGTCGGCCGGGCAGCCGTCGGAGGGGGAGCGACGATGACGACTACGGCAGTGGAGACCGCTCGCGGCACCGCCCGCAAGCCCGCGACGATGGGGCAGGCGCTGACCCGGGCGCTGCGGGACGCCATGGCAGAGGACCCGGCCGTCCACGTGCTCGGTGAGGACGTCGGCACGCTCGGCGGCGTCTTCAGGGTCACGGACGGGCTGGCCGAGGAGTTCGGCGAGGACCGCTGTACGGACACCCCGCTGGCGGAGGCCGGCATCCTCGGGGCCGCTGTGGGCATGGCGATGTACGGGCTGCGCCCCGTCGTGGAGATGCAGTTCGACGCCTTCGCCTACCCGGCGTTCGAGCAGCTGGTCAGCCACGTCTCCCGGATGCGCAACCGGACGCGCGGCGCGCTGCCGATGCCGATCACCGTGCGGGTGCCGTACGGGGGCGGGATCGGCGGGGTCGAGCACCACAGCGACTCCTCCGAGGCGTACTACATGGCCACGCCGGGGCTCCACGTGGTCGCCCCCGCCACCGTCGCCGACGCGTATGGGCTGCTCAGGGCCGCTATCGCCTCCGACGACCCGGTGGTCTTCCTGGAGCCGAAGCGGCTGTACTGGTCCAAGGCCGACTGGTCCGCCGACCGGCCGGAGCCGGTGGACCCGATCGGCCGGGCGGCCGTACGCCGGCCCGGCACGTCCGCGACGCTGATCACCTATGGGCCGTCCGTACCCGTATGCCTGGAGGCGGCCGAGGCCGCCACCGCCGAGGGCTGGGACCTGGAGGTCGTCGACCTGCGTTCGCTGGTGCCCTTCGACGAGCAGACGGTGTGCGCGTCCGTACGACGCACCGGGCGGGCGGTCGTCGTCCATGAGTCGCCCGGATTCGGCGGGCCGGGCGGGGAGATCGCCGCGCGGATCACGGAGCGGTGCTTCCACCATCTGAACGCGCCGGTGTTGCGGGTGGCGGGGTTCGACATCCCGTATCCGCCGCCGATGCTGGAGCGGCATCACCTGCCGGGCGTGGACCGGGTGCTGGACGCCGTGGCCCGGTTGCAGTGGGAGTCCGAGTGGACCGAGGGCGGTGGTCGGTGATGGCCGTGGTGCGCGAGTTCACCCTGCCGGACCTCGGCGAGGGGCTTACGGAGGCGGAGATCGTCCGCTGGCTCGTCGAGGTCGGCGACGTGGTCGCCGTGGACCAGCCGGTGGTCGAGGTGGAGACGGCCAAGGCGATGGTCGAGGTGCCGTGCCCGTACGGGGGCGTGGTGACGGCCCGCTTCGGAGAAGAAGGGTCGGAACGGCCGGTCGGCGCACCGCTGTTGACGGTCGCGGTGGGGGAGCGGGCCGGGGGTGGCGGCGCGGGTACGGGCGCCGCTAGTCCGGGCACGGCTGGGGGCGTTGCTTCGGGCGCGGCCGGTGAGGGGGCGGTCGGCGGTGAGGGTTCGGGCAATGTGCTTGTCGGCTACGGCACGGCCGCTCCGGCGGCGCGTCGCCGCCGGCTCCTCCCCTCGGCCGGGCGGCTGCCGGTGAACGGCGGCTCCGGCGGGGCCACCGGTTCTGCTGGTGCCATCGGCCTTACGGGTGTGGGTACGAGTTCGGGTTCGGGTTCGGGGCCCGCTACGGGTACGGGTCCCGCTACGGCGGCTGGGCCGGTGGCGGTGATCTCGCCGTTGGTGCGGAGGATCGCGCGGGAGCGCGGTGTGGATCTGCGCGAGGTGGCCGGGTCCGGGCCGGAGGGGCTGATCCTGCGCTCGGATGTCGAGGGCGCGGTACGGGAGAAGGGCGCGAAGGAGAGCGCGGAGCCGGTGGCCGGCGTGCCGGCCGCTCTGGGTGCGGCATCGGACAAGGGCGTGGAGCGCGTACCGCTGCGGGGAGTGCGGGGAGCGGTGGCGGAGAAGCTGGCGCGGAGCCGCCGGGAGATCCCCGACGCGACGTGCTGGGTCGACGCCGACGCTACCGAACTGCTGGCCGCGCGGGCCGCGATGAACGCCGCCGAGGGCCCCAAGGTCTCGCTGCTGGCAGTCCTGGCCCGTATCTGTACGGCCGCGCTCGCGCGGTACCCCGAGCTCAACGCCACGGTGGACGCGGACGCGCGGGAGATCGTGCGGCTGCCGGGCATTCATTTGGGGTTCGCCGCGCAGACGGACCGAGGGCTGGTCGTACCCGTCGTGCGGGACGCGCAGGCGCGCGACGCGGTGTCGCTGTCCGAGGAGATCGCCCGGCTCACGGAGGCGGCCCGGGCCGGTTCGCTGAGCCCGGCGGAGCTGACGGGCGGCACGTTCACGCTGAACAATTACGGGGTGTTCGGGGTGGACGGTTCGACGCCGATCATCAACCACCCCGAGGCGGCGATGCTGGGCGTGGGCCGCATAGCGGCCAAACCGTGGGTGGTGGACGGGGAGTTGGCGGTACGGAAGGTGGTGCAGCTGTCCTTCACCTTCGACCACCGGGTCTGCGACGGGGGCGCCGCCGGGGGCTTCCTGCGGTACGTGGCCGACTGCGTGGAACGGCCGGCGGTACTGCTGCGGTCGCTCTGAGCCGTCGCCGCTCTGATCCTCGGTGTGCCAAGAGCGGGGTTCCGATCAGGGATTTCGGGGGTGAAGGAGGGCAAGGGGGCGGGGGAGGCCCGGGGGTGGTGATACTCGGGGTATGAGTGGTTATGACGCCGTGGTGCTGGCCGGTGGCGCGGCGCGGAGGCTGGGCGGGGTCGACAAGCCCTCGGTGCGCGTGGGCGGGCGGACGCTGCTGGACCGGGTGCTCGGTGCCTGCGCGGACGCCGGGAGCGTCGTCGTCGTGGGTCCCGAGCGGCCGACCGGTACCGCGGTGGCCTGGACGCGGGAGGAGCCGGCCGGTGGCGGGCCCGTCGCGGCGCTCGGGGCCGGAATGCGGTGCGTACGGGCCGAGACCGTGGTCGTGCTCTCCGCCGACCTGCCCTTCCTGGACGGGGAGACGGTGCACCGGCTGCTCGCGGCCCTCGACGGAGACGGCGGGCTTGATGGGTTCGTCGGGCTCGGTGGGTTCGACAGGTCTGGTGGTGCCGGTGGGCTCGGTGGGTCTGACAGGTCCGGTGGGGCCGACGGGCTCGGTGGGTCCGACGGGTCCTATGGGGCCCATGGGTCCGGCAGGTCCGGCGGGTTCGACCAGCCCGGCGGGCCCGATGAGCCCAATGAGCCCAATGAGTCTGGTAGGTCGGATGGGCCAGATGGGATCGATGAGCCCGGTGGGTTGTTCGATGGCGCGCTGCTCGCTGATCCCGGTGGGCGCGATCAGCCGCTCGTCGCCGCCTACCGCACCGAGCCTTTGCGCAAGGGGCTCGCGCGGCTCGCCGCCGAGCACGGTTCGCTCACCGGCCTGCCGCTGCGGCTGCTGACCGCCGGGCTCTCGCTCACCCGGCTGCCGCACCCAACCGCCTCTCTCGACTGCGACACCTGGGAGGACATCACCGCGGCACGCGCGCGGATCAGGGACGATGGGAATGTGTTGGATGAATGGATTGCCGCAGTCAAGGCCGAACTGGGTATCGAACTCGATGTCGACACGGCCGCCCTCCTCGATCTCGCGCGGGACGCCGCACACGGCGTGGCCCGGCCCGCCGCGCCGCTGACCACCTTCCTCGTCGGTTACGCCGCCGCTCAGCAGGGCGGTGGCGCCGAAGCGCTCGCCGAGGCGACGCGCAAGGCGTCCGCGCTCGCGACGCGCTGGGCCGAAGAGCCGGAATGAGCGACCGGGAGGCGGACGCCGCACTGGACCGCGCCGCGGATGAGGCACTGGCGTTGCTGTCCGGCGATCGCAACGACCGCCACGGTCGAAGTGAGGCCGGTGACGGCGCTGCCACCGATGGCGGCGCCTGTGAGGCCAGTGGGGTGGAGGAGGCCGACGCGGCGGACGGCTCCGACGCCCGTACGCGTACACGTACATGTGCACGTGCGCGTACGGACGACGACCGGGCCGCCGCCGCCGACCATTCGCGTTCGGGCGAACCGCATGCCCCCGCCCCGCACGCCAACCTCGCCTGGGCCGACGCCCGTACCCGTGCGGCGCGGGCGGTGCGCGTACTGGAACCGGTGGTGAAGGACCTCCCCGACGCGCTCGGCCACGTACTGGCCGAACCCCTCGCCGCCCTCACCGATCTGCCTCCCTTCGACACCTCCGCCATGGACGGCTGGACCGTCGCCGGCCCCGGCCCCTGGCGCATCGCCGCCGACGGCCCCGGCATCCTCGCCGGTCACGCCCGTACCGAACCGCTCCCCGACGGCCGGGCGGTCCGTATCGCCACCGGCGCCCGCGTACCGCCCGGCGCGACCGCCGTCCTGCGCAGCGAACACGGCACCGTCTCGGAGCCGGGCCCGGCGGGTGCGTCGGGCGCGGCGGACGAGGCGGCCTGGCTCCACGCGGCCCGAACCGTGACCACCGGTCAGGACATCCGCCCGCGCGGCCAGGAGTGCCGCAGCGGCGACCAGCTCCTGCCGGCGCGTACGTTCGTGACGCCGGCCGTGCTGGGGATGGCGGCGGCGGCCGGTTACGACGCGCTGCGCGTCGTGCCGCGGCCCCGCGTCGAGGTGCTCGTGCTGGGCGACGAGCTGCTGGACGAGGGGCTCCCCCGCGACGGCCGCATCCGCGACGCCCTCGGCCCGATGCTCACCCCCTGGCTGCGGTCCCTCGGCGCGGAGGTCGTCGCCACCCGCCGCCTCAAGGACGACTCCGAAGCGCTGTACGAGGCCGTCGTGGCCTCCGGCGCCGACGTGATCGTCACCACCGGCGGCACCGCCTCCGGGCCGGTCGACCACGTGCATCCGACGCTGCGCCGCGTCTTCGCCGAATCCCTCGTCGACGGCGTCGCGGTACGTCCCGGCCACCCCATGCTCCTCGCCCACCTCGTACCGCACCGTCACCTCATCGGCCTCCCCGGCAACCCGCTCGCCGCCGTCTCCGGCCTGCTGACCCTCGCCGGCCCCCTGCTCCGTACGCTCGCGGGCCGCGCGGCGCCCGTCCCGTACCGTGCACCGCTCACCGAAGCCGTCCACGGCCACCCCGAGGACACGCGCCTCGTCCCCGTCGCCTACGCGCAGGACGAGGTGCGGCCGTTGCGGTTCCACGGCCCCGCCATGCTCCGCGGCATCGCCGCCGCCGACGCGCTGGCGATCATCCCGCCGGGCGGGGTGGGGCGAGGGGCCGTGGTCGAGACGCTGGATCTGCCGTGGGGGGCGGGGAGCGACGTGGCCATGGCCGTCGCCCATGCCGATGCCGATGCCGATGCCGCTGTCAACCTTGCCGACTTCGGCGGTTCGGGCGGCACGAGTGGGTCGGGTGGTGTGAGTGGGCCGAGTGGTGTGAGTGGGGCGAGTGGGCTGGGCGCGCTGGGCTGGCAGGGCGTTCTCGACGGGCCCGACGGGCAGGGTCTGCCGGGCGGTACGAGCGGACCCGGCCGGCCGGGCGAACAGTTCCGACAGGACTCCACGGCTACGGACGACCTGCGCTGGGCGTACGAACCCGAACCGCAGAAACGGCCGCAGGAAGGGCTGTGGGAACGGCCGCGGGAACCCCAGCAAGAACGCCCGCAAGAACGCCCGCAAGAACGCCCGCAGGAACGCCCGCAGGAACAGTCGGCCAAGCGGCCGGCTGAACGGTCGAGCGCACACCCGTCCCCACAGCCGCCGTCCCCGCACCCGCCCGCATGGCCCGCTGAGCAGCTGATGGGGCGGCCGACCGGGCGTTCCGGCGGCCGTGACAGGCTGGACACCCCGCGCCGACTGGACTCCTCGCTGCCGTTCGGCCCCGACTCCGGAGCCCTCTCGTGAAGTTGCCCGCCCACGACGCGGCCGCTCGGCAGGATCCCGGCGAACCGCCGGCCGCGCACGCGGACCCTCAGAACAGCGGGTACCGCGTCCAGCTCCCCCGGCAGAGCGTGGGGCCGCTGCGGCAGGTCATACGCCGGCTGCTCATGGCGCTGCTCGTGATGGTCGCGACGGTTTTCATCGTCTACGCGGACCGCGGCGGTTACCACGACAACGCCGACGGCAGCGTCGACTTCCTCGACGCCGTCTACTACTCCACCGTCACCCTGTCCACCACCGGATACGGCGACATCGTCCCGTACAGCGACAGCGCCCGGCTGTCCAACGTGCTCCTCGTGACGCCGCTCCGCGTCCTGTTCCTGATCATTCTGGTCGGCACCACCCTTGAGGTCCTCACCGAGCGCACCCGTGAGCAGTGGCGTCTTACCCGTTGGAGGTCCGCCTTGCGCGATCACACCGTCGTCGTCGGCTTCGGCACCAAGGGCCGGTCGGCCGTGCAGACCATATGCGCGACCGGGCTGGCCAAGGAGCGGGTCGTGGTGGTCGACCCGAGCCCGAAGGCGATCGAGTCGGCGATCGGGCACGGTTACGCGGGCGTCGTCGGCGACGCGACGCGCAGCGACGTGCTGCTGCGCGCCGAGGTAGAGAAGGCGCGGCAGATCATCATCGCGACGCAGCGCGACGATACGGCCGTACTCGTCACGCTCACCGCGCGCCAACTCAACCGCGCCGCGAACATCGTCGCGGCCGTGCGCGAAGAGGAGAACGCGCCGCTGCTGCGCCAGTCCGGCGCGGACTCCGTGATCACGAGCGCGAGCGCGGCCGGCCGGCTGCTGGGGCTGTCCGTGCTGAGCCCGAGCGCGGGCACGGTCATGGAGGACCTGATCCAGCAGGGCAGCGGCCTCGACATAATGGAACGGCCGGTGGTGAAGGCCGAGGTCGGCAAGTCCGTACGGGACACGGACGACCTCGTCGTGTCCGTACTGCGCGGCCACCGCCTGCTCGGCTACGACGACCCGGAGGCGAGCCCGCTCAAGGCGACGGACCGCCTGATCACGATCGTACGGGCGCGACCGGCGACCCTCCGGTAGGTCCCTGCCCCGGCCCCCGGACCCGGCCTCGGTCGCGGCGGCCCTCCGGCAGGCTCCGGCCCCGGACCCGCGCCCCCTCCGGCAGGCCGCTGCGCGCGGACGGCGAGGCGGCCCGGCGAGGAGCCCCGCGAGAAAGGTCCCCCGCAAGGGCCCGACGAAGGCCGGGCAGCGGGCGTCGAGAGCGCGTGGAGCGGGGCCCAGGACGTCCCCGCCGCCCCGGAGTAGCCTCGCGAGCATGTATGCGATCACCATTCCTGAACCCGGTGGACCCGAGGCCCTGGTCTGGGCCGAGGTTCCGGACCCCGTGCCCGGTGAGGGCGAAGTGCTGGTCGAGGTCGTGGCCAGCGCGGTCAACCGCGCCGATGTGATGCAGCGGCAGGGCTTCTACGACCCGCCGCCCGGCGCCTCCCCCTACCCGGGCCTGGAGTGCTCGGGCCGGATCGCCGCGCTGGGGCCCGGCGTGCACGGCTGGGCGGTCGGCGACGAGGTGTGCGCGCTGCTGGCGGGCGGCGGCTACGCCGAGAAGGTGTGCGTACCGGCCGGGCAGCTGCTGCCCGTACCCGACGGCGTCGACACCGTCACGGCCGCCGGGCTGCCGGAGGTCGCGTCCACCGTGTGGTCGAACGTCTTCCTCACCGCCCATCTGCGGCCCGGCGAGACGCTTCTCGTGCACGGCGGCTCCAGCGGCATCGGCACCATGGCCATCCAGCTGGCGAAGGCGGTCGGCGCGCGCGTCGCCGTCACGGCGGGCGGGGCGGCGAAGCTGGAGTGCTGCCGCGAACTGGGCGCGGACATCCTCATCGACTACCGGGAGCAGGACTTCGTCGAGGAACTGGCGAAGGCGACCGGCGGCGCGGGCGCGGACGTCATCCTCGACATCATGGGCGCGAAGTACCTCGACCGGAACGTGCAGGCCCTCGCCGTCAACGGCCGGCTCGTGATCATCGGCCTCCAGGGCGGGCGCAAGGGCGAGCTGAACCTCGGCGCGCTCCTCGCCAAGCGGGCCTCGGTCACGGCGACGTCCCTGCGCGGTCGGCCGCACGAGGAGAAGGCGGAGATCGTCGCGGCGGTCCGCGAACACGTGTGGCCGCTGATCGCCGGCGGCCGCGTGAAGCCGGTCGTGGACCGCACGCTTCCGATGCGCGAGGCGGCCCAGGCGCACGAGGTGCTGGAGGGCAGTTCGCACGTGGGCAAACTGCTGCTCACGACCTGAGCCCGAGTCGGCCGGCTCCAACTCGCGTTGAAGCAGCTGAAGCAGCTGAAGCAGCTGAAGGCAGCTGAAGAACCGAGGTGAGGCCGGCCGGGTAGCGGGGAGCAGGCGGTGCGTCCGAGATGCCGGTTCTGTTGTGACATGTGACTCTTGGACCGGACATGACGGCTCGGTACGGGAGGCTCACAGCCGTGGCTCCAGCACTTCGTTCGCTCCCCGCGGTCGGCCTGTTGACCGTCGGCGGACTCTGCCCCGCACTGATCCTCGGCCCTGCCCTGTTGCTCGGCCCCGCCGCGTACGCCGCTTCGACCGTGCCCGCCACGCCCGCCGCCGAACGCTCGTCGGCCCCGGGCGCGGTACGTACGGACGCACCGGTGAGTACGAGCGCTCCGGCGCGTAAGGGCCCGGCGGACCGGTTCGGGGTGACAGTACGGCCAGGCGCGGGCGCGTCTCCGGACGCGGCGATACGCCCTTACGGACCCGGGCCTGGACGCGCATCCGGGCCCGGTCCCGCTGTTGAACCGCCCGTCGCCGGGCTCGTCTCCGGCGACGGGCGGTTCGCGGGAGGGCGGGCAGGAGAGGGCCGTACGCATCCGGGGCGGTCCTCCTCGCCGGACCCCCGCGAAACTCCCAGCACTCCAAGCGCCCCAAACTCTCCCGGCACCCCCACCTCCTCGGCCACCGCACCCCCCACGGCCTCGCCGACCTCCGCGTCTCCCACACCCACCCGTACCGGCTCCCCCACCCCCTCCGGTTCCCCGACCGCATCCCCGTCATCGGCCGCCCCTTCCCCCACCCCCGACGATCCGTCGGCCGTTCCCACGACCCAGCCCACCAGGGACGATCAGGTCGGTGCGGCCCGGCAGCCGCTCGGGTCGCCGCGGGAGCAGTACGCGCTGGTGCGGCCGCCGTCGCCCGTTTCGTCGCCGCCCGTAGGTCCGCCGTACGCGCCCGAGCCCGTCGCCGACGCCCCGCAGGACACGGTGGCCGCGCCCGCGCCGACCAGCCGCGTGATGCGCGTACTGCCGCTCGGTACGGGCATGGCGCTCACCGGGCTCGGACTGGCCTTCATCGGGCTGCGGCTCAGGCGCCACTGACCGCGTGACCGCCGGGCGACCGCCGCGCGACCGCCGGGCGGCAGCGGTCGCGCCCGGCCGAGAGCGGCCGAGGGCGGCGGATCAGGAGACGGATCGGGCGGCGGATCAAGTGGTGGATCCGATCTACCTCGAACAGCGCAAAGCGGGTATACATACGCGGTATACCGATCCGCCGCGGCCGCTCTGACCAGGTGGCCGACGCGGCGGGTCCGACCCACCCAAGGGGAACACCGCACCATGTCCGCTCAGCCACCACAGCCGAACGCGATATCGAGGGTGATATCGAAGGCGACGCCGAAGGGGAGGGAACGGAGCGGAGGGGGACGGAAGAGAGCGCGGGGGCAGGAGCAGGAGCAGGCGGCGCGACCGCAGCCCTCGCGGGCCGAGCGGCCCCCGAAGCCCCCGAAGCCTTCGTCGGCCTCGCGGTCCTCGCGGGCCACGCGGTACGAGCGCTCCTCCCGCGACGCCGTTCTGGAGCTCAAGGAGCTCACCCGAACCCACGGCACCGGTATGACCGAGGTCCACGCCCTGCGCGGTGTGGACCTCAGTGTCATGCCCGGCGAACTCGTCGCCGTCATGGGCCCGTCCGGCTCCGGCAAGTCGACGCTGCTGACCCTCGCCGGCGGGCTGGACGTGCCGACCGGCGGGCAGGTGTTCGTCGAGGGGCGCGACCTGGCGCGGCTGAGCCGCGGTGCGCTGGCCGCCACCCGGCGCCGTTCCATCGGCTATGTCTTCCAGGACTACAACCTCATCCCGGCGCTGACCGCCGCCGAGAACATCTCCCTCCCCAGGGAGCTCAACGGGCTGCCGCTGCGCAAGGCGCGGCGGGAGGCCATGGAGTCCCTCGCGGAACTGAACCTCACCGAGGTCGCCGACCGCTTCCCGGACGAGATGTCCGGTGGTCAGCAGCAGCGGGTGGCCATCGCGCGCGCCCTGGTGGGCGACCGCCGGCTGGTCCTGGCCGACGAGCCGACGGGGGCTCTGGACTCCCAGACCGGGGAGGCCGTGCTCGCGCTGCTGCGGGCCCGCTGCGACGCGGGCGCGGCGGGGGTGATGGTGACGCACGAGCCGCGGTACGCGGCCTGGGCGGACCGGGTCGTGTATCTGCGCGACGGCACGATGGTCGACCAGACGCTCACGGCCCGTGGCAACGGCGCCGACCACGCGGTACGAACCGACGGGACCGCCCAGTCAGAGGGGTCCGACGGGACCGACGGGGCCGATGAGAAAGGTCGGGCCGACCCCATCCGTGACGCCCCCCACCCCACCCCCACCGACCACCCCTCCCCCCGCAGGACCGCCCGGTGATCCGGCTCCCCGTCCCGCGCCTCCCGCGCCTCCCGCGCCTCCCGAACCTCCCCGCCTGGCGTGCCGCCCTGCGCATCGCCCGCCGGGACGCGCTGCGGGCCAAGGCCCGTAGCGCCCTTGTCGTGGCGATGATCGCGCTGCCCGTCCTCGCTGTCGCCGCGGCCGATGTCATCTACCGCAGCGGCTCCCCGACGCGTGCGGAGACGGTGGACCGTTCGCTGGGCGCCGCCGACGCGCGGTTCACCGACGGCGGTTTCGGGCCGGTTCCCCTGATCCAGACGCCGAACGCGCAGCGGCACGGCAGGCCCGCGGACTACCAGCACCACGACGACAGCGACAGCGGCGGCGACACCGACGCCGACGGTGACGTCTTCCGTGACGGCGACGGCGTCGAGGACGCAGACGAAGACGAAAACTCGAACGGCGAAAGCTCCATCGCCCCCATCGACCACCGCCCCGTCGACATCCCCGCCGCCCTTCCCCCCGGCGCCCGCGTCGTCACCTCGCAGGACGTGGACGGCCTGGTGCACAGCGCCCACGGCCTCAAGCGGTCCACCATCCGTGAGCTGCGGGCCGCCGATCCGATGATGCGCGGCAAGGTGCGTCTCAACCGGGGCGTCTTCCCCTCCGGCTCCGACGAGATGGCCGCGACCCGTGCCTACCTTGAGTCCTCGGGGCTGCATGTGGGCTCGCGCACCAAGGTCAAGGGGCTGAACCGGGTGTTCCGGATCACCGGTGAGCTGGAGCTGCCGGGCCAGTTGCGGGGCGAGGTGCTCTTCGCCGACCCGGGCGCCGTGATCGCCCCGTGGCGGGCGCAGGCGAAGCGCGACGCGGTCGCCGCGCCGCCGCACCCCTCGGACAAGGAGTACTACGTCACGACCAAGGGGCACGGCGTGGCGTGGAGCGACGTGCTCGCCGCCAACCGGCGCGGCGCGGTCGTCTACTCCCGCCAGGTGGCCCTGAAGCCGCCGCCGGAGGCCGAGGTCCCGGCGGTGCGGATCATGAACCTCGGTTCGGGCTCCGGTTACGACGGTTCGTACGGGGAGACGGACCTCGTCAGCTGGCGCAACGCGTACCTGGCCGCGGTCGGCGCCCTGGCGCTGCTGGAGATCGTGCTGCTGGCGGGGCCGGCCTTCGCGGTCGGCGCGCGCCGTTCCCGCCGCCAGCTCGGGCTCGTCGGGGTGTGCGGCGGGGACCGCGGGCAGGTACGGGCGGTGGTGCTGGCGGGCGGCGTGGTGCTGGGCGGGGCGGGGGCCGTGCTCGGGGTGGCCGGCGGGATCGGGCTGACCGCGCTGTGCCGTCCGCTGGTCGAGCAGTGGGCGGGGCGGCGCTTCGGGGCGATCGACATCCGACCGCTGGAACTCCTCGCCATCGGCGCGACCGGGCTGCTCGCGGGCGTGCTCGCGGCGCTGGCCCCCGCGGTCGTCGCGGCCCGGCAGTCCGTGCTGACCTCGTTGACGGAGCGGCGCGGGGTGCGCCGGTCCTCTCGTACGCTCCCGGTGCTGGGGCTCGCGGCGCTGCTGCTGGGCGTGGGGCTGGCGGTGGTCGCCGCGCTGACCGGGCTGGACTCGCTCTTCGTGGCGGTGGGCTCGGTGATCGCCGAGCTGGGGGTGCTGGCGCTCGTACCGGCGATGGTCGGGGCCTGTGGACGGATCGGCCGCGGGCTGCCGCTGACGCCGCGGCTGGCGCTGCGCGACGCGGCCCGCAACCGGGGCCGCACCGCGCCCGCCGTGAGCGCCGTGCTGGCCGCGGTGGCGGGTACGGTCGCGGTGGCCACGTACTCGGTGAGCCAGCAGGCGGAGGAACGATTCGGCTATGTGCCGAGCCTCAAGCCCCGCACGGTCGCGCTGATGGTGGACGCGTACGCCGATCAGGGCGGCCACCCCGAGAAGGCGCTGCCCGCGCTGCGACGGACCGTGGAACGTCTGCTTCCGGTCTCCGGCGGGCGCGCCGACGTCGAGCGGGTGTGGGCGGGCGGCGACTGCTACTCGCGGGAAGCGGTGGAGTGCGGCTCCATCGAACTCGTCCGGCCCAAGGGCAACGAGTGCCCGCTGCGCGGCCCGGCCGGCGCGCGGATCGCCGCCGGGCTCAGCGCCGCCGAGCACCGCCAGCTGATGCGCACCCCGCGCTGCGTGGACTCCGACGGCGCGTACTCGATGATCGGCGGCATCGACGACCGCATGGTCGTGGGGGACGCGAGCCTGCTGCGCAACTACGTCGGGCTGCGGGACCCGGCGGCCGAGCGGGCGCTGGCCGAGGGCAAGCCGGTGCTGCTCAACCCCGCGTACGCGCGGCACGGCCGCCTCACGCTGAAGATCACCGGGCTGCACAGCGGCCCTACCGGGCCACGCCAGGACCAGAAGCCGACGCACGTCTCCCTGGCCGCGTACACGGCCCCCGCCGCCTACGCGGGCACCCCCAGCATCCGGCTCGTGCTGCCCCCCTCCCTCGCGCACCGGCTGGGCCTGCACACCGCCCCCGCGGGCTCCTTCTACCCCATGAGCCGCACCCCGACCAGGGCCGAGCAGCAGCGCGCCGAGACCGAGCTGGCCCACGGCGACGCCGCCACCGACCTCTACGTCGAGCGCGGCTACCCCGCCACGGACAACGCGGCCCTGCTCGTCCTCGCCGTCTTCGCGGGCATCGTCACCATCGGCGCCGCCGCCATCGCCACCGGGCTCGCCAAGGCCGACGCCGAGGCCGACCTGACCACGCTCGGCGCGGTCGGGGCGCCGCCCCGGGTACGGCGGCTGTATACGGGCCTCCAGTGCGCGGTGGTCGCCGGCATGGGCGTACTCCTCGGCACGGTCACCGGGGTGCTCCCGGCCGTCGCGCTGCGGCTCTCCGACGGCCAGCACGCCCTCGCCCACCTGCGCAGGAACCCGATGGCCTCCACCTACACCCCCATCGAGCTGCCCTGGCCGACGCTGGCCGCCCTCGCGGTGGGCGTGCCGGTGCTGGCGGGGCTGCTCGCGGCCCTCTGCACGCGCTCGCGCCTCCTCGCGCCGCGACGGGCGACCTGAGGACGGCGGCGACGGCGACGACGGCGGCGACGACGGCGGCGAAGGCCGGGCTCGGCCGGGCTCGGACGGGCTCAGCCGGGCTCGGACGGCCGTCACGCCGGGCGGCCTGGGGCGGCAGAGACGAAAATCGACATAGAGGGGCGCACGGTGGTGGATCAGGCGCATTCGGGGGCACCAATGTGGGGAGGTTCGGGTGCGAGAGAATGGCGGCATGGATATGCCGAGGAGTGAACGGTCGCAGGAGAGCCCGCAGGTCCTGGTGGTAGGCCCGGACGGGATGGCTCTCGGCAGCGCCAACCCCGGCGGCGGGGAGGGTGACGACGAGTCGCGCGAGGTCCCGGTGACGGAAATGGTGGAACAACCCGCGAAGGTCATGCGCATCGGCAGCATGATCAAGCAGCTGTTGGAGGAGGTGCGGGCGGCGCCTCTGGACGAGGCGAGCCGGGCCCGGCTCAAGGACATTCACGCCAGCTCGGTCAAGGAGCTGGAGGACGGGCTCGCGCCCGAGCTCGTGGAGGAGCTGGAGCGGCTCTCGCTGCCGTTCACCGAGGACACGATCCCCACCGAGGCGGAGCTGCGCATCGCCCAGGCCCAGCTGGTCGGCTGGCTGGAGGGCCTTTTCCACGGCATCCAGACCGCGCTGTTCGCCCAGCAGATGGCGGCGCGCGCCCAGTTGGAGCAGATGCGCCGCGCGCTGCCGCCCGGCGTGAGCCTCGGTGAGGAAGAGGAGGGCGGCATCCCGCACAGCGGCGGCGCCCGCTCCGGCCCGTACCTCTGACCAGCCGTCTTCGACCAGCTGTTTCCGGCCGGCTTTCGATGACCGGCGGCTACTGCTCACGACCACCGCGCCTGCCTGTGACGCCCGGCCCGCCGGACGCCGCGGGCAGGCGCGACTGCTCCCAGCCGTGCCGTCCCCGCTACCGGCGGAGGGCCGCGAGCCGCCCCTGATCGCCGCGGGCTAGTTGCCGCCGGCGCGCTTGCCCGTGGAGACGGTGAGCACGAACCGGTCGCTGGGCGAGTGCGGGTCGAACGGGTCGCCGTTGGCGGGGGTCTGGCTCATCACCGTGCCCTTGCCCCAGGTGTTCTCGTCCGTGTACTCGACGCGGTAGCGCCACCCCGCGGCGGTGAGGCAGTCCTTCGCCGAGTTGATGTAGACGAACTTGAAGTCGGGCGCGGTCTTCTTCTTTTTGTCGTTGAAGTAGTCGTACGCGCCCGTGCACTTCTCTTTGCTGATGGTCTTGGTCTGGTCGCCCTGCTTGACCGCCGCCGTGTCGTCCCCGTCGGGGCCCGCGTCGGAGGATCCGCCGGGGCCGTTCCCGCCCGTGCTCGCCTGCCCGTTCGCGGGGGCTCCGGAATTGTCCGTACCGGGACCGCTGCCGTCGCGCCCCTGGCGGCCGCCGCCGCTGCCGTCACCGCGCTCGGCCTGATTGCCGCCCTGGCCGGCCTGGCCGCCCCCGCCTCCGCTGTCATCGTTCTTGTTCAGCGCCATCGCGACGAACACGCCGCCGACGGCCAGCGCCGCGACCACGGCCACGGCGACGACGAGCCCCCGGCCGCCGCCCCGCCGACCGCCGCCGCTCGCCGGGATCGGCGCGGAGGGCTGCGGGTTGATCGTGTACGGGGGCGGGGTGGGCGGTCCGGGGTAGCCGTACCCGTGCTGCTGCTGCGGCTGCGCGGGCGGCTGCGCGGCGGGGCCGTACCCGCTTCCGTACTGCTGCTGCGGGTGGTGGGGCGCGGGCGGAGTGGGCTGGTACGGCATCTGCACCCCCTGCGGGGGCGGTGTCGGCCCGCCGACCGGAGGGAAGACCGCCGAGCCCACGCCCGCGCCGCTGCGCGCCGGCGGGCCGCCCGAGATGATCAGCGGGGCGTTGCCGGCCTGCGCCGCCCCGGACACCCGGGCGCACTCGTCGCGCATCGCCTCGGCGCTCGGGAAGCGCTCGTTCGGGTTCTTCTTCAGGGCGCGGGCGACCAGCGCGTCCACGGCCGGGGGGACCGACCGGTTGATGGCGGAGGGCGCCGGCGGCTCCTCCTGCACGTGCGCGTACGCGATGGCCAGCGGCGAGTCCGCGTCGAAGGGCAGCCGCCCGGTCAGCAGCTCGAAGAGCATGATGCCGACCGAGTACAGGTCGGAACGGGCGTCGACGCCGCGCCCCAGCGCCTGCTCGGGGGAGAGGTACTGAGGGGTGCCGACGACCATGCCGGTCTGGGTCATCGAGGTGACGCCGGACTGCATGGCGCGCGCGATGCCGAAGTCCATGACCTTGACGACGCCGCGCTTGTTCACCATCACGTTGCCGGGCTTGATGTCCCGGTGCACGAGGCTCATTTCATGGCTGACCTCCAGCGCGGCCAGCACATCCGCTGTGATCTTGAGCGCCTTTTCGGCGGGCATCGCGCCGAACTGCCGCACGTCCGCGTCGAGCACGGAGCGTAGCGGCCGGCCCTCGACGTACTCCATGACGATGTACGGCATCGTCGAACCGTCCAACTCGTCCTCGCCGGTGTCGAAGACCGAGACGATGTTGGTGTGCGTGAGCTTGGCCACCGACTGCGCCTCGCGGCGGAACCGTTCGCGGAAGGACGCCTCGCGCCCCAGCTCGGTGTGGAGGGTCTTGATCGCGACGTCCCGGTCCAGCACCGTGTCGTGCGCCAGGTGCACGGAGGCCATGCCGCCCTCGCCGAGCAGGTCCCGCAGTACGTAACGGCCGCCCGCGATCGCGCGGCCCGTATAGCGGCCCCGTGCGCCGTCCTGGCTCATTGTCGACTTCCCCCTCGGCGCACGGCCTGATGTACTGATCCTCTGTACCGCGGCCAAGTCTGCCCCAGGCCACCGACACGTCAAGCCACGTGCCCGTTCCGTGACCGGATGTGCGAGAAGCCGTCACGAGATTTGCCTCGCCCGGGTCGCGACAGGTTGGATGACCCGCCCATCAAGGATCGGCGGGCGGCGCGAAGCCTGTAGCGTGCCTTAACGAAAGACCGTACCGCCCCCCACGCGAGCGGGCAGATACTGACGGCGAGGACTGATGGCACAGACGCATAACGCCCAGGAGCCGTCCGACCCGGACGCCACCGGGGCGGGCATGCCTGATTCGCCGGAGTTGTGGGGCAACGGCGGGCTCGTAGGCGACGGCCGGTACCGCCTGACCGGCCGCCTGGGCCGCGGCGGCATGGCGGAGGTCTTCGCCGCGGAGGACGTGCGCCTCGGCCGTACGGTCGCCGTGAAGCTGCTCCGCGCCGACCTCGCCGAGGACCCGGTCTCCAAGGCCCGCTTCACCCGCGAGGCCCAGTCCGTGGCGGGACTGAACCACCACGCCGTCGTCGCCGTCTACGACTCCGGCGAGGACACGGTCACCACGCAGGGCGGCTACGGCGCCGGCGGCCCCAGCGTCGTGCCGTACATCGTCATGGAGCTGGTCGAGGGCCGCACCATCCGCGAGCTGCTGCTCAACGCGGAGGCCCCGCCGCCGGAGCAGGCGCTGATCATCGTCTCCGGCGTGCTCGAAGCCCTGGCCTACAGCCACCAGCACGGCATCGTGCACCGCGACATCAAGCCCGCCAACGTGATCATCACGAACAGCGGCGCGGTCAAGGTGATGGACTTCGGCATCGCCCGCGCCCTGCACGGCGCCGCCTCCACCATGACCCAGACCGGCATGGTCATGGGCACCCCGCAGTACCTCTCCCCGGAGCAGGCGCTCGGCAAGACCGTCGACGCCCGCTCCGACCTCTACGCCACCGGCTGCCTGCTCTACGAACTCCTCGCGCTGCGCCCGCCCTTCACCGGCGAGACGCCGCTGTCGGTGGTCTACCAGCACGTGCAGGACAACCCGGTGCCGCCGTCGCAGGTCTACGCCGACGTGCCGCCGGAGCTCGACGGGCTCGTCATGCGCTCGCTCGCCAAGGACCCGGACGACCGGTTCCAGAGCGCGGAGGAGATGCGCGGGCTGGTCCAGTACGGGCTCCAGATGCTGAACGACGCGGGCGGCCACACCGGCACCTGGGACACCGGCCCCGTCGCCCACATGGCGTCCGGTACGCCCGCCATGGGCATCGCGGGCACCACCGCCATGCCGCACCCGCCGCACGGCGGCGACACCTCGCAGCAGCGCATCCTGCCGCCGGGCATGGGCGGCGGTGACGACGGCGGCTTCGACGGGCGCTCCGGGCCGCCGCGCAACAGTGGCGGCCAGGGCAAGATCTGGCTGCTGGCGGCCCTCGCGGTGATCGCCATCACGGTCGGCGTGGTCATGGCGCTGAACCTCAACTCGGGCACCGACAAGAAGCCGAAGCAGACCCCGAGCCCGACCGTCACGGAGTCGCCGAGCGAGACGCCCTCCGCGACGCCGTCGGACGAGGCGTCGCAGACGTACGGGGACACCGACCCCACCGGCGAATCGGACGGCCGGAGCGAGGGCGGCTACCCGACGTACCACTCCACGAAGGGGCCGACGCACCACAAGACCACGCCGCCGCCGAACACCAACCCGACGCACGCGACGGGCGACCCCACGACGGCGCCGACCAAATCCGGCGGCGGCGACGACGGCGGCAAGCCGACGGGGAACCCGACCGGCGGCCACCAGTCCCCGCCGCCGGACGGCGACCCCGACCCGGGCAAGTCGGGCGGCGGGGACGGCTCCGGAAGCGACGACGACTGACGCGAGGGGACCGGATGAGAGCCGGGGGCGGCGCCGCATGGCGCCGCCCCCGGCTTTTTCGTACGCGCCCCCTCCTGTTCTACGCGCGCTCGCCGCCCGCCGCCCGCTCAGTCGCAGAACGCCCCGCGTACGGCCGCGTATTCGCGCGTCCACCACACCGACAGGGCCGACGAGGCGGGGAAGCCGGGGTCGGCGCGGCGGTCGTCGAGCTGGTAGCGCCAGCGCAGCATCCAGAAGTCGTTGAGCCGCTCCCACCACACCCGGTGCGCCGCGGCGGCGAGTTCGGCGCTGTCCGCTCCCGCCGTGGCCCGGTACGCGCGCGCGTACGCGCGTACCTTCGCGAGGTCCAGGGTGCCCCCGGGCCGCACGAAGAAGATCGCCGCGGCGCGTACCGCCTCCTCCGCGCGGGGCTGGACGCCGAGCCGGTCCCAGTCGACGATCGCGGCCGGTTCGCCGCCCCGGTAGAGGAGGTTGAGGGGGTGGAAGTCGCCGTGCACCCAGCCGCGGGCGGGCGTGGCGGACGGCGCGGGGCGCCGGTGGGCGTGGCGCTCCAGGAGGGCGCGGCGCTCGACGAGGCGGTGTTCGGCCAGTTCGTCGAAGACGTCGCGCGGGTGGCGGCGTACGAGCACCAGCAGTTCTTCGATGAGGGCGAAGGTGTCCTCGGCCCTGGCGGCGGCCTCCGGGTGGGCCGAGGGGGCGTGCGGAGGGCTCTCGACGCCCGTCTGCGGGCCGGGCATGACCTCTTCGAGGCAGGTGTGCACCCGGCCCAGCAGCTTGCCGAGGCGCCGGGACTGCGGCTCCGACAGTTCGGCGCCGTCGCGGTGCCGGCCCTCGACCCAGGGGTGCAGGGCGTAGCAGCGGCCGCGGACGACGGCGACGGTGCGGCCGTCGCCGTCGGCGACGGGCGGGGCGACCGGCAGGCCGAGGGCGCGGAGCCGCAGGATCGCGTGGTGCTGGCGTGCGATGGCGGCCCGGTCGACGGTGCCGTCTGCGGCGTCGGCCCCGAGGTGGTGCTTGAGGAAGAACCGGCCGCGGGTGGTGGCCAGGCGGTAGCCGCGGTTCAGCAGGCCCTGCGTGAGGGGTTCGCAGGTCAGGGCGGTGCCGGTGCGGTCGTAGCGGCGCAGCAGGTCGCGGAGGGTGCCGCTGTCGGGCCCGTCGGGCCCCTCGGGTCCGTCGGGCGCGCCGCGGCCCGTAGCCGAATCGCTTCTTCCCCGGGTGGGGGCGTCCCGCTCCTGGACGGCCTCGCCACGGCCCTGGGAGGGGGCGCTGAGGCCCTGGGCGGGGGTGCTGCGGCCCGGGTGGGCGGGGGCATGGGGAAGGGCCCCGGCGGGGGCTGCAAGTGAGCGTGGCACGTGCCAGATGTTAGATCACGCAGAGTGCGCGGGTCGTCGCGCTGGGACGTCTCCGAGGTGGTGAACGGTGATGAACTGCGGTTCGACGGACAGATATGTGGGGTCGAAGGGGACGCCGTCGGCGGTGCGCGGGGCCGCTCCGAAGAGCTCCAGCTCGTGCGTGCCGGGGGTGAAGACGCGGGCGGTGCCCACGAATTGCACGGTCCAGACCTGGGCGTCGCCGTCGCTGATGTTGTCCGCGCCGTACGCGACGACGCTGCCGTCGCAGGCCTGCGCGTAGCCGAATCCGCGGTGCAGCCGCAGCATGACGTGCCCGCCCACGACGATGTGGCGGGCGACGGTGACGAACGGCAGGGCGCGCATGCTCACCGAGACCCGGCCGTAGGGGGTGCGGCCGAGGAGGTCGATCGCTCGATATTCGTGGGTGGGCATAGGGACTACTCTGCCCGCCTTGGTACGGGCCAAGTAGGGACACCCGCCCTTTTGGTCAGGGACGTTGGTCCCGATTGCGGCGTACTGGGGCGGTTTGGGACGGGTGCCGCGGGGCGCCGCCACCGGCGGTCGGTATCTGCGATATCGGTAGCTGCAATATGTTCAGCGTTTCTCGGCCTGGAGCCGGGCGACGTACGCGGCGGCCTGCGAGCGCCGCTCCATGCCGAGCTTCGAGAGCAGGCTGGAGACGTAGTTCTTGATGGTCTTCTCGGCGAGGTGCAGCCGTTCGCCGATGGCGCGGTTGGTCATGCCCTCGCCGATCAGGTCGAGGATCTTGCGTTCCTGCTCGGTCAGGCCCGCGAGGCGGTCGTCTCCCTTGGGGGTGTTGCCGTCGCGCAGCCGCTCCAGGACGCGCGCCGTGGCGACGGGGTCGAGCAGGGATTTCCCGGCGGCCACGTCCCGTACGGCGGACAGCAGCTCATTGCCGCGGATCGCCTTGAGGACATAGCCGGAGGCGCCTGCCATGATCGCGTCGAAAAGGGCCTCGTCGTCGGCGAAGGAGGTCAGCATCAGGCATTTGATGCCCTCGTCCTGCGAACGGATCTCGCGGCACACCTCGACGCCGCTGCCGTCCGGCAGCCGTACGTCGAGCACCGCGACATCGGGGCGGGTGGCCGGAATGCGCACCAGCGCGTCCGCCGCCGTGCCGGCTTCGCCGACCACCTCGATGTCCTCCTCGACGGAGAGCATCTCGTGGACTCCGCGCCGGACGACTTCGTGGTCATCGAGTAGAAATACAGTGATTTTTCCATGTTCGCGCACGGAATCAGTCTCACACACGAAGTCTTCCCCTGCTCTTGTTACTCGGGATAACGTGCCGACGTTCCGGCAGCCTGCAAGGCTGTGACCAGTGGCGTTTCCCCGCTTTCCCGATTTACTTGGAAATCCAAGCAAAATCGCAGGTCAGATGGGGTTTCGTAGAGTTGTGACGCACTGGGTAACGTGCCTGTTGCAGGCCATTCGCCGGGGCGCCTGTCACGCCCGGTTCCGGCCTCGGCACACCCACCCTGTGTGCCGTCGGACACCGAGCGAGCCTCCCCCACCTCACGGTGGGAGGGACCCCCTCTGGCCACCGGCGACCCCGGGGGCCGGACAGACGGAGGAGCACACGTGACCGCGGAAAGCACGGCGCGCAAACCGCGCCGCAGCAGCAAGCGCACCAGCGCGAAGAAGCCCGCAAAGGCGCAGGCCGACGGGGTCGAGCTGGTACAGCTGCTGACGCCGGAAGGCGAACGGGTCGAGCACCCGGACTACTCCATCGACCTCACCCCCGAAGAGCTGCGCGGCCTCTACCGCGACATGGTGCTCACCCGGCGCTTCGACGCGGAGGCCACCACGCTCCAGCGCCAGGGCGAACTGGGCCTGTGGGCCTCGCTGCTCGGCCAGGAGGCCGCCCAGATCGGCTCCGGGCGGGCCACCAACCCGGACGACTACGTCTTCCCGACCTACCGGGAGCACGGCGTCGCCTGGTGCCGCGGAGTGGACCCGACCAACCTGCTCGGCATGTTCCGCGGCGTGAACCACGGAGGCTGGGACCCGAACGAGAACAACTTCCACCTCTACACCATCGTCATCGGTTCGCAGGCCCTGCACGCCACCGGCTACGCGATGGGCGTGGCCAAGGACGGCGCCGACTCCGCCGTCATCGCCTACTTCGGCGACGGCGCGTCCAGCCAGGGCGACGTGGCCGAATCCTTCACCTTCGCCGCCGTCTACAACGCCCCCGTCGTGTTCTTCTGCCAGAACAACCAGTGGGCGATCTCCGAGCCGACCGAGAAGCAGACCCGGGTGCCGCTCTACCAGCGCGCGCAGGGCTACGGCTTCCCCGGCGTCCGCGTCGACGGCAACGACGTCCTCGCCTGCCTCGCCGTCACCAAGGCGGCCCTGGAGCGCGCCCGTACGGGGCAGGGCCCGATGCTGGTCGAGGCGTTCACGTACCGCATGGGCGCCCACACCACCTCCGACGACCCGACCAAGTACCGGCGGGACGAGGAGCGCGAGCTGTGGGAGGCGAAGGACCCGATCCTTCGGATGAAGACGTATCTGGAGAAGTCCGGCGCCGCCGACGACGAGTTCTTCGCGGCGCTGGAGGCCGAGAGCGACGCCCTCGCCAAGCGGGTGCGCGACGCCGTACGGAACATGCCCAACCCCGACAACATGGCGATCTTCGAGCACATCTACGCCGACGGGCACGCGCTCGTCGACGAGGAGCGCGCCCAGTTCGCCGCCTATCAGGCGTCGTTCGCCGAGGAGGGCAACTGACATGGCCGCCGAGAAGCTCTCGATCTCCAAGGCGATCAACGCCTCCCTGCGCACCGCGCTGGAGAACGACCCCAAGGTTCTGATCATGGGAGAGGACGTCGGCAAGCTCGGCGGCGTCTTCCGCGTCACCGACGGCCTGTACAAGGACTTCGGCGAGGACCGGGTCATCGACACCCCGCTCGCCGAGTCCGGCATCGTCGGCACCGCCATCGGCCTCGCGCTGCGCGGCTACCGCCCCGTCGTGGAGATCCAGTTCGACGGGTTCGTCTTCCCCGCGTACGACCAGATCGTCACCCAGCTCGCCAAGATGCACGCCCGCGCGCTCGGCAAGATCAAGCTGCCGGTCGTCATCCGCATCCCCTACGGCGGCGCGATCGGCGCCGTCGAGCACCACAGCGAGTCCCCCGAGACGCTCTTCGCGCACGTCGCGGGCCTCAAGTGCGTATCGCCGTCGAACGCCTCCGACGCCTATTGGATGCTCCAGCAGGCCATACAGAGCGATGACCCGGTCATCTTCTTCGAGCCCAAGCGCCGCTACCACGACAAGTCGGAGCTGGACCGCTCCGCCGTGCCGGCCGCGCTGCACGCCGCCCGTACGGCCCGTACCGGCACCGACCTGACGCTCGCCGCCTACGGCCCGATGGTCAAGACCTGCCTGGAGGCGGCGGCCGCCGCCGAGGAGGAGGGCAAGTCGATCGAGGTCCTCGACCTGCGGTCCATGTCGCCCGTCGACTTCGACGCCATCCAGGCATCGGTCGAGAAGACCCGCCGCCTGGTCGTGGTCCACGAGGCGCCCGTCTTCCTGGGCACCGGCTCCGAGATCGCCGCGCGGATCACCGAGCGGTGCTTCTACCACCTGGAGGCGCCGGTCCTGCGCGTCGGCGGTTACCACGCCCCGTACCCGCCGTCGCGGCTGGAGGACGAGTACCTTCCGGGACTGGACCGGGTACTGGACGCCGTCGACCGCGCCTTGGCGTACTGAAGGGCTTGAGGGGAGTCGAGAAGATGACTGCGAGCACAGCGAACGCGAACACGGCGAACGACCAGCGTTTTCGAGAGTTCAAGATGCCGGACGTGGGCGAAGGGCTCACCGAGGCCGAGATCCTCAAGTGGTACGTGGCCGTAGGGGACACCGTCTCCGACGGGCAGGTGGTCTGCGAGGTGGAGACCGCCAAGGCCGCCGTCGAACTGCCCATCCCCTTCGACGGAGCGGTGCACGACCTGCGCTTCGACGAAGGCGTGACGGTGGACGTGGGCACCGCCATCATCGTGGTGGACACCCGGCCGGGAGCGGGCCCGGCGGAGCCGGCGGCAGTGGTGCCGGACCAGCAGACGTACTACCCGCCGAAGGAACAGCCCGCCGAGGAGGAGCCCTCCCCGGAAGAGGGCGAGGGCCGCAAGGCCGTGCTCGTCGGCTACGGCGCGGCGCCGTCCTCCACCAAGCGCCGCGCCCGCAAGCCCCAGACGGGGGCGGGCGCGCCGGAGCTGAACGGGCACGGGGCGGCCCCCGCCGCTCCTGCTCCTGCTCCTGCTCCTGCGGTTCCCGCCACCGCCCCGCCGGGCGGGCGGGCGCTGGCCAAGCCGCCGGTCCGCAAGCTCGCCAAGGACCTCGGCATCGACCTGGCCTCGGTCACCGCGACCGGCCCGGACGGCACCGTCACCCGCGAGGACGTCCACGCCGCCGCCACCCCGGTGGCCCCGGCGGAGCCCGAGACCGCTCCGGAGGCCGCCCCGCGGCCCGCGGAGACCGCCGCGCGCGAGATCCGCACCCCCATCAAGGGCGTACGGAAGGCCACCGCACAGGCGATGGTCGCGAGCGCCTTCACCGCGCCGCACGTCACGGAGTTCGTCACCGTCGACGTGACCCGCACGATGAAGCTCGTACAGGAGCTCAAGTCGGACCCGGACATGGCCGGGCTCCGCGTGAACCCCCTGCTGCTCGTCGCCAAGGCGTTCCTCGTCGCGATCCGGCGGCACCCGGAGGTCAACGCGGCCTGGGACGAGGCCAACCAGGAGATCGTGCGCAAGGAGTACGTGAACCTGGGCATCGCCGCCGCCACGCCGCGCGGCCTGATCGTCCCGAACATCAAGGACGCGGGGGCCAAGACCCTCCCGGAACTCTCCGCCGCGCTCGGCGACCTGGTCTCCACCGCGCGCGAGGGGAAGACCAGCCCGGCGGAGATGGCCGGCGGCACGGTCACGATCACCAACGTCGGCGTCTTCGGCGTCGACACCGGCACGCCCATCCTCAACCCGGGCGAGTCCGCGATCCTGGCTTTCGGCACGGTCAAGCTCCAGCCCTGGGTGCACAAGGGCAAGGTCAAGCCCCGCCAGGTCACCACCCTGGCGCTCTCCTTCGACCACCGGCTGGTCGACGGCGAGCTGGGCTCCAAGGTCCTCGCCGACACGGCGGCGGTCCTGGAACACCCCAAGCGCCTGATCACCTGGGGCTAGTGCCCTTCCCCGGCCACTGGCACCCGAGGATTCTCCCGGTACGTACCGCAGGGGCCGGCCGCGCATCGTGCGCGGCCGGCCCCTGCGGGTGTCCGGTCCTCGGACAGACCCCCGCGACTGTCCGAACCCCGAAGTCTGTAGTTCTCGATCCACGATCCGCAGCCCGCCGCCTACGGGCCGTGTTTCCGCGGTCCGTGGCCTGCGACCTGCGGAGTCAGAGCCCGGACACCCTCTCCTCACCCCCCTCCAGCGAAGAGAGAGCGCAGCGTCCGGGCCCCTGTCAGGCGTGAGCGGCCTGGGGGTTCCACATGGGGAGGAGCGTGGAATCGCCCGTGCTGGGGAATTTACCTAGGATTGACCGACACTTGCAGTGTCGGATCTGGAGGACGACTTTTGACCGGGGCAGCGGACGGCGAATCCATCAGCCGCCTCCTCCGCGCTTGGCGCGCCCGTACGGACGCCCGGCAGATCCGCGAGCTGCGCGGCACCGAGCCCCGGCCCGGCCGCCGCCTCTCCCAGGCCCACGTCGCCCGGCTGACCGGCGTCAGCGAGGGCTGGTACCGCGCGCTGGAGGCCGGCCGGCGGCAGGACTTCTCGGAGGGCTTCCTGCTCCGGGTCGCCCGCGCGCTCGACCTGAGCGAGGCGGAGACCCTCACCCTCTTCCTCGCCGTCTGCGGCCGCCGCCCGCCGGAGGAGACGCCGCGGGATCCGCGCGAGTTGCCCGAAGGCGTCAAGGCGCTCCTCGACCAGCAGGTCAGCTACCCCGCGTACCTCTCGGACATCGCCTGGAACGTGGTCGCGGTCAACGGCCTCATGGCCGAGTGGTTCCCCTGGTCCGTACGCCCCGGCGCCAACCTCATCCGCTGGGCCCTGCTCTCCGCCGAGGCGCGGGAGCAGATGCTGGACTGGGAGCACAGCTGCGCCCGCGCGTACCTGGCCATGCTCCGCGTGGCCGCCAACAGCAACCCGGACAACGCCGAGCTGCGCGCCCTGGTCCGCGAGGTCCTGGACGCCGACGCGGACTGCCGCCGCATCTGGGCGGAGGGCAGCGAGGTGGTGGAGCACCGGGACGGGCACGTCTTCCGGCTGCGCCTGCCCTACCACGACGGCCGGGAGATCCGGGTGGCGAGCCATGTGCTGCTGCCGATACAGCGGACGGACCTGCGGTTCGTGTTCATCACGCCGGTGGACGAGACGGCGGCGCGGGGGAGGGAAGCGGTCGGGGCGTGATCACCCCGACCGCTCCTGCTGCTGCTCCTGTCGCTACGTCTCTCGGCGCCGGCCCGCGTCGCTACACGTCAATCGGGCGTACGAACTCGGGGGTCCACCCCTCCTGGGGCTCTCCCTTGGGCGGCGTGACGTCGATCTGCTTGCCGTGGTACTCGGCGCGCCAGACGGAGCCGCTCTTCTCGGCGACGATGCGGAGACCGCCGACGAAGGGCTCGAAGTGCCAGCGCGTCCACTGCTCCCGCGGCTCCTCCTTGGACCACAGGTGCTGCTCGTTCTCCACGACGCCCAGTTGCGGCTGGGCGGCGATGTAGATCAGGTACGGCGAGCCGGGGACGTTCTCGAAGGGCTCGATCGCCAACTCCTGCTGGAACGGCGGGTCCTCGGGGCGGTCGGTGACGAAGGGGAAGCCCTGCGAGGTCTGGAAGGCGCGGACCGTCGCGAGGGCGGGGAGCCCGAAGATGTGGGCGTAGATCTTGTAGACACCGCGCTTCAGAGGGACTGGGGGCATGTCGTCGTTCCTCTCTCGGGTGCGACCGGCGGCGGCTGCCGCCGACGACGCCCACCCTTCCGATGCCGGGCGGGTTGCAGAAAGCCCCAAATACCGCCAAGTCGAGTACGGCGCGGAATAGCCGGTCACTGTGGGACAAGCTATTGGGAGGGGTGGATAGGCGGGAATGACGGGTGTTGTCCATGGGGTCCGGGTGCGGCGGCGGCAGTGCCGGGACGAGCGGGGCGGCGGCCAACGTGTCCCTATAAAGCCCCAACCAGGCTGCGCACCCGGCCCGTTGAGGCTTCGGATATTCGCTGGAGCTACGGTTGCTCCGCATGACCCACACCGAGATCGAGATCAGCGCGGAACTGGTCCGGGAACTGCTGCGCGACCAGCACCCCGACCTGGCCGGTCACCCTGTGCGCCTCGGCGCGCGCGGCTGGGACAACCAGCTGTGGCGGCTCGGCGACGACCTCGCCGTACGGCTGCCCTGGGCGACGGAGAGCGCCGACGAACTGCTGCGCAAGGAGCACGCCTGGCTGCCTGCCCTCGCCCCGCGCCTCCCGCTGCCGGTCCCCGTCCCGCAGCGGCTCGGCGAGCCCTCCGAACGGTTCCCGCGGCCCTGGATCGTCACCACCTGGGTGCCGGGCGCGCCCGCCGACCACGCCCCCGCCACGCGCGGCGAGGACTCGGCCGACCGCCTGGCCGGCTTCCTGACCGCCCTCCACCAGCCCGCCCCCGACGGGGCGCCCACCGGCCGCGACCGCGGGGGCGCTCTGGCCGACCTCTCCGAGGGGTTCGCCGAGGGGCTCGACTCGATCGCCGGGGCGGGGCTGATCCCCGACCCGGATGCCGTACGCACGGTGTGGGAGGACGCCGTCGCCGCGCCCGCGTGGACGGGCCCGCCGGTGTGGCTCCACGGCGACCTGCACCCGGCCAACGTGCTCACGGCGGACGGCGCCATCTCCGCCGTGATCGACTTCGGCGACCTCTGCGCGGGCGACCCGGCCGGCGACCTCGCATCCGCCTGGGTGCTGCTGCCGGACGGCTGCGTGGAGCGCTTCCACAGCGGCTACCGGCCGGCCGCGGACGCCGCGACCCGGCGCCGCGCCCGCGGATGGGCGGTGCGTCAGGCCCTCGGCGGCATCATGGTCGGAGACGCCGGCGTCCACGGCCGCCCCGGCGGCAAAGCCTCCTGGGGCCCGCCCGCCCAGGCCGCCCTGCGCCGCCTCGTCGCGACGATCCGCCGCTGACGGTCCCCGCGGGGTGGTCTGGGAGCCCGCCCGTCCGTACGAGCCCGCGACCGTACGAGCTGACGCGCGCGGGCTCCCCGGCGGCTGCCGTCAGGTGTCAGACGTCAGACGTCAGGCGCCCGGCCAGCTCCGCAGGGCCAGGTCGGCGACCTGCTGGAGTTCGTCGCGGGTGGCGCCGCTCGCCGCTTGTACGGCGATGCCGTTGGCGACGGTCATGAGGTAGCGGGCGAGCTGTTCGGGATCGGTGTCGGGGGGCAGGTCGCCTTCGTCGACGGCCCGTTGGAAGCGGTCGCGCAGGCGGGCGGTGTGCTCGTTGCGCCAGGCGATGAGCGCGTCGCGGGCGTTGAGGCCGGGGCTGCCGGCGGCGAGGGAGGCCTGTACGCCCAGGCAGCCGGTGGGGCAGCCGGGGCGGGTGGTGGCCTGGACGGAGCCGTGCAGGAGCGCGGTGGCCACCTGGCGGGCGGTCGGCTCCTCCAGGGCCCGGACCCCGTACGCGGCGGGGCCTTCGGCGTAACGCTCCAGGGCCTTGCGGAACAGGTCCTCCTTGTTGCCGAAGGCCGCGTACATGCTGGTGCGGGTGATGCCCATGGCGCTGGTCAGGTCGGTGAGGCTGGCGCCTTCGTAGCCCTGTTCCCAGAAGACCCGCATGGCGCGCTCAAGAGCCTCGTCGGCGTCGAACCCTCTCGGCCGGCCGACCGGCCCCTTCTCTCGCGTCTCCATGTCCTCAACCCTAACGCTTCCGTACCGATCGGTGCGGATGTGCTACGTTCCCGTTCAGTACCGGTCGGTACTTAACGATGTCGAACTTCTGGGAGCGCGGTCACATGGGACAACTCGAAGGCAAGACGGCCGTGGTCACCGGCGGCCACACGGGGATCGGCCTGGCCACCGCCGTACGGCTGGCGGCCGAGGGCGCGCACGTATTCATCATCGGCAGGCGCGAAGCCCGGATCGAGGCCGCGGTGGAGACCATCGGCCGGGCGAGGGCCACCGCCGTGACGGGCGACATCACGGACCTCGCCGACCTGGACCGGCTGTACGAGGCGGTACGGGCCCGGGGCCGGGGCCTCGACGTGGTCTTCGCGAACGCGGCGACCGCCTCGCTCGCGCCCCTGGGCCAGATCACCGAGGAGCAGGTCGACCAGACCCTCGCGGTCAACGTCCGGGGCACGCTGTTCACCGTGCAGAAGGCGCTGCCGCTGCTCAACGACGGCGCTTCGGTGATCCTGAACGCCTCCACCGCCGCCGACAACGGCACGGAGGCGTTCAGCCTGTTCGCCGCGTCGAAGGCCGCCGTACGGTCCTTCGCGCGGGGCTGGGCCAACGAACTCAAGGGCCGCGGCATCCGGGTCAACGCCATCTCGCCGGGCCCGATCGACACCACCGGGATCACGGACCTGTTCGGCGAGGAGAACGCGCCCGCGGTCCGGGCGAACCTCGCCGCGGGCGTCGCGATGGGCCGGATGGGACGCCCGGAGGAGGTCGCGGCGGCCGTGGCCTTCCTCGCCTCCGAGCAAAGCAGCTACGTCCTCGGCGCCAACCTCTACGTCGACGGCGGCGAGAACCAGATCTGAGCCGTGAGCGGTGGCGCTGCCTGCCCCACACGTGCCCCCTACTGGACCAGGTCACCCCGGAGGACGACGACTGCCGTACGCGCGGATGCCAAGCTGACAGGAGCTTGCGGGCCGGGGAGAGGGGACCACAGTGGAAGGCGTCGAGCCCGAGCAGTCGATTCGTATGCGCGCGTCGGACGCCGAGCGGGAGCGCGGAGCCGAGATCCTTCAACAGGCGTTCGCGGAGGGCCGGTTGAATATGGACCTGCTCCAGGAGCGCCTGGACGCGCTGTGGCGGGCCGCCACGCGCGACGACCTGTCGGCGCTGATCCGGGACCTCGCCCCGCGGCCGGGACCGGAGCCCGCGCCGATGAATCTGAGTGCGGGGCACAACGCCAAGGTGCGCAAGGAGGGCCGATGGCCGGTGCCGCGGCACATCCGCGCCGTCGCGGAGAAGGACGGCCGCATCCGGCTGGACTTCACCGAGGCGGACTGTCGGCACCGCGAAGTGTTCATCGAGGCCGTATGCGTCAGCAACGGCCCGATCACCCTCGTGGTGCCGACGGGCTGGGCCGTGCACACCGACGCGGTGGCCGTTCGCGGCAACGGCAAGGTCATCAACACCGCCACGCGGCCGACGTCCCCGTCCCTCCCCGTCATCCACCTGACCGGCCTCGCCGACCGGGGCCGCATCACGGTGAGCCACCCGCCCCACCGCAGCCGACGCCGCGGGCTGCGATTCGGTGCGCGTCCGCGCGGCTCCGCGGGTGGGGGCGCGGGGTAGGCACGGGTCTGTTTCGGTGGAGTGGGTCCGGTGGAGCGGGTCCGCTCCCAGGAGCATGAGGTCTGCTGCCGCCCGCCTCCGTCCCCGCCTCCGCGCCCGGTCGGCCCCGGCATGCGATCACGGAACCGGCCTGCTCTGGTCCGACCCCGGGAACGGAGCGGACCGAGGAGGTCACGGCGTC
The DNA here is from genome assembly GCF_040654875.1 of Streptomyces sp. NPDC050610. NCBI lineage: Bacteria > Bacillati > Actinomycetota > Actinomycetes > Kitasatosporales > Streptomycetaceae > Streptomyces > Streptomyces sp. NPDC050610. Next base: position 211,256 of record NZ_JBFAIV010000001.1, on the reverse strand, counting down.
ACGTATCGGCCGGGCCGCCCGTCGCGGGCGCGTGCCGTGCGCCCGTACGCCCGTACGCGCCGGAACCGTGCGGGCCCGCGGCGCCGATCAGCCGACGGGGGCCGGGCCGTGTTCGGGCAGGGTGACGGCCGTGTGGGCCGGGCGTCCGGTCTGCGGCGGTGAGGCGGCGAGGCCGCGCAGTCTGTCGTTGCGCTTTGCGAGGGCTTCGGCGGTGGTGGGGAAGAGCGCCGCGTCGCCTTCGCCGACCTGCGCCTGGTTCAGCTCGACGAACCCGCGGACGTCGCGTTCGTAGGCGGCGAAGGCCGTGGTGTGGTCGGGGTGGGCGGCCAGCGAGTGCGCGAGCAGGTAGGCGCCGACGAGGGCGAGGCTGGTCCCCTGCCCGGTCAGGAACGACGGGGCGTAGGCGGCATCGCCGACGAGCGCGACCCGGCCGCTGGACCAGCGCGGCATGCGGATCTGGCTCGCGGTGTCGAAGAACGGATCGGGTCCGTGGCGCATGGCGGCGACCATGGCCGGGATCTCCCATCCGTCGTCGGCGAAGGCGGCGGCGACGAGGCCGCGTTGGGCCTCGGGGGCGCGCAGGGCCTCGTACGGCGGTTCGGGGCGGGCGAAATTGAGGAGTGCGTGCAGTTCGTCGCTGTCGCCGACCGCGTAGAGCGCCGCGGCCCTTCCGGGGGTGTTCCAGAGGAGCACTTCATGGGAGAGGCCGTAGGTGTTGGGCATGGTGAATATGGCGAAGCAGTAACCGAGATAGCGGTGGAATCGCTCCTCGGGGCCGAATGCGAGTTTCCGGGTGTGCGAGTGCATTCCGTCCGCGCCCACGACCAGGTCGAAGCCGCGCCGGGCGCCGCTGCGGAAGGCGACGTCGACGCCGTGTTCGTGTTCGGTGAGCGTGTCGATGGAGTCGTCGAACAGAAACTCCACCTCGTCGCGGACGGCCCCGTACAGAAGTTCCGCCAGATCGCCGCGGCGCACCTCGATGTCGTGTCCGTCGACCCCGCCGGCCACGGTCTGGGGATGGACCGCCGCCGCCCTGCTGCCGTCGGCGTTGAGGAAGGTCAACCGGCGCGACTCGATATGCGCTTCCTGGAGCCGCGGCAGGATTCCCATGCGGCGGGCGACCTCCACCGCGGTGCCGTGTATGTCGATGGGGTACCCGCCGGTCCGCAGTCCGGCGGTCTTCTCCACCACCGTCACCGCGAATCCGTACCGACGCAGCCAGAACGCCAGGGCGGGGCCCGCGATGCTCGCGCCGGATATCAGGACCGTGCCTTTCGGGGCGTTTCTCATGTCCATTCGCCAACTCCTGAGTCTGTTATGAGACGTTCAAAGGCCAATTCGGCTTGCTTCGCGTGGTGTCGCGTCGCGTTGCTTTTGCGCTGGGGAATTGCCGGCTTCCGCGGATCTCTTCGGAGGTGGTCACACCGCGTCCCGCTGAAGTTCGCGTGACGGGGAGCCGGTGCCGAGGCGGGTGCTCCGTACGAGCCGGACGGCCAGCAGCGCGGCGATGGCGAACGCGCCGGCGGCGATCGCGATGTAGCTGAACACGCCCGTGACCGAGCGCGTCGTCTCGCCGTCGACGACCACGGAGGTCGACTTGAGCACGGCCGCGCCCACGAAATCGAGCGTCACCGACCCGATCGAGACCATGACCATGACCAGGCTGGAGACGATGCCCTGCCGTTCGGGGGACGCCAGGCTCCCCGCCATGTTGAAGCCGGAGGTCCCGAGCGCTCCCACCGTGACGCCCAGCAGGAATCCGCAGCAGAGCGCGACGGGCAGTTGGGAGACGCCGAGGAACATCCCGATGGTCACGACCGTTCCGAGCAGGACCGCCCCGGCCAGCGTCGAGGCCGGTCCGACGCGTGCGGCGATCCACCCGGCCGCCGGGCCGCCGAGGGTGACGCCGACCCCCGGCGCGGCGAGCAGCAGCGCCACCGATCCCTGGTCGGCCAGTCCGTACCCGAGGTGCTGACCCGCCGAGACGTCGCCGACGAGCGGGATGAGCTGGAGCACGCTCTGGTACGAACCGGCGGCGAGGAAGACGACGAGGAGCGTGAGCACCAACGGCCCGCTGAGCTCCCTGATGTCGATCAGGGGGTCGGGCTTCCGGCTCGACGTCAGGAGCCACCGGGCCAGCGCCGCGATGCCGCAGACGAGGAGGGCCAGCGGGGCGACGGCGAGCCAGCCGAGGTCCGAGCCCAGACTGATGTAGCCGAGCACCCCGGCGAGACCTCCGCCGAGGAGGAGGGCACCGCCAAAGTCGATCTTTCCTGGTGTCCTGACCGGGGAGTCGGGCACAAGCTTGTGCACGCAGATCGCCATCACCACCGCGACGAAGGCCGATCCGAGGAACAGGATCTGGAAGCCGAACTGCGTGGCCAGCTTCTCGATGAGGAAGCGGGACGCGATGTTGAGCACCGCGGAGCCCGAGGTCACGATGCCCACGATGATCATCGCGATGCGGGGCGCGCAGACGCCGCGGACGATGGCGACGGAGAGGAACACGGCGGCCAGGGAGGCCCCTTGCAGCATGCGCCCCGGTACGAACAGCCAGATGCTGGGGGCCACGGCGCATAAGACGGCGCCCGCGCAGCTGAGCAGCAACGCCAGTACGAGCACCCTGCGCCTGCCGTGGATGTCGGCGCTCTTCCCGAGCAGCGGCGCCCACGCCACTCCCGCCAGCATCGCGGTGGCGTTGAGCCACGCCGGCTGGTCCGTACCGAAGTGGTCGAGCATCTCCGGGAGGACGATCAGCGGCGCGGTGATGGCCGAGTCGACCACGAAGTTCACCATGGCGAGAACGGCCACCAGGCCGACGAGCCGCCCGCTCCATTTCGCGTGCCGTCCGGCGTCGTCTGTGACTCCGGTCCTGCTCTTCTGCATCAGGGACTCCCTACTACGGGCGGGCTCGCGACGGTGCGGATGTCGGTACAGATGCGGGCTGCTGCCGCGGCCGCTGCCGATGGGCTCTCTCCGCCCCACGCCGGGGCGGAGCCGGACTCTTCACAGGCGCGCCTGGGGTGAGGCCGCGGCGCTCACGCCTCCCACCAAATACGATACGGCGCAGTTTCTTATTCGCAGAGTAAGGTACGGCGATAAGAAACGTCAAAGGTTCTTAGGAGGAGTGTTGTGGGGCGACGGCGCGGCGAAGCGCTTGAGGCGGCGATCCTCGAAGCGGCCTGGGACGAGCTGACCGAGCGGGGGTACGCGAACCTGACCGTCGACTCCGTCGCCCGGCGGGCCGGCACCAGCAAACCGGTGCTCTACCGGCGCTGGGCCGACAAACAGAAGCTGATCGGGGCGGCGGTCGCGCACCGCAACGTCATCGGGCCGATCACCCCGGCCGACACCGGGTCCCTGCGCGGCGACCTGATCGCCACCCTCACCGAACTCGGCGAGCGCCGGGGGCCGTTCCTCGCCCAGCTCAGCCTGCTGCTCACCGACTACTTCGCCGAGGCCGGGACCAGCTTCGCCGAGCTGCGCGAGACGATCCTCGCCGGACGCCGCTCCGGACGCGACGAGATCTTGGAGCGCGCCATCGAGCGCGGCGAGATCGATCCGGCCAAACTCACGCCGCGGATCGCCTCGCTCCCCTTCGACCTGCTGCGGGGCGAGGCGATGATGACGCTGCGACCGGTCGCGCCCGAGATGATCGAGGAGATCGTCGACACGATCTTCCTCCCGCTGGTCCGCTAGAACCGTCCGATGGGTGACGACGGCCCCCATAGCGAGGCCCCGCATGCCATTGGCCATGGCATGCGGGGCAACTGCTCGGACCAGGGCTCCTAGAGCCAGCGGTCAGGCTCCCAGTAACTGGCGGGCTTGTTCCAGATGATGCGTCGGATGGCAGCGATCATGTCATTCACCTCCTTTCGCGAGCGCGGGCCTGACGGGGGTCTTGAGGGTGCGCCGCAGGGCGAAGGGGCGGGGGAGGACGGAACCGGAGACCAGGGGCCGAACGTCGCCGCCGCTGACCGTCAGGCGGGCGTCCTGCGCCAGCGCGGCGACCGCCTCGGTGGTCAAGCTGTGGGCGACGGACGCCCCGGCGCAGGTGAACGGGCCGGTGCTGAAGGGGAGATAGGGACCTTGGCCGCCCGGTTCGTTCCAGCGCTCGGGCCGGAACACATCAGGACGGTCCCAGTGGCGCGGGTCGTGGTGCAGCAGGTAGGGGCTGACCGACAGGATCGTGCCCGCCGCGAACGGCCGCCCGCCGAATTCGAGAGGGTGCGGAACGGGCCGGCCGACCATCCAGACGAACGGGCGGTGGCGTCCGGCCTCGCGCACCAGCCAGTCGGCGGGCCACGGCCAGGGCGGGCCGGGCGGGTGGTGCAGGCAGGCCAGCAGGGCCGACCACGCCACCGCGTAGCCGATGTTTCCCACGATCGACTGGAACAGCAGCACATACAGGTTCGCTACGGTCTGGTCGGCGAGCTCATCGGGGCAGGCGCCGATCACGGCGTCCAACACATCCCGGGGCTCGCCCGCTCGGAAGCGTTCCGCCCGGCGGCCTCGGACATGTTCGGTGACCGAGGCCAGTAGCTTGGGCCGCAGGATCTCCGCCCGTGCCCGCTGCCGCATCTGCGGCTGGCGGGCGGTCAGCCCGGCGGCCACTGCCTGCGCCAACTGCCGCCGCAGGTCCGTCGGTTGGCCGGGGTGCAGCAGCGCGTCCGCCGTGCACCGGTACACCAGCAGCGGCCCCGCTCCGGGCCACTGGCTGACCGGACCCAGCCCGGCCACCGCCTCGGCCAGGCACTCGCGGTAGGCGGGCAGGTGCGCACGCATCACGTTCCGGACGGCGCGGCCGAGGGCGAGCTGCGCGGTCCGCGAGGGCAGCATGTCGCCGAAGAAGGTGGACATGCCGCTGTGGAAGAGCGGGTCGCGCAGCACCGTGAGCGCCAGCTCGGTGTCCCTCACACACCAGGCGCCCCAAGGGAGTTGGAACACCTCTGCCGGACTCCGGCGGGCTCGGTCCTCGATGTATCCCAGCGGATCGCGCCGGAACCGGCGCATCTCCCTCATGCTCACCGCACGCCCTTCCAAGGGGCAGCAACCCAGGGCACCACATTCACCCCTGATACGGGGCATTTACCCACCGGCAACCCTGCCCAATGCCGCGTCGCCCATAAGGATGAACCCACCGGACGCTTGTCCCCCAACGGCCGCTGGATATCGGCCTGGAGCCATTGGGCGTGACAGATCGCCGTGAGACGCCGGACGGCAAGGTGCCTACAGCCGCCCGGCGTTGAGGTCGTTGAACAGGCGGGCGGCCGACGGGGAATTGTTCAGGCGCTGGAGTTCCGCTCGGGCTGTCTCCTTGCGGAAGGCTCCCCCGTACGAGGCGTCGCCGGCGTTGTGCATCAGGTCGGTGATCCAGACCGCGTACGCCTGGTAGTTCCAGATGTGGCGCAGGCAGGTGTCGGAGTAGCTGTCGAGCAGGCTCCCGTCGCCGTCCTTGATCTTCGCGACGATCGCGCGGATGAAGACCTCGGTGTCGTAGAGGGCGAGGTGTATCCCCTTCGCGCTCATCGGGGGAACGATGTGGGCCGCGTCGCCGAGCAGGTAGAGGCGGCCGTAGCGCATCGGGTCGAACACCACCGACCGCAGCGGCACGATCCGCTTGTCGACGATGGGGCCGGTGGTCACGTCGGCGCAGAAACGGGTCCCCAGTTCGCTCCAGATGCGCTCGTCCGGCCACTGCTCGGGGGTGTCGTCGCCCGGGCACTGGAGGTAGAGGCGGCTGGCGTTCGCACCGCGGGGGAACCGCGCGGCCAGTCCGCGGTCGTGGATCGCCATGCCGAAGGGGGCGCACGGCGCCTCGGCCAGGACGCTGAGCCAGGAGTACGGGTACTCGTGCGAGTAGGCGGTGAGTTCGCCGGCGGGTACGGAAGCCCGGCTGACGCCGTGGAAGCCGTCGCAGCCCGCGACGTACTCGCAGGTGACAGCCTTGGCCGAGCCGTCGGGGGAGCGGTAGCGCACGGTGGGGCGGTCGGTTCCGAGGTCTTCCAGACTGACGTCGAGGGCCTCGTAGCGCAGATCGCCGCCCGCCTCCAGGAAGGCGTTGGTGAGGTTGCGGACGAGCACCTGCTGGGGGCAGAAGACGGCTTCGCTCTCGTCGTCCCCGAACGCGATGTCGTACATGACACCGTCGATCCAGGTGCCGCCCGTGATCACCGGCGGTGAGGCGGCGTCCTTCACGACGTGCTCCAGCCCCCACTCGCGGAACATCCGTACCCCGCGGGTGTCGACCACGCCGGCGCGCTGCCGCTGCTCGACGTACGTGCGGCTGCGCTTCTCGACGACGACGCAGTCGACGCCGCTGCGCAGCAGGAAGTTGCCGAGCGTCATCCCGGCCGCTCCGGCGCCGATGATGACGACGGTGGTGTTCTCCGCCGTCTCCGCTGTCTCTGCTGTCTTCGCTGTCTCAACCATGATGTTTTCCGAGCCTTTCGGCGAAAGGGGAAACCGGCCGCGCCGCAGACGTACGGCCGTCGCGCCGCACGGAAAGTGCGGCCTTCCACCACTGTGGGCGCGGCCGAGTCCGCCACCAACCGGGATGTGGGCAGCGCATGCCGGAAACCCGCCAAGGCATCGACGGACGTACGAGCACGCCGACTGGACCGGTGCCGCTCACCCGTGCCGATCACCCGCGCCGCTCACGGGCGCCGGTTGCGCAGTTCGGCCTGGTAGCGGCCGGGGGTCTGGCCGACTAGTTCGCTGAAGGCCTCGATGAAACTCGACGGGTTGGACCAGCCGCACTCCATCGCCGTGTCGGTGACCGACCGGCCGTTGCTGAGCTGGGCCAGCGCGTGGTGGATGCGCAGTGTGGTGCGCCAGCGATGGAAACTCATGCCCAGTTCGCTGTGGCACAGCCGGCTCAAGGTCCGCTCGCTCGCTCCCGCGGCCCGCGCCAGGTCGGCCAGGGTCGCACTCCGTCCGGGAGCCGCGTGCAGGAGATCGGTGGCGGCCCGTAGCCGGTCGTCGCGGGGTTCGGGCAGGTGCAAAGACTGCTCGGGAGTCTCGGCGAGCTCATCGATCACCACGGCGAGCAGCCGCCGCTCGGCACCGGGCCGGGTTTCCGCCCGGTCGGACAGCGCGAGCAGCGCCTCCCGCAGCAGCGGGCTCACCGCGAACACGCTGGGGCGCGCCACCAACTCGTCGCACAGGTCGGCCGGGACAGTGACGAGGCGGGCGTCGGTGCTCCCGTAGAAGCGGTGCGAATGTACGAACCCCGGCGGCGTCCACGTCACGCGGTGCGCGGGCGCGACCCACGTCCCGCGCTCGGTCGTGGTGGCCACGGCTCCAGCCGCCGCGTACACGAGCTGCCCATCGGTGTGGGAGTGCGGATGGAACTGGAAGCCATGCGGAATCCAGGCCGCACCGTTCGGCGAGGCCGACTGGGAGGGGGGTGACGGTGCGGTGGATTGGCGGGCTTCCGGCATAGTGCGTCATTTTGCTGCTGGGGCGGCGGCCGTGCCAGTCCGTCGCCCGGTGCGGGGGTGCTACGGCGTGCGCTCGGGGTCGCCGGTGCTGAGTTCTGCCCATACGGTCTTGCCGACCGTACGGCCCTCCACGCCCCAACGGCTCGCGAGCGTACGGACGATGAGCAGCCCACGTCCGAACTGGTCGTAATGGGGATCGGCCTCCCGCGGGCGCGGTCGCCGCTCGCCCTTCGGGTCGGTGACGGCCACCCGGAGGACCGTACCGGTGAGGAACAGCTCCACCCGGAACAGTCGCTCCCGCAGGCACCCGTGCAGCAGCGCGTTGGTGATCAACTCGCTGGCCAGCAGGGCCACGTCCCCGGCCACTTCCTTGTGCCCCCAATCGCATGCCAGCCGCGCCACGCGCCGCCGGGCCACCGGGACGTTGTACGGGTACGGGGTGTAGTCGACGACGTCGTAGTGATCGTCCGGCTCGATGACCTTCACAGCCATGGACACGCACCTCCAAGTGCGGTCGCAGGGGCCACACGCTGCGGCGCTTGGCCTTGGCGGTGTCGATGCCGGGCCTGCGCAGGGCAGGCCGGTGCACTTCCGCCGGGCGGCGCCGCCGTGTGAGCGGTTGCGCACTGACAGTAGCGATGTCGTGACGTACCGCACAAGCAGTCTTGGAGAAATCTATCCCCGGATCTTGGTTGTGCCGCTCCGTGATCGGTTGCAGACTGAGCGGCATCGAGGGAGGTGCGACGATATGGCGAGAGGCCAAGCGGGTCTCGGCAACCGGGTATCGACGGTGCTGGCACGGAAGTTGGGGGCCGAACTGCTGCGGCTGCGCGACGCGGCCGGGCTCACCCAGCCGCAGGCGGCGGAGGCGCTGAGCGCGACGGCCGCGAAGATCGCGAAGATGGAACGGGGCTGGGTGCCGTTCCGGGACCCGGACGTTCTGGTGCTCGCCCGGCTGTACGGGCTGGAGGACCCGAAAGCGGTCGACGGCCTGCTGCGGCTGGCGAAGCTCGACCGCGAACGCCGGAGGGCGAAGGGGTGGTGGCAGCACTCACCAAGTGGGGGCGGCCTGGCCGAGTACATCGCGATGGAGGACGTGGCGAGTCGGGTGCGGAGCTGGCAACTGTCATTGGTGCCGGGACTGTTCCAGACGCCTGCGTACGTCCGGTCACTGGCTGTCGGTGAAGGCTCGTGGGATGACCCGAACGAGATCGAGCGCGTAGTTGAGGTCCGGACGAGGCGCCAAGCCCGGCTGACTGATGAAGTGCCGCTACAGGTGTATGCGGTGATCTGGGAAGCCGCACTGCGCCAAGTCGTCGGCGGCCGCGAAGTGATGCGCGCTCAACTCGAACGGTTGCAGGAAGTCGCTCGGCTTCCGAACGTGCGGCTTCAAGTACTGCCGTTTCGGTCTGGTGGGCATCCATGCATGGCTGGTGCCTTCAACATTGTTTCGTTCGCCGAGGAGGAGGCGGTGGACGTGGTCCATGTGGACACCATGGTGTCCACCGTGTGGGTCGAGAACGAAACTGAAGGCGCGGCCTACAGGACGTATTTCGACAGAACGAGCAGGCTCGGCCTCTCGCCACACGACACCCTTTCCCTTATCGACAGCCTGCACAAGGAGATGTGACGCATGACTGTGTTCGAGTTCGTGAAGTCCAGCCACAGCGGACCCCACCCCGACCAGGAATGCGTAGAGGTAGCTGTCAACGTCCCCGGGACCGTCGCCATCCGCGACTCCAAAACCCCCACCGGCCCCACCCTCCGCATAACCCCCGCCGCGTGGCTGGCCTTTCAGGAAGCCGTAGTGCGCGACGGCCGGGCCGATATCGAGTAGTGGCCGAGCAAGGGGCTGCCGGGACCAAAACCGCTCATGGCGGCATAGGCACCTGCGGGTTCCTGGCGGAAATCTAGCCTGGGATCTCTCCACCCCCTCCAGAGCCAGGAGAGACATGCGAGTCATCACCCAGCAGACGCTCGGCGGCCCCGAGGTGCTCACCGTCGTGGACGCGCCCGAGCCTCGGCCCCTCCCGACCGAGGTGCTCGTGCGCGTCAAGGCGATCGGGCTGAACCCGTTGGAGGCGCGCCTGCGCGCCGGAGAGTTCCCGCTGATCGGCCGGCCGCCGTTCGTCCTCGGCTGGGACATCAGCGGCGTGGTCGAGGAGGCGTCGCAGTCGTGGCGGTTCAGGCCCGGCGACGAGGTGTTTGGGATGCCGCTGTTCCCGCGGGCGGCGAACGCGTACGCCGAGTTCGTATCGGCGCCGGCGCTGCACCTGGTACGCAAGCCGGCGTCGCTCTCGCACGTAGAGGCGTCGGCGTTGCCGATCGTCGGGCTGACGGCGTGGCAGGGGCTCGTGGACCTCGGCGGCGTGACCGAGGGCGACCGCGTCCTGGTCCACGGCGGTGGCGGCGGGGTCGGCCATGTAGCGATACAGATCGCGAAAGCGCTCGGCGCGTATGTGATCGCGACCGCCAGTGGGAGCAAGCGGAAGTTCGTCGAGGGGTTCGGTGCGGACGAGGTGATCGACTACACGGCGGTCGACTTCACCGAGGCGGTGCGCGACATAGATGTCGTGCTCGACACGATCGGAGGGGATACGGCCCAGCGGTCGCTCGAAGTGCTACGCCCGGGCGGCCACTTGGTGACGGCGGTAGCCGAGGAGGATGCGGAGCTCATCGCCAAGTACGAGGCGGCAGGCATGCGTTTCAGCGGCATCGCGGTCGACCCCGATCCGGTCGCTCTGCGGGGCCTCGTCGAGTTGGTCGAACAGGGCAGGCTGCGGGTCCACGTGCAGGAGACGTTCCCGTTCGAGCGCGTAGCGGACGCGCACCGGCTGCTCGACGGCGGGCACCTCCGGGGCAAGCTCGTCCTCACCGTCTGAACCAGCTGAACCACCTGGATCAGCTGATCCCGTCGTGGGGCCTCGCCTGATCGAGGCCCCACGACCGCTTGAACCCTCATCCATTACTGCCGTATGGCCCAGGACGAGTTGTCAACTGAGAGATCACAGGCGGTCGGCTATTGGCTAATCGCCTGAGATCACGGAAGGTATCCGACAACGCCCCGTCAGGGGCGACCGTCAGCGCCAGAGCTGGTGGTCGTTGGAGCCGCCGGCGCAGCCGATCGTGCGGAGGCCGTATTGGCTGTCGTCCAGGCACTTGTTCGTGGCCTGGCTCTGGAAGGAAATGGAGTCGGCGCGGTGATGGGTGATCCACCAGCTCTGCTGGGGCGAATTGTTGCAGGGGCGGGTGGCGAGGGTGACGCCGTCGTCGTAGAGGCAACGGTTGGTGTTCACGTTCTTGATCTGGCGGGTGCCGTCGTTCCAGACGTGAATGCTCCACTGCTGGAAGTTCAGCCCGTTGCAACCGAAGCCGCGCAGACCGTAGTTGCTGTCGTCGAGGCAGGAACCCGTGGCCATGTTGCCGAACGTCTGGACCGCGTCGTTGACCTTGACCTTGGGTGACGCGGAGGCGGCCATGGCCGGCGAGGCCATGGCTCCGCCCAGCAGGAGTGCCGAGGAGACGGCGAGTGCGAATTTCGTACGCTTGTGGAGCAACAAAACGTGCCTCCTGTAGATCGATTGCTGTGACCGAGTAAAGAGTGGGCGTCGCGGTGCTGATCGGGCAACGGAGGAAAGGCACGGCTTAAAACGCCAGCCCGTGGGCGGGCCGGCGTGCGACAACAGAAGAACGTGGGAACGTAGTTCGTTGACATTGCGCGGGGGGCGTCGTGTTGCGGGTCGTATTCAGTTCGGATGACATGGCGAGGGTTCGCGTGGCCGCGGGGCCGGACCATATGTGGGAGATAGCCAACAGCGTGCAGACGCTGCAACGGCGGGACGGGGCGCCGGCCTTCGGCGCCTGGCGGAGTGGGGCACGGAGACGGCTTTCGCGCGAGGGCAGGCGGCTGTCTTCGTTACTGCCGCCGCAGGGCTATTCCCCGGATTTCCTGACGCCGGCCGCCGAGGCGGTCAGCGCCGGGGCGGACGACGAATACGGGCTCGATGCGGCGGTCGACGCCGTGCTGAGCACACCCCGCCCTCGCCTGGAAACGGAACTGCGAAGGTTCGCGGCTTTTCGGGAGGCGTCGCCGTGGGTGAGCCGGCTGGCGCGCGGGGAAGTGGAGCCGCTACGGGACCTCGGCGGGGCGATACGTACGTACCAGGCGGAGGCGGTCGCACCGTACTGGCCGCGCGTTCGGGCGCACGTGGAGGCGGACCGCGTCAGCCGGCTGCGCGTCATGTTCGACGGCGGTGTGGACGGACTACTGGCGGGGCTGGGCCCGCAAATGCGCTGGCGGCCACCGGTGTTGGAGGTCGCGTACCCCGTGCGGAAGACGCTCCGTCTGGAGGGCCGGGGGCTGATCCTGCAACCCTCGTTCTTCTGCTGGCCGACCCCGGTGAGCCTCGCCGACACCGACCTGCCGCCGGTCCTGGTCTACCCCGTACGGCATGACGCGAGCCTCGCGGCGGCCGGGCCGGAGGGGGCCGCCGGGGCGGAGGAGGCCCGTACCGCGCGGCACGAGGCGCTGGGCGCGCTGATGGGGCCCACTCGCGCGGCGGTGCTCGTCGCGGCCTCGACCGGTTGCGGCACGGGGGACGTGGCCCGGCGCTTAGGGGTGTCGAATCCGGCGGTGAGCCAGCATGTCGCGGTGTTGCGCGAGGCGGGTCTGCTCATCACGGTCCGGGAGGCCGGGCGGGCCCTGCACGTCGCCACCGCGCACGGCCGGGCGCTCATCCGCAGCGCGCGCCTCGGCAGCCTCCAGTGACTGCCGCCCTGCGTACTGGTACCCGCTCTGAGCTGCGGAAATGAGTACACCGACTCATGCGTCGGCCCCGGCCGTCTTCCTAGGGTCGGGCTCATGACCGACACCGCCTCCGCACCAGCGACCCCACCGGCGAGCCCCGGGACACCCGAGAGCCGGCGAGGAGCCATCCGCCTCGTCATCCTCCTGTTCGTGGGGCTGGCGCTGGTCATCGCCGCTTGCCTCGGGCTGCAGCGCTGGTGGGAGGGCGAGCCCTACCGCGAGGCGGACCCGCACGCGGTGGCCGGGCGGATCCAGGACTCCGCCCGGAGCTCGTACGACCTGCTGGCGCGTCCGGAGATGTCCGGGCTCGGCTGGAGGGACGTCCACACGTCCGTTTGTTACTACCGTGGGATGCAGTACCTGTCCCACTACGACCAGCCGGAGGAAGGCGTCAACAGCTTCCACACCGGTTGGGCCACGAAGGAGCCCGTCGCACGGGCCGACGCCGTGACCGCCGTGGCCCGCCTGCGCGAACGCCTCACGGCGGACGGCTGGTCGGTCAGCTCCGAACGGTCCGGCCGCGACTTCCTGGAACTCCGTCTCGCCCACCCCGACACGGCCGACTACTTCACGGCCGAGTGGAACGGCGCCCGCAGCCCCCTGCACGTCGCAGTGGGCACCGAATGCGTCCGCATGACGACCGAGTGGAAGCCTGACGGCGAAGGCTAGCCTGCGGTGACGATCACCGCCCCGCCTTGCCGCCAGGAGAGCCCACCATGCCCCACGACGGACGCGACGGAAATGACCTTTCCGATGGACCCGGCCGGCCCGCCGCCCATCATCACGGCGAAAGCCCCTGGTGGTGGGGGCTCGGCCCGTTAGGAGCCATCGGCCTTGTCCTCGTCGGGATCGCGGCGGCGGCATGGTCCTTCCTCCGGCTGCCGGGAACCGCGGACAACCCGGCGTCCGGCTACTACCAGGCGAGCAAAGTCATAGCCATCGGCCTGGTCATCGCGGGCAGCACCCTCCTCGGGCGCATCCGCTCCCGCACGTCGCCCGCGGAGAACGCGAAAGACCGGGAAGACGAGCGCCGCGCCTGAGCGACCGGCATCGGCGGCTATTTCGCGCCGGCGGGTGGGGAGAGAGGAGCGGCGCCGCGTGGGTGTGGCATTTCATCCGCTCGCCTGCGTCGCGATCACTCACCCGATAGGTTCGCCTCATGCCCGGCCGTCTCCTGGAACTCCACGTCGAGAACTTCCGCAGCCTGCGTGACGTGACCATCCCCCTCGGCCCCCTCACTGTGCTCGTAGGGCCGAATGGGGTGGGCAAGTCGAACGTCCTGAAGGTCTTCGATTTTCTGGCTTCGATCATCCGGACCGACCTCCAACCCGCACTCGATGAGCGCGGCGGGTTCGATGAAGTGGGCTTCTGGGGTGGTGTCCGGCCGCCGACGTCAATGAAGATCCACCTCAAGGCCACTTGGACGACTCATGCGAGCCTGAGGGCCCCGGATGAGTACTCGTTGACCATTCGCAGGCGTTCTATGCCGAACAATCCCGACTCGTACACCTTGTCGCGCCAGGAGAGTTTCGCATTCAAGCGAACCCGGGGACGAGGGCGACGCATCACGATCTCGGGCGGGGAGGCCCGGGTGGTCGACCGGAAAGCGGGCCGGGATTCCGACGGCGGCAGCTTCGGCATCCAACGCCTGAGCAGTGGATTGTCGACCTTGCCTCGACTGGGGCGTTCGGACGGCGGGGAAGAGGTCACTCGGGTCGCCGAGCGTCTTTCGTCGTTCAGGGTGTTCGACGTAGACGTCGCCGCTGCCCGGCAACCGACGCGTTCCCGCTCCACTCTGGCCGGCCGGCTGGAGTCGCACGCGGAGAATCTGGCGGCGTTCCTGGTTCAGCTCAGCGCTGACGAGGAGCGGTGGGAACACCTGACGAAGGACGCGCGCCGCATACTGCCGCAATTGGAGGCGATCGAGTTCGAGCAGGTCGGGGGGTACGCCGATCGCCTTGCGGTCGTCCTCCACGAACGGGGCCTACGACGCACCACCCCGCTTGCCGACGCCTCGTTCGGCACGGTGCGTCTCCTGGGCCTGCTGGCCATGCTCTACGACCCCTTCCCGCCGGCGCTCACCTGTGTGGAAGAGATCGATCACGGCCTGCACCCGCAAGCCCTTGAGCTCATCGTGGAGCGGCTGCGGGAGGCGTCCGAACGAACACAGCTGATCGTGGCGACCCACTCGCCCTCGCTCGTCGATCGCCTGACGCCGCAGGAGTTCATCGTGTGCGACCGTGACGAGGATGGCGCTTCGATCATCCCCGCGCTCTCGGCGAAGGACGTCGAGGACATCGTCGCGGAGACGGGCGACCAGCCGCTCGGCGAGTTGTGGTTCTCCGGTGTGCTCGGCGGGGACCTGACGGAGGACGAGCTATGACCCGCAGAGGCATAAGCAGGGGTCCGGGCAAGGGCATCGTCGTTCTCGCGGGGGAGAGTTCCAACGATCGCCGCATACTCGCCGCGCTCATCAAGTCGGCCCACCCCGAACTCGCCGCTGCCGTCAGTCTCACCGAGATCACCGATCCGGTGCGGCTGCGGAAGAAGTCGGGTGTCGAACTGGACACTGCCGCCCATACTTTGGTGAAGAAGGCGCGCGGTAAGGCGAAATGCAAGGCGGGCGAGTTCGTGGGAATCGCCGTGCACGAGGACATGGACGCCTGCCTCGGGCCGGCGTATGACGCGGCACGCCGAACCGTCTCCGATGCCCTTTCCCGGGCGGCCGCGTCATCCTCGTCCGTCTATGCTCTTGCCGCGGTCGAATCCGAGGCCTGGCTCCTGCTCTTTCCTGACGCGTTTCCGCTTTACAGGCCGTCGTGGAAGGTTCCCGCACAGTGGCGAGGCCGGGATACGGGACGGCGGCAGACGCCCAAGAAGGACCTTGAAGCCGAACTCACCCGTCCGCGTTTCCGGGAGAGCGACGGACCCGAGATCGTCTCCCATGCTCTGGAGCACGGGCTTCTAGCCGATCCGATCGGATCGAATCGTTCCTATAGCGAATTCATCGAGGATCTGACCAGCTGGAGTGTTCCCGTGCCGTCCCCTCACCAGCGGTGAACCGTGAAGTCGACCGGCCGGGGCCGGAGTTTCTGTGTCCGTACGGCCAAGTCACGCATGCGGCGGGACATTTCGCCGGCCGGTAGGTGGCGGCGGTCGCCGTGGCCGGCGAGGAGCCATTCGAAGCGGAGGCGGCCGGCTGTGCGGGCGAGGGAGGCGGCCAGTACCTCGATGGAGTACCAGGTGACGTTTTCGGCGACCTCGATGTCGCCGGTGGTGCGGGACCAGTAGAAGCTGTCGCCGCTGAAGCAGTACCGCTCGTCGGCCACGTACAGGACGCTGCCCTCGGTGTGGCCCGGCAGGGGGTGGGCGATCACGCCGTCGGCGACCTCGACCGGGTCGAGGCCCCGTAGGACCTGGTCGGCGTCGGGCGCGGCGTCCAGGTCGGCCTCGTGGATCCAGAGGCGGGCGCCGTACCGGTCGGCGTAGCGGCGGCCGTGGGCCGCGTGGTCGCGGTGGGTGAGGAGGACGTCGGCGATGGGGCCGAGGGACTCGTAACGGGTGGCCAGTTCGGCGTTCCAGCGCGGAGTGTCGATCATCAGGACCTGGCCGGACGGCCGCTTCAGCAGGTAGGCGTTGGCGGCGGCCGTGTGGGTGGAGTTGTGGCCGCAGAAGTAGAGGCCGTCGTCCAGTTCCATCGGGTACGGGTCCAGCGCCGGGTCCAGTCGCAGTGCCGGGTGGCGGATGGAGCGGGTGTGGCAGGCGTACGCGGCGGCGTGCAGTTGGGCCAACTCGCGCTCGTCGCGCGGCTGGTGGTGGAGTTCCGAGCGGCCGTCGGTCTCGATGAACAGGTCCGGGGCGACCTGCCGTACGACGTCGCAGTTGGTGCAGCGGTCGTCCACGTACCAGCCGTCGGCGCCGGCGTCCGGGGTGGTCGTCGGCTCGGTGATCGGGTCGGTGATCGGGTCGGTCGTCATGAAGCGGCTCCCTCCAAGGTCCGTCACCGCCAGCGTTTCCCGTGCCGCCCCGAAAGGGGAAGGGGGCCAGGGCCTTGTCGTTCGCGCGGAGGGCCGCTCTCGCGGGGCGCATCCCCGAACATGAACCAATGTTCAGGTTTGGGGCTTCTCTGTGGTCAGGGAGGGTGATGGGGCGGTGCCGGGAGTCGGAGGCTTCGTCCGCATCCTGGACAGGGGCTGCTCTATGCATACCTCATGTATCTATGCTGTGCGCATGTCAGCCGCCCCGGCCTCCGCGCCAGCTCACGCACCTGTGTCACCCGAGTCCCCCGCGTCATCCGCGTCGCCGGCGTCACCCGTTTCCGCCCCCAAACCGCTCCCCGCCGCCGAGCGCGTCTACGCGCACGTCAAGGAAGCGGTACTCGACCGCCGTTACGAGGGCGGCACCCTGCTCACCGAAGGCGACCTGGCAGAGGCCGTCGGGGTGTCGCGTACGCCCGTACGCGAAGCGCTGCTGCGCCTGGAGGTCGAGGGGCTGATCAAGCTCTATCCGAAGAAGGGCGCGCTCGTCCTGGCCGTGTCCGCGCAGGAGATCTCCGACGTGGTGGAGACGC
The DNA here is from genome assembly GCF_040654875.1 of Streptomyces sp. NPDC050610. Taxonomy (NCBI): domain Bacteria; kingdom Bacillati; phylum Actinomycetota; class Actinomycetes; order Kitasatosporales; family Streptomycetaceae; genus Streptomyces; species Streptomyces sp. NPDC050610. The sequence goes on along the minus strand of NZ_JBFAIV010000001.1, from coordinate 194,437 downwards.
GGCTGCTCGTCGAGAAGTTCGCGGTGGCCAAGGCCGTGCCCGCGCCCGCCGGGCTCATCGAGCGGCTGACGGAGCTGCTGGCCGACATGGGGCGGCAGACCGAGGCCGGGGACCTGGCGGCGCTCTCCGTCAGCGACCGGGCCTTCCACGCCGAGATCGTGCGCAGCGCGGGCAACCAGATCCTCTCGCGCCTCTACGACCAGCTGCGGGACCGGCAACTGCGGATGGGCGTCGCCCTGATGCACGCCCACCCGGACCGGATCGCGAAGAACATCACCGAGCACACGGAGATCCTCGACGCGCTGCGCGCCGGGGACGAGGCGGCGGCCACCGAAGCGGTGCACCGGCATGTGAGCTGGGTGCGGAATCTGGCGCAGGGGGAAGTGCGATGAGCAGTGCGAGTACCGGCGCCGGCGGCGGGTCCATAGGACTGCCCGGTGACCCGCCGGGCGGGCGGCGGGCACTGGGCATCTGGGGACTGGGCGTCGGCGTCTACTTCGTCGCGATCATCTTCCGTACGAGCCTCGGCGTCGCGGGCATCGACGCCGCCGAGCGGTTCCACATCAACGCGTCCGCCCTCTCCACGTTCTCGATCCTGCAACTCCTGGTCTACGCGGGCATGCAGATACCCGTGGGGCTGCTGGTCGACCGGCTCGGGACCAAGAAGGTCCTGGCGCTGGGGGTGGTGCTCTTCACCGTCGGGCAGTTCGGGTTCGCCTTCTCCCACTCGTACGCGATGGCGCTCGCCTCCCGCGCCCTGCTCGGCTCCGGCGACGCGATGACCTTCATCAGCGTGCTGCGGCTCGGCTCGCGCTGGTTCCCGGCCCGCCGCGGCCCGATGATCGCGCAGGTCGCCGCGCTCTTCGGAATGGCCGGCAACCTCGTCTCCACCATGCTGCTGGCCCGGCTGCTGCACAGCGCCGGGTGGGAGCGCACGTTCGCGGGCAGCGCGTTGGCGGGCGTCGCCGTGCTCGCCCTGATGCTGGTCTTCCTCAAGGACCACCCCGAGGGGTACGAGCCCGCGCCCCACCCCCACCTCGGCAAGGGCTTCGTACGCCGGCAGATCGCGCTGGCCTGGCGGGAGCCCGGCACCCGGCTCGGGATGTGGGTGCACTTCACGACGCAGTTCCCGGCGATGGTCTTCCTGCTGCTGTGGGGCATGCCGTTCCTGGTCGAGTCGCAGGGGCTCTCGCGCGGCACGGCGGGCGAACTGCTGACGCTGATCGTCCTCTCCAACATGACCGTCGGGCTCGTCTACGGGCAGGTCATCGGCCGCCACCACGGGGCCAGACTGCCGCTCGCCCTCGGCACGGTCGCGGCCACCGCCACGCTGTGGGCCGTGACCGTCTTCTGGCCCGCCGGCCCCGCGCCGATGTGGCTGCTCGTCGTGTTGTGCGTCGTGCTCGGCGCGTGCGGACCGGCCTCGATGATCGGCTTCGACTTCGCCCGCCCGGCCAATCCGCCGGAACGGCAGGGCACGGCCTCCGGCATCGTGAACATGGGCGGCTTCATCGCGTCGATGACGACGCTGCTCGCGGTGGGCATCCTGCTGGACGCGACCGGCAACAGCTACCGGGCCGCGTTCGCGTCGGTCTTCGTCCTGGAGGCACTGGGCCTCTCCCAGATCCTGCGCCTACGGGCCCGCGCCCACCGCCGCGAGAAGGAGCGCGTCCTGGCATCGCGGGTGGAGACGGTGCACGTACCGGCTTAGCCGGGCATGTCGGGTATGTCGGGACGTCGGTATGTCGGGATGCCGGTACGTCGGTATGTCTGCATGTGGGGGCGGTGTGCGAGCGTACGGGCGCATCCCGCGTCCGTCAGTCCGTACGGGCGCGGCGGCGCACGCGAAGCGCTACGCGGCGCTACGGCGCTACGGAGCCGGAGTCACGGAGTGACCGCGAACTCCCGCAGGATCGCCTCCGCCAGCGGCCGGTCCCCCTCGATCTTGACCAGGTCGCTCACCGCCTCCGGCCGGACCCGCCCGCACGCCAGCCGCAGATACGTCTCCCAGTCCAGGACCAGCGTCGCCGTCGGCCCCAGCGACACGCTGCCGTCGATGGTGCCCTTGCCCTCCGCGTCGACCCGCACCGTCCGCATGAACTCCAGCGGGCCGTGCACATCGAAGACGACCGCCGAGCCGGGCGGCGCGCCCGCGTCGGCGGCGACGACCTTCGGGAGCGCGCGCAGCAGGAAGTCGCGGGTGAGCTGCGCGCCGGCCGAGTCGAGGTCGCCCGGCGTGCCCAGGGCGCGCCGGAGGTCCTGTTCGTGCACCCAGACGTCGAAGGCGCGGACCTTGAGGGCCCGTTCGAGGGTCTGCTCGGTGGCGCTGCCGAGCGGCCAGCGGATCGGGGTCTGCGGGTCGCGGGTCTCGTTGCGGAGCTGCCGCGAGCGGCGGATGAGCGTGTACTCCAGCTCGGAGGTCATCTCCGGCGAGGTGTGGCAGCGCCGCACGTCCACCTGGACCTCGATGTAGCGCGAGAACTCGTCGGTGACGTGGTAGAGATCGCGCGGCAGCGTGTGGATGGGGCGCGGGTCGCCGAGCATCTCGCACTCGATGCCGATGACGTGCGAGACGATGTCGCGCACGGACCAGCCGGGGCACTCGGTGGCCCGGTTCCACTCGCTCTCCACGAGCGGTGTCACCAACTCCGATATCGCTTCGATGGACTGGGTCCAGGCGTCGATGGAGGTCTGAAGGCTTGGGTGGACGGTCACGGAACCCCTCGGGCGGTTCGTACGCGGTCTGGGTGCTGTTGTGCAGTTAAGTTACGCTGCGCAAGAGCACCCCGGCAGTGCTTTCGTCTCTGATCGTAGGCCCGGATCGACGGCTCGAATTATTAGGCGGTGGTAGTGTGCGCGCCTCTCTCATCCAGATCGAGGTAGACCCGGACGAAACGGTTGAATCCCGTCGGGTGCGCGCCGGTTCACTCGTACGGGAGCAGCGCGGCAGCGACCTGGTGGTGCTCCCCGAGCTCTGGCCGGTGGGGGCCTTCGCCTTCGATTCGTTCGCGGCCGAGGCCGAGCCGCTGGACGGCCCGACGGCCGAGACCATGTCAACGGCCGCGCGGGACGCCGGAGTCTGGCTGCACGCCGGATCGATCGTCGAGCGGGACCCGGACGGGCCGCTCTACAACACCTCCCTGATCTTCTCCCCGGACGGCGAACTCGCCCGTACGTACCGCAAGATCCACCGGTTCGGCTTCGACAAGGGCGAGGCCGTGCTGATGAGCGCGGGCGACGAGCTCGCCACCGTCGGCCTGCCCGACACCAGGATCGGCGTCGCCACCTGCTACGACCTGCGCTTCCCGGAGCTGTTCCGGGCCCTGGTCGACGCGGGCGCGCAGACCCTCGTCGTCCCGGCGGGCTGGCCGGCCCGCCGCCGCGCCCACTGGTCGCTCCTCGCCCGCGCCCGCGCCGTCGAGAACCAGGCGTACGTCCTGGCCTGCGGCACGGCCGGCACGCACGCCGGGGTGGAGCAGGCCGGGTACAGCGTCGTCGTCGACCCGTGGGGCGAGGTGCTCGCCGAGGCGGGGGCGGGGGAAGAGGTGCTGACCGTGGAGCTGGACATGGCGCGGGTGGCGAAGACGCGCGAGGAGTTCCCGGCGCTGAAGGACCGGGTGCTGGGGCGCTGACGAGGGGGCGGGGCGCAGCCCGTACGGGCAGTGGCCCCGCCTCGATTTTCAGCGCTCGTGCCGGTGCCCGGCCTCAGCGCCCGTGCTCATGCCCTGGCCTCAGCGCCCGTGTCCGTGCCTGCCCTCAGTGCCCGTGCTCCTCATGTTCCTCGTGCTCGTGCTCCGCGAGGCGGTCCACGCACACCGCCACCGCGATGAGCAGCGCGGGGTCCGCGTCCTCGCGGACCACGTTCACGGCGTACGTCTCGCGCAGCCGGAACCACTTCCGCGAGATGTGGGCGAGCAGCTCGCCGTCGTACTCGATGCCGTATTCCTTGTCGAGGACGTCCCCCGACACATCCAGCTCCGTGCCGTCCGAGAGCTCGACGCGGTAGTGGTCGCGCAGCGGCGAGAAACGCTTCTTCTTGACGGTCGCGAGCGTCTCGCCGTCCCGGTCGATCTCCATGGTGTCGCGGAAGGCGAACATCTTCTTGTGGATCACGGCCAGCACCGGGCCGTGCGCGGCCTTCAGCTCGAAGGTCTCCCGCAGCCGCAGGGCCTTGCCGTCCACGAGGAAGGCCTTCTCGCCGTGCTCGTCGGTGATCCAGTAGTCGTCGCCGATGGCGAGCATGCGTTCACGCACCTGGTATTTCATGGCAGACAGGTTCCCCCGGCGGCCGCAGGAATGCGCGCGGGGGCCGGTGATGTTGGATGGGAGCATGGCTTCACGTGCACGCGTCCGCGCCCCCGAACTCACCGGCAAAGGCGGCTGGCTCAACACCGGCGGCAACCCGCTCACCCTCGCTGACCTGCGAGGACGCATCGTCATCCTGGACTTCTGGACGTTCTGCTGTGTGAACTGCCTGCACGTCCTGGACGAGCTGCGGGAGCTGGAGGAGAAGCACCGCGACACCGTCGTGATCATCGGCGTGCACTCCCCGAAGTTCGTGCACGAGGCGGAGCACCAGGCGGTCGTCGACGCGGTCGAACGGTACGAGGTGCACCACCCGGTGCTGGACGACCCCGAGCTCGCCACCTGGAAGCAGTACGCCGTACGGGCCTGGCCCACGCTCGTCGTCATCGACCCCGAGGGGTACGTCGTCGCCCAGCACGCCGGCGAAGGCCACGCCCACGCCATCGAGACGCTGGTGGCGGAGCTGGAGACCGTACACGGGGAGCGCGGGACGCTGCGGCGCGGCGACGGCCCGTACGTGGCCCCCGAGCCCGTCGCGACCGATCTGCGCTTCCCCGGCAAGGCGCTGGCGCTGCCCGGCGGGAACCTGCTGGTCACGGACTCGACGCGGCACGCGCTCGTGGAGCTGGCCCCGGACGGGGAGAGCGTCGTCCGGCGGATCGGCACGGGCGAGCGGGGGCTCGTGGACGGCGGGCCCGAGACGGCGCGGTTCAGCGAGCCGCAGGGGCTGGCGCTGCTGCCGGACGGACGGGTGATCGTCGCCGACACCGTCAACCACACCCTGCGCGCGTACGACCCGGAGAACGGCCAGGTCACGACGGTCGCCGGGACCGGGCGGCAGTGGTGGCAGGGATCGCCGACGAGCGGCGGCGCGCGCGAGGTGGACCTGTCGTCGCCGTGGGACGTGGCGTGGTTCGCGGACCGGGTGTGGATCGCGATGGCGGGCGTGCACCAGCTGTGGTCGTACGACCCGGCCGCCGGGACGGTACGGGCCGAGGCCGGCACCACCAACGAGGGCCTGGTGGACGGGCCCGCCGCCGAGGCGTGGTTCGCGCAGCCGTCGGGGCTGGCGGCGTCGGCGGACGGCGAGCGGCTGTGGATCGCGGACTCCGAGACGAGCGCGGTGCGGTGGGCCGAGCGGTCCGGCGACGGCGACGGTTTCGTGATCCGTACGGCCGTGGGCACCGGACTCTTCGACTTCGGGCACCGGGACGGCCCCGCCGCCCAGGCGCTGCTCCAGCACCCGCTCGGCGTCACGGCGCTGCCCGACGGCTCAGTGGCCATCGCGGACACGTACAACCACGCGCTGCGCCGCTACGACCCGGCGACGGACGAGGTCACCACCCTCGCCACCGACCTGCGGGAACCGTCGGCCGCGGTGCTCGTGGAGGGCGGTTCCGGCGGCATCGTCGTGGTCGAGTCCGCACGCCACCGGCTGACCAGGCTGCGGCTGCCCGAGGAGGCCGTGCGGGTCGAGTCCGTCGCACACCGCACCCAGCGCGCCGCGACCGACGTGAGCGCGGGCAAGCTCACCGTCGACATCGTCTTCCAGGCCCCCGCGGGCCAGAAACTCGACACCCGCTACGGCCCCTCCACCCGCCTCCTCATCAGCTCCACCCCGCCGGACCTCCTCGCGGAGGGCGCGGGCCCGGGTACGGACCTGCGCCGCGACATCCTCCTCGCGGAGGGGGCCACCGAAGGCGTACTGCACGTCTCCGCCATGGCCGCCTCCTGCGACGACGACCCGGCGAACGAGTACCCCGCCTGCCACGTACACCAGCAGGACTGGGGCGTCCCGCTCCGCGTCGCCGACGGCGGCACGGGGCGGCTGGCGCTGGTACTGGCGGGACTGGACGAGGCGTAGGCGACCGAGGCGCGGCCCCGGCCCGAGCGAGGCCGGGGCCGGTTGCCGTGAGGAGCGCCTGCCGTCAGCGGATGTAGCGGTGGTCCTCTTCGACCACCGGGGCCGCCGGGGGCGGCGGCTGCATGCGGCGGCGCTTGAAGATGCTGACGTACGCGCAGACGCCGATGATGCCGACCGCCATCAGGATCAGGCCGACGAGGTGGACGTTCACGCCCTGCATCTGCCAGTCGACGGCGAATGTGAGGATCGCGCCGATCGCGACGAGACCGATGCACCATCCCATGCCCATGGATAACGCCTCCGAACTGAAGCTGACTTGGCCGTTCCGGGCTCTGGTACGCCTTCGGGTACCCGGGCTCGGAACGGCTAATCAGGCAGTGGAGGCGGAGGATGCGGCGGCAGGTACAGGGGGTCAGCCGATCGGGTTGACGAAGGTGCCCGGGTGGGTGGCGCCGTCCTGCTTGACGAGGGTGCCCCAGGGCCAGTTGAGGTTCAGCGAGCTGGTCTCGTTGGGCGGGGTGACCTCGACGTGGGCGGGCTGGTAGAAGTTCTCGTCGTCCTTGGTCATGAGGACGTTGAGCTTGAAGTCGGTGCTGTCACCGGGGTTCAGGGTGATCGAGCTGAACTTGGCCGACGAGCGGGCCAGCGACCAGCGCTCGCCGCCGTTCTCCGAGGTCAGGTCCACGCCGGGGAAGCCGCCGATCACGCAGGTGCGGCTGCCCTTGTTGGTCAGCACGATGCTGGTGGTCGTCGCACCGTCCGCGTTCTCGTCCGGGGCCGCGTCCTCGCCCGTCGCGAAGGAGCCGCGCAGCTCGGAGGTGTGGCAGCGCTTGGAGGCGGAGGCGCCGCCGCTGTTGGAGCTGCTGCCCGCCTTGTTGCCGCTCTGGGCCGTCGACTTCTCGCTCGCGTTCCCCCCGGCGGCGCCGTCGGCCTTGGCGCCGGAACCGCCCTTGGCGGTGGAACCGCCCTGCTCGTTCGAACCGCCCTGCTTGTCCGAACCGCCCTGCTCGTTCGAACCGGAACCGGGGAGGGAGCCGCCCGCGGAGGTGTCCGAGGCGCCCGCCGACGTGTCCGCCTTGCCGGTGGTCTTCGTGCCGGAGGCGTCCGAACCGGAGCAGGCGGAGAGGGTCAGCGCGGCCGCCGCGGTCAGGACGGCGGCGGCGACGCGGAGGCTGCGGGTGCGGGTGCGGCGAGCGGTGGCGTTCATGGCGGGTCCCCCCGGGTCGGTCGGTGTCGTTCTCTCGGTGTGACACCAATCCTGGCCGGGGGCGCTTCCGCATCGTTGCCGCTGCGCTAATGCACCGCTAACGACCCCTCAAGCTCCAGGTCAGAGCTCTTTTTTCTCTTCCTTTTCCTCTTCCTTCTTCTCCTTGCGCTGGGCGAAGAGCTTCACCAGATCGCTCATCACGTAGCGGTTGGTGGCCTCCTCGTCGATCAGATGCATCTCCGCCAGCCGGTCCAGCCCGTCCCGCGTCACGTCGGGGTCGGCGCCGTCGAGCGCCGCCACCGCCGAGGCGTCCACGACCCGCGTGAAGCTCGTGCCGAGCGAGCGCAGCAGCCGGGCGTCGTCCGCCGAGAGCCGGGCCACGGACGTACGCAGCGCCGCCGCGACGCCCGTGTCCTCGGCGGACAGCAGGGCGAGGCGCCGGCGTTCGTCGCGCAGCGCCGTGGCGAGGCGCGCCAGCCGCCACCGGGGGCGGGCCGTGAGCTGGGCCGCCGCCGCGCGCAGGGCCAGCGGCAGCCCGTCGCACAGGGCCGCCAGCTCGTGCGCCGCGTCCGGGTCCTCGGCGACCCGCTCCGGACCGAGCAGCGCGCCGAGCAGCGCCACGCCGTCCTCGGGCGCGAGCGGATGCAGCCGTACGGGCCGGGCGGAGTCCGTGGCGACCAGGCCGTCCAGCCTGCTGCGGCTGGTGACCAGGGTGGTGCAGCCGGGGCCCGCCGGGAGCAGCGGCCGCACCTGCGCGGAGCCGCGCGCGTTGTCGAGGATGACGAGCAGCCTGCGGTTCGCCGCGAGCGAGCGGTAGAGCGCGGCCGCCGCCTGCGGCGAGGTGGGGATGCGCTCCGGCGGGGTGCCGAGCGCCAGCAGGAACTCGCTCAGCACCTCGATCGGCGCCGCCTCGTCGCTCTCCCCGAACCCGCGCAGGTCCGCGAAGAGCAGCCCGTCGGGGAAGTGCGCGTCGTGGGTGTGGCCCCAGCGCACCGTGCAGGCCGTCTTGCCGACCCCGGCGGGGCCGGTGACGAGCACCACGGTGCTGTCCGCGTCCGGCGGCAGCGGCGCCCCGGTGGCCGCGCCGGGCAGCGCCAGCCGGGTGATCTCCGCCAGCTCGTCCCCGCGGCCGAGGAACCCGGCCGGCGGGCGCGGCAGCAGGCGCGGCGCTACGGGCGCGTCTCGGCCTTCGGCGGCGGCGGCGGCGGGGGCGGTGGCAGAGGCCGTGGGGGCGGAGGGGCCGCCGTAGCCGGGGCCGTAGCCCTGTCCCTGGCCCTGCTCCGGTCCGTAGCCCTGGTGGCCTTGTTCCGGTCCGTAGCCCTGGTGGCCCTGCTCCGGTCCGTAGCCCTGCTGGCCCTGCGCCTGGTTCGCGCCGTAGGCCGGCTGTTCGGCGAGGGCCCGCCCGTAGCCCGTACCGCCCGCCTCCCGGGGGTCGCGGGCCGTCGCGCCGGGCGGGGCCGCCTGCGGCGGGCGGCCCGTGCTCGCCGCGATCCGGGGGTCGGCGGCGGGCGCGAGCCTGCGGGCCGGCTGCCCGCCCGTACCCTGCGCGGACCCGCCGCCCCCGGCGGGTGCGCCGGCGGCCGGGCGGGTACGGGGCTGCTGCTTCTGGGCGGGGGCCGGAGCGGACGGGCCGCCCGCCCGCAGGATCTGCTCGTACGAGGACCGGAGCTGCTCCCCGGGGTCGACGCCCAGGTCGTCGGAGAGGAGCCGGCGGGTGCGGTGGTACCAGTCGATGGCGTCGGACTGGCGGCCCGCCCGGTAGAGCGACTGCATGAGGGCGGCGATCAGGCCCTCGCGCAGCGGGTGGGTGACGGCGGCCGAGTGCAGCGTCGCGGCGGCCCGGCTGTGGTCGCCCAGGGCGCCGTGGGCGGCGGCCAGGGCCTCCACGCCGGTCAGCCGGCGCTCCTCCAGGGCGTGCGCGGCGGCCGCCAGCGGGGGGCTGGAGACGGTGCCGGAGAGCGCGGGGCCCCGCCACAGGGACAGCGCCTCGCGCAGCAGCGACACGGCGTCGTCCGGGGCCTCCTCGGGGCGCGCCAGGTTGACCAGTTCGCTGAACCGGTAGGTGTCGATCAACTCCTCGGGGAGCCGCAGCAGATACGCCGAGCCGCGGGTGGTCAGCTCGATGCCGTAGGCGTCCGCGCCGCCGTCGGCCAGCGTGGCGCGGAGCTTGGAGACATGGCCCTGGATGACCGTACGGGCGTGCTCGGGCGGTTCGTCCTCCCATACGGAACTTGTCAACTGCTCGACGGATACGGTGGTGTTGGGGCGCAGCAGCAGCATGGCGAGCACGCTGCGGCGTTTGGCCGGACCCAGCGGCAGCTCACCGGACTGGGTGGAGACGGCGACCGGGCCCAGCAGTGAGAACTCCAAATCAGCCCTCCAGGAAGGCGCTCAGCGCGGAGGCGAGCAGGTGTGGGTCGTCCGCGCCGCACAGTTCGCGGGCGGAGTGCATGGAGAGGATCGCGGCGCCGATGTCGATGGTGGTGATGCCGTGCCGGGCGGCGGTGATGGGGCCGATGGTCGTGCCGCAGGGCATCGAGTTGATGGAGACGAAGCTCTGCCAGGGTACGTCGGCGCGCTCGCACGCGGCGGCGAAGGCGGCCCGGCCGCTGCCGTCCGTGGCGTAGCGCTGGTTGACGTTGACCTTGAGGATGGGGCCGCCGTTGGGCAGCGGGTGGTGGCCCGGCTCGTGGCGCTCCGCGTAGTTGGGGTGCACGGCGTGGCCGGTGTCGGAGGAGAGGCAGACGGTGCCGGCGAAGGCGCGGGCCTTGTCCTCGTAGCCGCCGCCGCGGGCGAACACGGAGCGTTCCAGGACGTTGCCGAGGAGCGGGCCGTCGGCGCCGGTGTCGGCCTGGCTGCCGTTCTCCTCGTGGTCGAAGGCGGCGAGCACCGGGATGTACGGGAGGTCGCCGCCGGCCGCCGCGGCGCCGGCCACCGCCGCGAGAGCGGCCGTCCCGGCGTGTACGGACAGCAGGTTGTCCATCCGGGGCCCGGCGACGAGCTCGCGGTCGCGGCCGAGGTAGGCGGGGGGCTCGACGCTGTGGGCCATCAGGTCCCAGCCGGTGACGTCGGCGGCCGGCACGCCCGCCTCGTTGGCGACGAAGGAGATCAGGTCGCCCTCGCGGGCGTCGCCGAGGCCCCAAATCGGCGTCATGTGGCGCTGCTTGTCGAGCTTGAGGCCCTCGGTGTGCACGGACCGGTCGAGGTGGACGGCGAGCTGCGGCACGCGCAGCAGCGGGCGGTCCACGTTGACGAGCCGGGTGGTGCCGTCGCGCAGCGAGAGCCGGCCGGAGAGGCCGAGGTCGCGGTCGAGCCAGGTGTTGAGCAGCGCGCCGCCGTAGACCTCGACGGCGACCTGCCGCCAGCCGTGCGCGCCGGTGTCGGGGATGGGTTTGACGCGCAGGTTGGGGGAGTCCGTATGGGCCCCGACGATGCGGTACGGGGTGGCCGGGGTCGCGCCGCGCGGCACGTACCAGGCGATGATCGCGCCGCCTCTGAGTACGTACTTGCCGCCGGCCGTCTCGTCGGACCCGGCCGCGCCGGCGGGCGGGGTCCACGATTCGGTCTCGGAGACCTGGCGGAATCCGGCCTTCTCCAGCCGTGCGGCCGCGTTCGCCACCGCGTGGTACGGCGACGGGCTCGCGGCGAGGAAGGACATCATGTCGTCGGTGTGGCCGCGGTCGAAGCGGTGCGCAGAGCTCATGGCCTCAGGATAAGGATCAGAACTGGAGAACGGACGGGGTCCGGTCCCCTCTGTGAGGGAATCGGACCCCGCCCGCGGGGACTGCCGTCGGTTTTCGGACCGGAGGTCCGTTCACCGGCCCGTTCACCGGCCCGTTGTGCGGCTCGCTGTGCGGCTCGCTGTGCGGCTCGTACGAGCCTTGCCGCCGTGGCCTCCACCATGGCTGCCGCGGTGGCTCACCGAGCGCTCGGAAAGTATTCAGAACGTGATCGGGGAGAGCGCACCGCGGCTCGGCGGAGGCCCGGGACGGCCGGACGGCCGGGCGGAGGGCTCAGAAAGAGCTCTCGTCCAGCTCCATCAGGGACTGGTCCACGGACTCGGCCAGCGAGCGGGCGACGGAGACGTTCGGCAGGACGTTGTGCGCGAAGAACTTCGCGGCGGCGACCTTGCCCGCGTAGAACGCCGCGTCCTTGGAGGACTTGGCGTTGGCGTCCGTGATCTTGCCGGCGGCCACGGCGGCGCCCTTGAGCAGCAGGTAGCCGATGACGACGTCGCCGGAGGCGAGCAGCAGCCGGGTGGTGTTGAGGCCGACCTTGTAGATGGACTTGACGTCCTGCTCGGTGGCGGCGAGGTCGGTCAGCATCGCGCCGACGATCGCCTCCAGGTCGACGGCGGCCTTGGCGAGCTCGTCGCGGGCGGGCGCGAGGTCCTCGCCGCCGGCGGCCTCGGCGAGGAACTTCTTGATCTCCTCGGAGAGGGCGGTCAGCGCCTGGCCCTGGTCGCGGACGATCTTCCGGAAGAAGAAGTCCTGGCCCTGGATGGCGGTGGTGCCCTCGTAGAGGGTGTCGATCTTGGCGTCCCGGATGTACTGCTCGATCGGGTACTCCTGGAGGTACCCGGAGCCGCCGAAGGTCTGGAGGGACTGCGCGAGCTGTTCGTACGACTTCTCGGAGCCGTAGCCCTTGACGATGGGGAGCAGCAGGTCGTTGAGCCGGTGCGCGGCCTTGGCCTCGGCCTCCTCGCCGGCGGCCTCCCGGAGGATGATGTCGTCCTGTACGGACGCGGTGTAGAGCACCAGGGCGCGCATGCCCTCGGCGTACGCCTTCTGCGTCATGAGCGAGCGGCGCACGTCGGGGTGGTGGGTGATGGTGACGCGCGGCGCGGACTTGTCGGTGAAGGCGGCGAGGTCGGGGCCCTGGACGCGGTCCTTGGCGTACTCCAGGGCGTTGAGGTAGCCGGTGGAGAGGGTGGCGATGGCCTTCGTGCCGACCATCATCCGCGCGAACTCGATGATCTTGAACATCTGGCGGATGCCGTCGTGCTTCTCGCCGAGCAGCCAGCCCTTGGCGGGGCCGTTGGCGCCGAACGTCAGCTCGCAGGTGTTGGACGCCTTGAGGCCCATCTTGTGCTCGACGTTGGTCGCGTAGACGCCGTTGCGCTCGCCGAGCTCGCCGCTCTCCCAGTCGAAGTCGTACTTCGGCACGATGAAGAGGGAGAGGCCCTTGGTGCCGGGGCCGTGGCCCTCGGGGCGGGCGAGGACGAAGTGGATGATGTTCTCGGACATGTCGTGCTCGCCCGAGGTGATGAAGCGCTTGACGCCCTCGATGTGCCAGGAGCCGTCGTCCTGCTGGACGGCCTTCGTGCGGCCCGCGCCGACGTCGGAACCCGCGTCGGGCTCGGTGAGCACCATGGTGGAGCCCCACTGGCGGTCGACCATGCGCTGCGCGACGGCGTGCTGCTCCTCGGTGCCCTCCTCGTGCAGGACGCCGGCGAAGGCGGGGCCGGAGGCGTACATCCAGATGGCGGGGTTGGCGCCGAGGACGGTCTCGGCGAAGGCCCACAGCAGGGAGCGGGGCGAGGTGGTGCCGCCGATCTCCTCCGGGATGCCGAGCCGCCACCACTCGGCGTCCATGTACGCCTGGTAGCTCTTCTTGAAGCTCTCGGGAACCGGCGCGGTGCTGGTCTCCGGGTCGAAGACCGGCGGGTTCCGGTCGGCTTCGGTGAAGGAATCGGCCAGCTCGTTCTCGGCGAGACGGGCGATCTCGGAGAGGATGCTCTTGGCGGTGTCGACGTCCGTCTCCGCGAACGGGCCGGTGCCGTACAGCTTGTCGCGGCCGAGGACCTCGAAGAGGTTGAACTCGATGTCGCGGAGATTCGACTTGTAATGCCCCATGGCGACGGCTCCGTAAGGCTCGGGAGACAGTGATCTCTTATGCATACCAATCGGTAACCACCATGATGCTACCCGTGGGTAATAACAGGCAACCCCCAAAGGGCCAACTGTGACCCAGCACGCTCGGTACGCTCGTAGGCATGTACGGCTACGACCAGAACGCGGGCGCGGGGCAGGGGTACGCCGCGCCGCCGCCGCAGCAGCCCGGCGGCTACGGCGGGCAGCCGCTCTACCCCGAGCCGTCGCCGCCGTCCCTCGCGGACGCGGTGCGCGCCTTCACGACCGGCTCGATGTCGGCCGAGGACTTCCAGGGCATCTTCTCGACGTCCAAGATCTACTGCCCGCGCGGTGACAATCCGGGCTTCCTCGCGCTGCACAACACCCAGCAGCCGGTCATCCCGATGTTCACCTCGCTCAAGGAGCTGCGGCGGTACGCCGGGAAGGAGTCCAAGTACTTCGTGATCACCGGCGCCGAGGTGATCGACCTGCTGCCGACCGGGTACGGCTTCGTCCTCGACATGGAGGGCGACCACCGGATGGTGTTCGACGCGAAGGCGGTGGAGCAGATGGTCGACTTCGCGATGCGCCGCATGTACGGATAAGTCCTGCTCTTCCGCCTTTTATGAGGGCCCGCCGCGTGAAGCGGCGGGCCTTTTCGCGCGGTCCGGACCCCTCTCGCTCCCTCCTCGCGCTCCGCGGGGAATTTCTGCCGCCTTGCTGGATGTTCACTGTTCAACTAAATTGGGGGCAAGAGCCGAGGAGGCCCGTCATGCCAGCAGTGACCGTGGAGAACCCGTTGACCCTGCCGCGCGTGGCCGCGCCGGCGGCCGCCGAGCAGCGACCGGTGCTGCACGTCGCCACCGCGCCCAGCGGCTTCGAAGGCGAAGGCTTCCCGGTGCGCCGGGCCTTCGCGGGGATCAACTACAAGTACCTCGACCCGTTCATCATGATGGACCAGATGGGCGAGGTGGAGTACGCGCCCGGAGAGCCCAAGGGCACCCCCTGGCACCCGCACCGCGGCTTCGAGACCGTCACGTACATCATGGACGGCACCTTCATCCACCGGGACTCGCACGGCGGCGGCGGCACCATCAACGACGGCGACACCCAGTGGATGACCGCCGGGTCCGGACTGCTGCACATCGAGACGCCGCCGGAGTCGCTCGTCATGAGCGGCGGGCTCTTCCACGGCCTCCAGCTGTGGGTCAACCTGCCCAAGAGCGACAAGATGATGGCGCCCCGCTACCAGGACATCGGCGGCGGCCAGGTCAGGCTGCTCACCTCGGCCGACGGCGGGGCGCTGCTGCGCCTGATCGCGGGTGACATCGACGGGCACGCCGGGCCGGGCATCACGCACACGCCGATCACGATGATGCACGTGTCCATCAATCCGGGCGCGGAGCTGACGCTGCCGTGGCGCCCCGACTTCAACGCCCTCGCGTACGGCCTCGCCGGCCGCGGCACCGCGGGCGCGGAGGGTCGGCCGTTCCGGATGGGGCAGTCGGTGGTCTTCGGCAACGGCGACTCGATCACCATCAAGGCCGACGCGACACAGGAGTCCCGCAGCCCCAACTTCGAGGTCGTCCTCCTGGGCGGCCGCCCGATCCGCGAGCCGATGATGCACTACGGCCCGTTCGTCATGAACACCCACGCCGAACTCGCCCAGGCCTTCGACGACTTCCAGGCGGGGCGGCTGGGGACGGTGCCGGCCGACGAGTCGTGACGCCCAGCGCCCAGCGCCTCGCGGCGAGCACGACAGCGGAGGGCGGGCCCCCTGCCTCGGGGAGCCCGCCCTCCGCTGTATGAGGCCACGCCGCGCGGTCACGGCGAGGGCTGGTCCTCCTCTTCGGCGAACAGTTCCTCGGCGTCGGTGGCTGTGACGGCGCGGTTGAACCAGTGGTTCAGGGTGTCGAGGTCGGTGCAGTTGGTGATGCGTTCGCGGACGGACTCGGAGACGGGGACGCCGCGGCCCTCCAGTAGCCGCAGAATCGACTGGGCCCATCCTTTGGCTTTCCCCTTCAGGTAGGTCTCCTCGACGAGAGTGCCGCGGCCGGGGAAGTAGGTGCCGGGGGCGTCGGGGGCCAAGCGCATCAGGTTCCTCCATGTTGTCTCGCCGGGGTGGCCAGGCGGCTGGGGTGAGGAGCGGCGGCTACTGCCCGAGTTCGACGTCCGCGTCGGCGAACAGTTCCTCGGCGTCGGTGGCTGTGACGGCGCGGTTGAACCAGTGGTTCAGGGTGTCGAGGTCGGTGCAGGTGGTGATGCGTTCCCGGGCGGGCTCGGGGACGGAGACGTCACGGGCCGCCAGGAGTTGCAGAATTGCCTGAGCTTTTCCCTTGACCTCTCCGTTGGCCTCCCCCTTCAGGTAGGTCTCCTCGATGAGAGTGCCGCGGCCGGGGAAGTAGGTGCCGGGGGCATTGGGGTCCAAGCGCATCAGGTTCCTCCAAATGTCTCTTGCCGGGGTGTCACCCAGGCCGATCTCCAGCATTTCCGTGTAGTACTGCAGAGTCGCCGACTCGGCCGTTCCCAGGGCGTTCGCGAGTGCTTCCAGTATGGCCGTGGCGTCCGGGGCTTTTGCGTGGGTCATGGCGGAGAAGGCGGCCATGTCGAGGTTGCGGGCGGCTTCGGTGGGGCTGGTGATGACGGGGATGTTGTCGGGGCCGATGACCAGTGGGTGGGTGCTGAGGGCGGTCCAGCCTTCTACCCCGGTGCGGAAGGGGCCGGTCGCCCAGCGGGCCGTGGCCCGGTCCTGGCAGATGACCAGTAGCAGGGCGGGGATGCCGTACTTCGCCCGTAGATACGCCAGGTAGTACGTCCAGCTCGCCGCCTTGTCCGGGTCGCGGCGGCCCTGGGCCTCGATGGCCAGCAGGAACGCGCCGCCGTCGGACGGTTCGACGCGCAGCACGCTGTCGACTCGTCGCTCCAGCGGACGGATCTCGGTGACGTCGCCGGTGAGTACGTCGATGGAGACCTTCGCGGCCAGGGGCACGCCCAGGATGCGGAAGACCGGGGTCACGAGTTCGGGCCGGTCCTGGAAGATCCGGTGCGAGGCCTCGTGCGAGGAGTTGACCATGAGCGGACGGTAGGACCGTTTAAACGTCTAATCCCGGCGTTCGGCGTGTGATCACTCGTATGAGTGGGCTGGTCAGGCCGATTGTTCGATGGAGTGTTCGGAGGTGTCATTCGCGTACGGCATATGACGCTCCGTCACCCGCCTGCCCCGCCCAGCGCGCCGCCCCGCCGCCCCCATGATCCGGTGAGGTGGTGGAGAACGAGGTGGAGGCCGGGCGGGCGTTGTTGCCCGAGGCGGCGCGGCGGGTGGCGGCGTGGAGTGTGGTGGTGCTGCTCCTGGCCGCGGTGGGGGCGGTCGGGGTGTGGTTGTGCGTGCAGTTGAAGGCCGCCGTGACGCCCGTGCTGCTGGCGGTGCTGGGGGCCGGGCTGCTCGGGCCGCTGTACCGGCGGCTGGTGGCCATGAAGGTGCAGAAGTCGCTGGCCGCGGGGGTGACCTGCGCGGCGCTCGTCGCCGTGGTCGGCGGCGCCGGGTACATCGTCGTCAGCGCGCTCATCGACACCGGCGACGAGATCGTGGCGTCCTTGAAGGACGCGTCGCGTTCGCTGTCGGATCACTTCGGCACCGCCGGCACCTCCCTCGACGACATGGCGTCGAACGCCAAGGACTGGCTCGGGAAGTTCGGCGGCACCGCCGCCTCCGGGCTGCTGTCCGGGATCAGCGTGGTGGGCCAGGCTGCCGCCGCGGCCGTGCTCGCGCTGCTGCTGACCTTCTTCTTCCTGCGGGACTCGGACCGGGCGGCGGCGACCCTGCGGTCGATGGCGCCGGGGTCCAGCGGTCCGCAGTTGGAGGCCATCGCGCGGCGCGCGTTCCGGGCGGTCGAGGGGTTCATGCGGGGGACGACCGTCATCGCGCTGATCGACGCGGTCTGCATCACCGTCGGGCTGCTGATCCTGGGGGTGCCGGGGGCGGTGGGGCTGGGGGCGCTGGTGTTCGTGGGCGCGTACATCCCGTACCTGGGCGCGTTCATCTCCGGCGCGGTGGCCGTCCTCGTCGCCCTCGCGGACCGGGGGTTCGTGATCGCCCTGTGGGCGCTCGGCGTCGTCCTCGCCGTACAGGTGCTGGAGGGGCATGTGCTCCAGCCGGTGATCCAGAGTCGCACGGTGCAGATGCACCCCGCCGTGGTGATGGTGGCGATCACGGCGGGCGCGAGCGTCGCCGGGATCGTCGGGATGCTGCTGGCCGTGCCGCTGACGGCCGCGGCCTTCGGCGTCGTCTCCGAGCTGCGGGAGCGCTACGCGGCGGGTTCCACGGAGGGGGCCGCGGGGGCCGACGAGCCCTCGTAGAGCTCGAACCAGATCGACTTCCCCTCGCCCCGCGGGTCCACCCCCCACGTCTCGGCGAGCAGCTCCATCAGCACCAGCCCGCGCCCGGAGGAGGCCATCTCGCCCGGCTGGCGCAGGTGCGGCATGTCGTCGCTGGCGTCCGC
Organism: Streptomyces sp. NPDC050610; assembly: GCF_040654875.1. Classification (NCBI taxonomy): domain Bacteria; kingdom Bacillati; phylum Actinomycetota; class Actinomycetes; order Kitasatosporales; family Streptomycetaceae; genus Streptomyces; species Streptomyces sp. NPDC050610. The sequence goes on along the minus strand of NZ_JBFAIV010000001.1, from coordinate 176,710 downwards.
GACCTCGACGTGGATGCGGCGCCGGGCGTGCTCACCGGTGATCTCGGCGACGAGGAGCGCGTCCCCGTCGGTGTGCACCAGGACGTTGGTGACCATCTCGGAGACCATCAGGACGGCCGAGTCGACCTGGTCCTCGTCCGCCCAGTCGTGCATCAGGTCGCGCAGCTGCTGGCGGGCCGCCGCGATGCGCTCGGGCTCGGCCTGGGCCACGGTCAGGACGGTGCGGCGGACGGGCGCGGGCGTCTGGCCGTACGAGCCGACGCCGCAGCTGCCGCCCTCGCGGCACAGCAGCAGCACCGCGATGTCGTCCTCGCGGCGGTCCACGAGCGGCCCGGTGGTGTGGTGCGAGGAGGGGCCGTGCACGGCCTGTACGAGCGCGTCGGCGAGGGTCTCCAGGCCGCCGGAGCCCTCGGCCTCCCACAGGTCGTGGCCCTCGATGATGGAGCGGAGCCGGTTCCAGCCGGTCTCCAGGTCGTGGCCGCCGGTCTCGATGAGGCCGTCGGTGCAGACCATCATCGTCTCGCCGGGTTCGAGGACGATCCGGGTGGTGGGGTAGTCGGTGTCCGGGTCGATGCCCAGCGGCAGGCCGCCCGCGGTGGCCCGTACCAGCATGGTGCCGTCGACCAGCCGGATCGCCGGGTCCGGGTGGCCGGCGCGGGCGATGTCGAGGAGGCCGGTGCCGGGGTCGACCTCGATGTAGAGGCAGGTGGCGAAGCGCGGGTCGGCCGTCTGGTCGAGGTCGTTGATGCCGGCCAGGAAGCGGGAGGCGCGGGAGAGGACCGCGTCGGGGTGGTGGCCCTCGGAGGCGTAGGCGCGCAGCGCGATCCGCAGCTGCCCCATCAGCCCGGCGGCCCGTACGTCGTGGCCCTGCACGTCCCCGATGACCAGGGCGATCTTCCCGGACGGCAGCGTGATCATGTCGTACCAGTCGCCGCCGACCTCCAGCCCGCCGCCGGTCGGCACATAGCGGGCCGCCACCGCCATGCCGGGGATGTCCGGCTGCACGGTCGGCATCATCGAGCGCTGGAGCCCGTCGGTCAGCTCCCGCTCCGACTCGTGGACGCTGGCGCGCGAGAGGGCCTGGGCGAGCATCCGGGCGACCGTGGTCAGCACGGAGCGCTCGTCGGGGCTGAAGGTGACCGGTATGGAGAAGCCGGCCATCCAGGCGCCGATGGTGCGGCCCGCGTTGATCAGCGGCAGGAAGGCCCAGGAGCGGCGGTCGAACTTCTCGGCCAGCGGCCAGGTGGTGGGGAAGCGGCGGCGGTACTCGTCGGGCTCGGGCAGGTAGATCGCCCGGCCGGTCCGGATGACCTCGGCGGCCGGGTAGTCCGTGGCCAGCGGCATGTCCAGGAAGGGCTCCTCCTCGCCCTGCCGGTGCCCGTGGTGGCCGATGACCCGTATCCGGTCGCCGTCGATGCCGAAGACGGCCAGCCCGGCCGGCTCGAACCCCGGCATGGACAGCCCGGCCGCGACCCGCAGCACCTCGGCCGTGGACCGCGCCTCGGCGAGCGCCCGGCCCGCGTCGAGCAGGAACGCCTCGCGGTTGCGCCGCCAGTCGCCGGTGACGGGGGCGCGGGCGGCGGAGGTGCCGGGCTGCGGCTCGGGGACCTCCGCCAGGGTGCCGACGAGCTCGTACGAGCCGTCGACGGCGACCGGTTTGGTGCGGCTGCGCACGGTGCGCAGCACCCGGCCCTCGTGGTCGACGACGCGCAGCCGGGCCTCGGCGAGGGTGCCCTCGGCGACGGCGAGGCTGACGATGCCCTGGACCTCGACCCAGTCGACGGGGTGGAAGCGGGCGCGCGCGGCGGACTCGGCCACCTCCACGGGCTCGGCGGGCAGCCCCATCAGCCGGGCGGCCTCCGCGTCGAAGGTCACGAGGCCCGTGACGTTGTTCCAGCGCCACAGGCCGGTCGCGACGGCGGCCAGGACATCCTCGGTGCGCATTGCCCCACTTTATGTGGACTTAAGTCAGGGATACCAGCGAGGGGCGTAACGGTAGGCTTGCACACTGGCCTGTACTGGACGACCTCAGGCCCCCGCCCCCGGCCATCCGCCGGCCACCCGCCCCCGATCAGACGACTTGGATGAACGATGCATCGGTACCGGTCCCACACCTGCGGCGAGCTCCGTGCGGCTGACGTCGACACCGACGTCCGGCTGAGCGGCTGGCTGCACAATCGTCGTGATCTGGGCGGCATCCTCTTCATCGATCTGCGCGACCACTACGGCCTCGTGCAGCTCGTCGCCCGCCCCGGCACCCCCGCCAACGAGGCGCTGGCCTCGCTGACCAAGGAGTCCGTCGTCCGCGTCGACGGCCGGGTCAGCGCGCGCGGCGCGGACAACGTCAACCCCGACCTGCCGACCGGCGAGGTCGAGGTCGAGGTCACCGCCGTCGAGGTGCTGGGCGCCGCCGAGCAGATCCCCTTCACCATCAACGCCGAGGACGGGGTCAACGAGGAGAAGCGGCTCGAATACCGCTTCCTCGACCTGCGCCGCGAGCGCATGCACCGCAACCTCATGCTGCGCACCGCCGTGATCTCCGCGATCCGGCACAAGATGACCGCGCTGGGCTTCAACGAGATGGCGACCCCGATCCTGTCCGCGACGTCCCCCGAGGGCGCCCGCGACTTCCTGGTCCCCTCCCGGCTGCACGCGGGCAGGTTCTACGCGCTGCCGCAGGCCCCGCAGCAGTTCAAGCAGCTGCTGATGATCGCGGGCTTCGACCGCTACTTCCAGATCGCGCCCTGCTTCCGCGACGAGGACGCCCGCGCCGACCGCTCGCCGGGCGAGTTCTACCAGCTCGACGTGGAGATGAGCTTCGTCGAGCAGGAGGACGTCTTCGGGCCGATCGAGCAGCTCATGACGGAGCTGTTCACCGAGTTCGGCGGCGGCCGCACGGTCACCTCGCCGTTCCCGCGCATCCCGTTCCGCGAGTCGATGCTGAAGTACGGCTCCGACAAGCCGGACCTCCGCGCCGAGCTGGAGCTGGTCGACGTGTCGTCGGTCTTCGCCGGCTCCGGCTTCAAGGCCTTCGCCGACAAGCACGTACGGGCGCTGGCCGTGCCGGACACCGCGGAGCAGCCGCGGAAGTTCTTCGACCAGATGGGTGACTTCGCCGTCCAGCAGGGCGCGAAGGGCCTGGCCTGGGTCCGCGTGGGCGAGGAGAACACGCTGACCGGCCCGATCGCCAAGTTCCTCACCGAGGACGACGTGAAGTCGCTGGTCGAGGCCCTGGACGCGAAGCCCGGCCACGCGATCTTCTTCGGCGCCGGCGAGTTCGACGAGGTCTCCAAGATCATGGGCGCGGTCCGCGTCGAGGCGGCCAAGCGCACCGGCCACTTCGTCGAGGGCGAGTTCCGGTTCTGCTGGATCGTCGACTTCCCGATGTTCGAGAAGGACGAGGACACCGGGAAGATCGAGTTCTCGCACAACCCGTTCTCCATGCCGCAGGGCGGCCTGGAGGCGCTGGAGACCAAGGACCCGCTCGACATCCTCGCCTGGCAGTACGACATCGTCTGCAACGGCGTCGAGCTGTCCTCCGGCGCGATCCGCAACCACGAGCCCGAGGTCATGTACAAGGCGTTCGCGATCGCCGGGTACGACAAGGACACCGTGGAGCACGAGTTCGGCGGCATGCTCCGCGCCTTCAAGTTCGGCGCCCCGCCGCACGGCGGCATCGCCCCGGGCGTCGACCGCATCGTGATGCTGCTGGCGGACGAGCCCAACATCCGCGAGACCATCGCGTTCCCGCTCAACGGCAACGCTCAGGACCTGCTGATGGGCGCGCCGAGCGAGGTGGAGGAGTCGCGGCTCAAGGAGCTGCACCTGTCGCTGCGCAAGCCGCCGCTGAAGTGAAGTAGTCGCCGCGGAGACGGAGAAGGGCCCCTGAACCTCGCGGTTCAGGGGCCCTCTTCGCGTGCTCAGTTCGAGTTCGTCGCGCGGCGGTAGAACTCCAGCTCGGCGATGGCCACCTGCTTGTCCTTGCCCGTGCCGTACGCGGAGCGGATGACGAACCGCGCGGTCACCGCGTTGCGCACCCGTACGTCGACCTTCTGCACGCCGCCGTCGTTGAGGGTGTGGTGCGAGGTGTGCGTCTTGCCCGCGGAGTCCGTCACGATCAGGTCGAAGTCCATCGGGCGGGCCTCGTCCGCGGACTGCGCCGAACGGGCCGAGGAGCCCGGCGTGACCAGCATCGCCAGCAGGTCGGTGGGCTGCTGGAACCGCGCCTCGATCCACTGGCCCGCCGAGTCGCCCGCGTACCCGGTGCCCCACCAGGTGTTGGAGTAGCCGTCGCCGGCCTGCTCCGGTTCGTGCTTGGACGAGTGGTGCTTGTCCGCCCACGACGTGGGGTGCACGGGCACCCGCTTGGCGAAGTGGTCCTGAATGGCGCGGGCGGCGGGCGGGCCGCCGAAGACGCCGCCGACGATCACGCCGACCAGCAGCAGCGTGAGGAGGATGCGGGTGACCCAGCGGCCGTGCTCGCGGTGCAGCCGCGGGCGCTGACCGGCGTACGGGCCCTCGGCGATCGCATCCCGCTCGTCGGACAGCGGGCTGGCGCACTGCCGGCAGAAGTGCCGCCGCGGCGGGTTCACGGTGCCGCAGTACCGGCAGGGGTCCCCGAAGTCGGCCATGGGCACGCCCGGCGTACGGACCCGGGGCCGCTGCGTCTCGGGCCGGCCGGGCAGCACCGAGCCGGGCGCCTCCGGCGGGGCGGCCGGCGGCGTGGCCTCCGGTACGGGCACCAGCAGCGCGCGGATCGCGGTGTCGGACCGGTTCGGGGGCTCCGCGGGGCGGTGCGGCTCCCAGTCGGCGCCGGGCTGCGCGGGCGGCGCGGTGGGGGTGGGCTGCGTCGGCTCCGTGGGTTCGGCGGGTTCGGCTGGTTCTGCGGGGCTCTGCGCGGCGGGCTCGGCGGAGTTCTGCGCGAGGGGCCAGTCGTCGTCGGCGCCCCGCCGCGCGCGCCGGTCGCCGGGCGCCGGGGGCAGCGGCACGGTGGATTCGGTGTCGGGCTCCTGGTAACCGTGCTGCGCGGGCGCAGCGCCGGGTGCGGCTTCGCCCGGCATGGGCCCCGCGGGGGGCAGCGGCGCGGAAGCGGGCCGGCCGGCCGGGCCGGGCGCCTGCTGCTCGGTGTACGGGCCCGGGGCCGGAGCGGAGCGCGGGTGGGGAGCCGGCGCGGGGTGCGAGCCGTGCGGACCGCCCTGCGGGCCGGAGCCCGCTCCCGGCCCCGCGTCCGTACCGCCGCCGGCCTCCCCGGACGTCCGCCCGGCGGACGGCCCGGCGGCCTGGCCCCTGGCCGGGCCGTCCGCCGGGGCCGGCCGCCCGCCCTGGATGGTGCCGCCGTCCTTCGGGGCCGGGGCCGACCTCGGGGGCGGGGTCGTGTCCACCTCGGGCGTGTTCTTCGCGGACGAGTCGTCGTCCCGCGACGTGGCCGGGGAGGAGTCCCAGCGGAGGAAGCCGCCGCAGGAGTCGCAGAAGGACTGGCCCTCCTGGCGCGCCGGGGTACCGCAGTCCGGGCAGGTGGCGGCGGGAGCGTCAGACATGGTCGGTTCCTTCCAGGGGAGCGGGGGCTGAGGCTACCTCGGCTGTGAAAGGGAGATGTGCGGGCCGGGCCGCGGAGACGATGGCCTGCAACCGGTGGGCGTCGACCGCCGCGGGGTCCGGGACGTGCAGCGTCACCCGCAGATACGGTTCGGGGTCGCCCGGGAACGCGCCGAGGGGGCGCGCCGACCATGTGGCGCCGCCGCTCTCCGCGATCTCTGGCCGTACGCCGAACGCCAGCCGCACGGCGTCGGACAGCCCCTGGTAGGTGCCCCGCACCCGGTGCAGGGACACGGCCGTCGCCACCGCGTGGCGGCGCAGCGGCACCGGCTCCGTGCCGTCCAGCTCCGCGCCCACCCAGGTCGTCAGCCAGTCGATGAAGTCGTCCGGCGCCAGGGACGGCATGAAGTACGCCTCCAGGCAGTCCAGCACGTTGAACAGCGGCGCCAGCACCACGTCCAGGCCCTCGACGAAGCGCAGCGCGAAGTCGTCCTCGGCGTAGATGCCGGGGAGCCGGTCGCCGAGCGGGTGCGGGGTGCCGAGCCCGTCGACCGTTCCCCGGCAGGCGGGCGGCGGTACCGCCTCGATCGGTGTCGTCATCGCGGTTACCGGGCCTCAATCACGCGGACGCGGTGGTCGAAGGGGAACAGCAGCGCCGACGGCGCCAGCTCTATGCGGTCCGTGGCGTCGCCGCGCCGCCCGGTCAGCGGGTCGGCGGGGTGCAGCAGCACCTCGTCCACCAGCTCCACGCCGGGCACCCGCTGGAGCGCCGCGAAGATCTCGCCGGAGCGCAGCGGACGCCCGAACGGCCAGCCCTCGCCGTGCGCGCCGCCGGTCAGCGGGTCGAGGTAGTCGTAGAGCGCGTCGAGCGCCTCGGCCCGTACCCGCTCGGCCTGCGCGGCGCGGAAGGAGTGCAGCGTGGCGACGACCGTGACGCCCTGGTAGAAGGGCGGGCCGACGGAGAGCCGGGTGCCCAGCGGGCGGCGCTCGTCGAGGAACTCGGTGACGCGGCCGAGCAGTTCGTCGCCGGGCACCAGCTGCTCGAAGCGGAGCCGGCCGCCCCGGTCGGAGACGGCCTGCGGGACGACGAGGACCCGTACCGCGTTGTCGCCGTGGTCGTGCTGGTCCGCCGCGAGGCACGCGATACGGGCGGTCTCGGGCGCGGCGCGGCGCGCCAGCTCCTCGTAGTCCCGCGCCGTGACGGCCCGTTCCTGGGCGCGCAGCGCGATCGGGGCCCGTACCTTCGCCTCGTCGACCGTCTCGCCGTCGACGCCGCCGCGCGCGGCCTCGCGGTTCACGACGCGCGCGATGTACGGGATGGAGCTGCGCAGTACCTGGATCGCGCCGCGCGCCACGTTGCCGCCGCGCCCGCCGCCGGTGCGGTAGCGGGTGGCGCGGATCATCGCGCCCTTGGCGGGCACGGCGCCGAACTGGTGCATCTCGCCGTCCGCCTGGCGTACGGACGGGCCGAAGGCGATCTCCCCGGTGGCCGCGTCCAGGGTGAGGTGGCGGTCCTCGGGGCCCGAGCGCGCGAAGTCGCCGACGACCTCCCAGCCCTGCCAGCCCTCGCCGTCCGAGACCTCCAGCAGCACCGGCGGGTGGTCGCCGACGACGGGCGCGTTGGCGAGCCGCAGCCGCTGCCCCGGCACGCCCGAGGACTCGCCCAGCGACTCGTCCTGCACGACCTCGGCGTGGGCGGCCATCGTCGTGCCGCCGATGGTGAACGCGGACGCGGCCCGTACGGTCGGCGAGGCGCTGTAGAACGGCTGGCCCGGCGCGGCCTCCGTCACCCGGCAGCGCAGCCAGCCCGCCTCGCGGCGGCCGACGCGGGAGAGCAGATGGCCGGAGGGGATGTGCAGCACGACCTCGCCGGGCCGGTTGAGGCCGCCGGTGGAGTCCTCGTCGACCTCGCACTCGATCCAGCCGTCGGCCGTCCACGCCTCCCAGCACAGCGGCGGCTGCCGGGGGTCGACGCCGACGCCGTCCACCCGGCTGTCGAGGTTCAGCACCGCGACGCACCGCGGCACGGCCGCCGACAGCCCGAACAGCAGCATGTCGCCGGGCTGCGGCGTCTCGCCGAAGACCGGCACGTCGTCGCCGCCGAAGATGTCATGGCTGCGGTCCTCGGGCGAGGAGCCGGCCGCCTGCCGCAGTACGGTCTCCAGCTCGCACGGCACGATCGTCAGATCGTTCTCCGTCGCGAAGGCCACCGCCTCCTCGGACTCGGTGCGGCTGGTCGCCACCTCCGTGCCGGTGGGCAGCACGACGGGCTCGTCCTGCGGTGCGGAGAGCCAGAACGTGACGTCGGCGCGGGCCGCGGCGGGCGGGAAGAGGTTGACGCCCAGCAGGTCGAGGAAGGCGAGGTGGTTCTTCTCCGGCACCCGGTTGAGCCGGTAGACGACCTGGTCCGCCATGTGCGCGACGGCCTCGATGAGCGTGACGCCGGGGTCCGAGACGTTGTGGTCGGTCCACTCGGGGCAGCGCTGCTGGATGTAGCGCTTGGCGTCGTCGACGAACTGCTGGAAGCGCCGGTCGTCGAGGTGGGGGGCGGGCAGGGCCATCAGACGTCGCTTTCGCTGGACGGGATCACGTAGAAGGGGAAGACGAGGGAGCGCGGGTTGTTGGTGCCGCGCACCGCGTACTGCACGTCGATGTACAGCACGGACGGGTCGTCCGGCGCCGGGCTCACCAGCACGTCCAGCACCTCGATGCGCGGCTCCCACCGGTCCAGCGACAGCCTCACCTCGTACCGGATACGGCCGGCCGTCGCCTCGTTGACCGGCGCGAAGACCATGTCGTGCACCGCGCACCCGAATTCGGGCCGCATCGGCCGCTCGCCCGGCGCGGTGGCCAGGACGAGCCGCATGGACTCCTCGATCTCGCGCTCGCGGCGGACGAGCGCGATGCCGCCGGAGACATCCGTGCGCATCGGGAACGCCCAGCCCGCACCGACGAATTGCTCACTCATCTGCCGTGGCCCCCTCAGGCTCGGATAGGCACTCAGTCTCGGGTCGGCGCTCAGTCTCGGACATGGACTCGGATTTCTTCCTCCGGATCAGACGGATCAGATGGGTCGGACGGGTCGGACGGGTCGGACGGGACAGATGGATCAGACGGGTCGGGCAGATCGGATGGATCGGATGGATCAGATCGGCAGCGGGATGTCGTTGACGACCACCACCGGCGTCTCCATACCCACGATCGCGGGCGAGGTGAGCGTCACCGGTCCGCCGGCCTTCATCCCGGCCGTGAGACCTGCCTGGATCTCCACCGCGGCGCCCGCGTCGATGTTCACGGCGCCCTCCGCGTTGATGTCCGCCTCGGCCCCCGCGGTGACGCCGAACTTCATCCCCGCCTTGATGTCCACCGCGGCCCCGGCGGTGATGCTGATCGCTCCCCCGGCCTTCAGCGACAGATTGCCGCCGGCCGTGATGCCGACGTTGCCGGTGCCCCTGATGTGCACGCTGCCGTCGGCCAGGATGCTCACGCTCGTCCGGATCTCGTCGAGGTGCACGGCGAGCCTGCCGTTGCCCGTCTGGAGCCGGATGCCGCTCTTCATCTTCGACTTGGCGTCCACCAGCTCCAGCGTGTGCCCGGAACGGGAGGTCAGGCTGCGCCAGTTGACCTTGCCGCTGAGCCCGTCGACCGGGGCGATGCCGTCCGGGTCGGGGGTCGGCTTGTCCTTCCCGTTGTACAGCCCCGCGATGACGTACGGGTGCTCCAGCGAGCCCCGGTCGAAGGCGACCAGCACCTCGTCCTCGACCTCGGGCATCAGCAGCCCGCCGCCCTTGACCCCGCCGAACTGCGCGACCCGGCACCAGTCGCTCTCGTACGTGTCCGAGAGCCACGGGAAGGTCAGCTTCACCCGGTTCAGCTTCAGCGGGTCCTTGGCGTTGCTGACCAGCGCCACGACCACGCCCGGCATGGCCGGCGCCTCCTCCGAGCCGCCCGAGGCCAGCCCGTACAGCGAACGGAACTGGCGCGCCGAGACATGCAGCCAGGTGGTGAACGGCCGCCCCGACTCGAAGACATGGCGGACGCCGGTCGCCGTGTACTTCCCTTCGAAGGGGAACCCGGCGCCCTTGAGCGCGACCGGGTGGCCCGGCCGCATCTCGGGGTTGCCGGTGATCGCGACCTCCAGCTCCGCGAAGGAGTTCGCGACGTCGTCGGCGAGCGCCTTCGCGGCGTGCTTGACCTGCCCCGACTTGGTGTACGGGGTCTGCGTCTCGGTCAGTTCGGACGATCCGAACGGCGACGACACCTTCCCCGGTGTGATGTCCGCGAGGATGTCCTCGCTCTTCGTGGCCGCGGAGTCGGCGTACAGCGAGCGCTTGGCGGTCATGTCCCAGCCGCGCGCGGAGGCCCGCTTGACCTGCCCGGCGGCGGTGACGGACACCCGCGCCTGGGTGGTGTTGTGGCCGAATTCGAGCACGTACGGGGACTGCGCGGCCGGGGTGGTGTCGGAGGGCGCGCCGGAGGCCGACGGCAGGTCGGTGAAATGGAGCTTGCCGTACTGGTCGAAGTAGAGGTGGACGTCGTTCTCCACGGCGAGCCGGGAGAGGAAGTCCCAGTCGGTGATGTTGGGCTGGGTCGCCAGCTCGTACACCGTGGGCGTCGGGTCGACCTTGCCGATGGTCAGGCCGTTCTTGCCGGCGAGGCGCTTGACGATGTCCCCGGCCGTCATGTTCGGGTACCCCTCGACACGGCGGTTGCGCAGCAGCCGGTGCCCGAGGTCGTAGCCGCGCACCACCAGCGACTTGCCGCCCGCGTCGACGTCCGCCTCCAGCGCGGTGACCTCGCCGGTCAGCATCGGGTCGCCGCGCCTGCCGTCCGTGAACGGGCTGAGCTTCGCCTCCGCGCCCACCTTGATCTGCGGGAACTTCTTCAGGATGTCGCTGCCCGAGTCGTCGAACGTCAGCTGGAACGCGGACGGCACGTTGACGCTCGCGTCCACCCAGCCCTCGATGAGGTGGGCCGCCAGTTTGTCGATCAGCACCGCCCCGCCGATCTCCGCGTGGAGGACGGTGGTGAAGGTCTTCTCGCTCATCAGCCCTCCTCGGCCAGGTCCGGCGCGCGTACCTCGTCGGCGGCCGGTAGCAGCAGTTCGGTGCCGGGGCGCAGCCGCATCGGGTCGTCGATGCCGTTCGCCTCGGCGATCACTCGCCAGCGCGTCGCGTCCCCGTACTCCCGCCAGGCCAGGGAGGCCAGCGAGTCGCCCGCCACGGTGCGGGTGATGCGGCGCGCGGAGAGCGCGCCGGACGTCGGGTTCTGCCCCTTGGTGGACATGGCCACCTCGGTGAGCGACAGCGTGCACGTCGCGCGGATCGGCTCGCCGGTCGGGTTGAACAGGGTGTAGTTCGCGTTGACGGACGTCACGTACGCGATGAACTGCACCGTGTTGAACGACCCCCACGAGAACCGCACCCACGGCGGCGACGGCCGCTTGGACTGCGAGCTCTGCGACGTCACCTCGCAGCAGGACAGCAGCAGTTCGACCTGCTTCTGCACCTTCCCCGACTTCGGGGTGCCGGACGCGTCCAGGAACACCTCAAGCTGGAGCGTCGCGGGCCGGGTGCCGGTGAACTTCGGCGGCGCGCCGCGCATGTACGCCACCGCCTGCCGCGTCTGCCACTCCGCCTCGCGCCCCATCTGGAGCTGCGTCGGGTTGAACTGGAACTCCACTTCTCCGATCCTCCCGCCCATCGACCCGCCAAGGTCGGTGGGCGGCTGATGGATCGCGAGCGACGCCCGTACCAGGCTCGCTCCCGCCTTGCCGCCGGTCGGCGCGGCCATCAGGCACCTCCCGCGTCAGTGAAACCGTGATGGGCGATCTCCAGAGTTTCGGTCGCCACGCTCGGACTCTCCGGATTGAGACTCGGACCCTGCCAGCGCACCGGCAGCACCTCCACCAGCCCCCACTGCGCGACGATCGAACCGTTCGCGCGGAGCGCCGCGATCTGCGCCGTCGGCCGGCTGATGCCGGTGGCGATCGACGAGATCCAGGCGGCCACCCGCGAGGTCTCGTGGGTCAGCGGGCGCGTGAGCCGGATCGTGGAGAACGTCACGCGGGACGGCAGCTGCCAGACGAAGCCGTTGTTGCCGCCCTCCTGCCGCTGCTCCACCTCGACCTCGGAGGCGAGCCCCTCGCAGCCGTTGAACAGCCCGAGGTCCTGACCGTCGATGGTCAGCTTGAAGAAGACGGTTGAACCGGGATCCTGGGTGTTCGGCATGCGTGGGTTCTCTCGCTAGTGGTACGGGGTGGGGGCCGGTGTCGAGGTGGTGCCGTCGCGCTCAGCGCCCGTGGTCGCGCAGCCGCCCGACGCGCTCACGGTCCCCGCGCAGTTCGGCTCGCAGCAGCCGGGACAGCGGCGCTATGAGCCGGCGCGCCAGATCGTCGAGCTCGGCGGGACTGGCGGCGGTGGCCGGCCTCGGCTTGGAGCCCGTGGCCGCGGCCGCCGACACCGATGCGGACGCGGACGCCGACGCGGACGCCGACTGCTCGGCGGCCCGGGGCGCCGTTCGGGACGGTGGCGGAGCGGCGGCCCGCTGCTGGGCGGGCGGCTCCGGCGGCGGCTGAACGGGCGCCGGCTCGGGAGCGGGCGCCGGGGCCGGCGCGGACACCGGGATCTCGGCGGTGCGCCGCTGTACGGGCGCGGGCATGGCGGCGGGCGCGACGGGCCTCCGGAGGGGGACGACGGGCGCGGACTGCTGCTCGGGGGCCGGGACCGTGCCCGCACCGAGGGAGCGGGGGGCCGCCGGGGCGCTGACGGTGGGGTCGGTCCGGCGCTGGACGAGCGGCGCGGCCGCTTGCGCCAGCCCGAGGCTCTTGGCCAGGGCGCCGGATGTGGGGTCGGCGCTGCGCTGGATGAGCGGCGCGGCTGCCTGCGCGGTGTCCGCCGGGGGGTCGGCGGCGGCGGGGCCGGGCGCGGGCGCCGTGCGCTGTACGGGCCTGACGGGCTGCGGGCCGGCCGCGGGACCCGCCGGCTGGAGCGCGCGGCCGACCGCACCGACGCCGTGCGCGGACGTCAGCCGGTTGCCGGGGGCTCCAGTGGTCGCGCGCCGCTGGACGACGGGCCTGGCGCGTACGGGCGCGGGGGCCGGGCCAGTGCCGCGCGCCGACCGCTGCACCGCCTCGGCCGGGGCGCGGCCGGCATCGGTGTCGGCGGGGCCGCTCGTGTCCACGGCGCGCAGGGGCGCCGAGTCGCCGGCCACGGGCCGCCGCTGCACGGCGGGGCCGGGCTGGGCCGGGGTGGTGGTGGCGGAGGGGGCGGGGGCTGAGGGCGCGGCGTCGCTGCCCGGGGTCGGGCCGGTGCGTACGGGCGGCGAGGCGTCGTCGGGCGCGGCCGACCGGCGCTGTACGGCCGGGGTGGCGGGGTCCGTGGTGCCGCTGTTTGCCGTGGTGTTGCTGGTGTGGATGGGTGCGGCGCTGCCGGTGGTGGGCCGCCGCTGGATGGTGGGGCCCGTCGCGGGCGGCGCGGCCTGGGGGCCGGTGGCGCGTATGGGCGCGGGGCCGCCGCTCGTCGCCGAACGCTGGACGGTGTCCCCGATGCGGTTGTCGGTGGCGGGCTTTGTCGAGGGAGCAGCCGGTTGGGATTCGGTGGGGCGTACGGGCGTGGTGTCGCCGCTCGGGGTGTGGCTGGTGTGGATGGGTGCGGCGCCGCCGGTCGTGGGCCGTCGCTGAATGGCGGGG